>NZ_JAKTNR010000001.1:0-374646 GCF_022760855.1 Thermus albus
AAGGACCGTTCTTGCCAGGAGGTTTGTCCGGTGGAATGCATCTACGATGCTGGCGAGCAGCTTTACATCCACCCGGACGAGTGCATTGACTGCGGGGCCTGTGTGCCTGCCTGTCCGGTGAACGCCATCTACCCTGAGGAGGATGTCCCCGAGGAGTGGAGGGTTTACATAAAGAAGAACCGCGAGTGGGCCCAGACCTTGCCCAACGTGCACGTGTTGGAGGAAAGCTGATGTTGAGCCCGGTGGTGGAGGTGCGGCAGGAGGTACCCTTCTTGCCCAAAGTGGCCTTTACCCTTATATCCCTTGCTTCCTTGGCAGGGGCAGTTTTTACTGGCCTCCACCTAGGCCTCTCCCTTCCTGCCCTTTTGCTACGTTGGCTTCTCCTTTGGCTTTTGGCCTTAGCCTTAGGTTTCAGTGCCTGGCGTACCCTTTACCTGCGCGAGGAAAAGGATCTGGGAGCGGAGGCCCAGGCTTTTTTGGCGGAGGAACAAGCGGTTTGGAAACGCTTGGCCCAGCCCTTGGGTCTGGTCCTTGTACTACTGAGCCCATCTCTGGCGCTTTTTCCTTATCTCGGTCCCGCTTGGGGATATATGTCCCTTGCACAAGTGTTCCTTGGATTGGGACTGTGGCTGGGTAGGCCAGGGCTAGCCTTGGGGCTTTCCCTAGCCCTCACCCTGTTTTGGGCGGAGCGGGATACCCAAGGTCTTTGGCCCTCGGCCTTGCGGGCCCTACACCTCAGCGCCTTTGGCCTTTGGTTGGGTGGGGCGCTTTTCAACCTCTTAGTGAATGTTCCCGTGGGCATACGCCATCCATATGTGCAAGCGGTGGTAGCTGGGGCCCGGCAGCTAGAACGTTTCCGCTTCGTAGTGCGTTTGGCGCTTCCCACCCTTCTGTTCACGGGATTCTTCATGGCCGCTGGGTACCGCCTACCCCTCGAGGCTTGGGGGAAGTTCCCCTTCATGCTCATCCCCCTGAAGCTGGGTTTCATCCTGGCTTTGGTGGTCATCTTCATCACCTGTCCCCTGTACCGCCAGTGTTCTCCTGTAAGGGGCGTGTGCAACTTGGATGACCTTAGAGTACGCCCTCTAAAGCGCCTGGATAATCGTAAAACCCCTTGTGCCTTGGGTTTGATCCGGGCTACGGAGGTGATGGAAAGCCTACCTTCTGGTACGGTTCTCGAGCTCCTTTCCCGGGATGTCTATGCCCCTTATGAGGTACCTGCGTGGGCCTTGAAGTATGGCTACCGGCTTCTCAAGCATGAGAGGCGGGGATTTTTCCCCTTTCGTTACCATCGCTTTTGGGTAGAGAAACCATGAGGGTGAGGTTGGCGATTCGCAGGATGAATTCTGGGGGCGGTTCCTACTGGGCCCGGTATACTTTGGAGGCTGAACCGCGGGAACGAGTGCTGGATCTTCTGCTGAGGGTCAAAAGCGAGATAGACGGTACCCTAAGTTTCCGTTACTCCTGCGGTCAGGGTGTCTGTGGGTCGGATGCCATGACCATCAACGGACGAAACCGCCTGGCTTGTAAAACCCTGGTTGTGGCTCTTCAGGAGGGACGTCACGCTGCCCTTAATCTGGTGCGAAGCTTGCACGGGAAAGAACCTTTGCCCTTCCGGTACCGAGATCGTGGGCAGCTGGCGGTGATCGGGCGCAACCAAGCCGTGGCCCAGATAGCAGGGATGGACCTTTCAGGCTTTCCCGCCTGGCTCCTTTGGGCCCTGATACACCTAACGGAACTGGCAGGTTTTCGCAACCGGCTCCTGGTCCTTTTAGACTGGGCCTACTCGTATTTCTTCCGGGAGCCGGGGGTGCGGATTCTCCCGCAAGGGCCGGTGTCCAGAATACCAGCCCTTATGGAACCCCTTAACTCGCCAGTTCCGCCTCGGAGTGGGCGAGGAGAGCCGTCTTGAACCGCTGGACAACACCTTCAGTAGGCCGGTTTTCCTTCAGGGTGGTGAGAAGTTCTGCCAGAAGTTCCCTTAGGAGTCTGTGCTCGAGAAGCCGTTCCTTTAACTTTCCTGGGGACAGGGTGGGGTAGTAAAGGGTTTCCTCCTTGGCGATGTGTTCTTCCAGTTTTCGAGCTAAGGCCTCCGCCGCTTCCCTAGAGGGAAGGGCCTCGAGGAGGGTCAGGAGGCGTTTGTGGTCCTGGGCCAGGGTTTCAGAGGAAACCCCTAAGGTAATCAGGAGGGCCCTCGCCCCCTCGGGGGCCTTCAGGATAAGCCTGCCCCGGTAAAGGCGGGCTATTTCTCCAGCCTCCAACTCAAAGGCCTTCCTCCAAAAGAGGAGCCGCAGCCTTCCCCTAAGGGGGGCCAGGAGGACGTCCTCACCCCTTTTGACCTCCAGGGAAACCTCTTTTCCTGGTTCCAAGTCTAGGATCCGGAGCCTGCCTCCGGGACGTATCAGGAGCTTGCCTTGAAAAAGGGTTACCATAAGTCTCCTTTCAAAACACCCCCTTTGTTAACTTCCTTTGCACCTCGGCATGATCGGCTTCCTTTGGTGGTGGGGCCACCACCTGGAAGAGGACCATCTTGGTGGTGGCACGGATCCCCCGCCGGGTTCCTTTGGGCACCAAGGCGACGCTACCTGGGGCAAGTTCGATTTCCCTTTCCTCTACTACCAGCCATCCCCTTCCTCTGAGGACCAAAAGGGCCAGGTCTACACCAGGGGTGTGCAGGGGAATGAACTGCCCGGGAAGAAAAGCGGTGAGTAGGGCTTTAAGGTGTGCTCCCTCTCCAAGGGGGATGGCGTTAAAGCGTTCCTTGTCATAGGAAACGAGTTTCCCGTACTGGGGTTGGAAGGAGAAATCGCCTGCAGCCATAAATCCAGGCTAGGTTGGTAGGGACATCTTGTCCATGACCCGGGTCATACCGGAAGTCCGTTCGCAGGAGCCAGGTGCCTCCTACCGTTCTCAGCGATGGAATCCGCGATTGGGGCACCCAAGGGCTAAGCCCTCGCGGCCCAAGGGATCCAAAAGGGATGGGGGCTTTGCCAAAAGGTCTACGGGTCTCCCACGAAGCTTCGCCCGGAAAGGGCGTAATGCCAAGGCCCCAGCACATCCTTTCTGCACGGTATACGGTATAGCGAAACGGCATCACTTTATGAGGTCTGCGAGGGCCTGGGGATCCGGAATCTCCACCTGCCGTCCCTTAAGCCGGATGAGGCCCTGGCGGTAGAGTTGCCCTAGGTTGCGAGAAACGGCCTCGGGGATGGTACCCAAAAGGGCAGCCAGCTCGGGATTGGTGGGGAGGGTAAACCCCTGTCCTTCCTGCTGGAGGCGCTCTAGAAGGTACTCGCCGAGCCTTTCCCGCACCTCATGGAAAACCAGACGGTCCAAAAGGTGCAGTAGCTGCCCCTGGCGACGGGCCAGGTAGCGGATCAAGGCCCGGGCCAAGGGGGGACGGGCCTCCACCAGCTGGAAGAAGCGCTCCTTGGGGATGACCAGGACCTGGCTTTCCTCCAGGGCCTCGGCGCTGGCGGGGTAGGTGGGCCGGTCCAGGAATAGGGCTACCTCGGCCAGGACCCGCCCCGGTCCTTCCAGGTGCAACACCACCTGCTTGCGTCCTTCTGGGTCCAGCTTGTACACCTTAATCAAGCCCTTCTCCACCACGAAGAGGGCGTGTACGGGCTCCCCCTCCAGGAAGAGCATCTCGCCCCGTTTCAACTGCCTAGCCCAGGCTTCCTGCCCTATGGCTTCAAGGTCCTGATAAGCCAAATCCCGGAAAAGGGGAACCTGTTTAAGATCCATCCCTACCCCTTTAGAAGGCTCAAGCGCTTTTGGGCTTCTTCTAGATAAGGCTCCAGCTTTAGGGCCCGGGCATAGGCTTCTTTAGCTACCTCTACGTAGCCTAAAGCCTCGGCCAGCTCGCCCAACCGGAGGAGTCCGGAAAGGGCCCGGTCCTGAAGATAACTCCTCTCCGCCTCCGCCCATTCCCCGTAGGGATCATCCCCGAAGAGGGGGCCCTTGTAGAGATCCAGGGCCTGCCTGAGGGTTTTGAAGGCGGAGAGTCCTTCCTCCAGATCGGCCTTGCGCATGAGTTCCTCAAAGCGCTCAAAGTCCAGGAAGCGGTCCTCGGGAAGCCTAAGCCGGTAGTAGTCCCCTTCGCGCTCCACGATGCCGGGGAGGGTTTTGCGAATGTGGTAGATCTGTGTGTACAACTCCTGCCGTGCCCGGTCCGGCGGCAGTTCGGGCCAGAGGGTTTCGCAGATGTCCTCCATGTAAAGGGCCCGGTCCTTGTTGGCTAATAGATACTTGAAAAGCTGGAACGCCCCGCTTCGCCCAAAGCTTTTGGGAGTCAGTGCCTTTCCACGGTACCTTAGGCGGAACTGCCCCAGGGCGTAGATCTCCAGCTCCGGGGCCTGGGCCTTTTCCTGGAACAAGGAGGGGAAGAGAAAGGGGGTCGCCAGGCGGGAAAACCAAAGGGCGGGAGCGGCTGGGCGGGTGGCGGGTTTGGGAGGGTGGGCGTGGAACAGGGTAACCATGGCCACCACTTCCCCCCGGGCCCAAAGGGGAAGGCAGGTCCTGGGACGTCCCTGGGCCTCTGGGCAGTCAGGGAGCCCGTTCTTGTGACCTACCACCTGGCCTTTCCAAGCGGGGCAGTCCTGCATGGCACAGGCGGGAACCAGGCCCAGCTCCCATCTCTCCCCACCCCGGGCCACCACCCGGATCCCCGTGGCTTGGGTGAGCTGCCGGATTTCCTTAAGGAAGGCCAAGCGGGCCTCGGAGACCTCGCCCCGGTAGAGGTGTTGGTGGAGGGCCTCTAAGCCCACTTCCCCTAACCGGGTGAGGAGGGTGTAAAGGGTACTGGCGAAGAGGGGAGCGATGCGGGAAAGCGTTTCCAAAGAATCTTTGTGGTCCAGCTGCGGGTTGCGGGAGGCCAGATTCAGGACCCCGATAAGCCCTTGGGGAAGTTCAAGGGGGTAGCAGATATAGGTCTGGTAGCCCAGCTGTTTGACCTTTTGCCGTAAATAACGGCGGTCTTCCCCAAGGGTATGGGTGATCAGGGGTTCACGCCTTAAGGCCACGATACCGGGGTAGCCTTCGCCCAGCTGGAACCACGGTCTTTCCAAAAAGGCCTCGCGGTGGAGACCCTCATAAGCCGTCAGGATCAGGTGGCGTCCCTCGGGATCCGCCAGGAAGAGCTCGGCCGCTTCCATGTCCAGGGCTTGGCGCAAGGTACGGAGGAAGTCCTCGAGGGCCTGGGGCAACCCATCGGGGTTATGCAAGAGATGCCGCGTTAGACGGGAAAGTTCCAGAAGAAGGTCCGGGGGCTCGGCCCGCTCGGGGTAGAGTTCCACCAAAAACCCTTCCCTCTCCCGGTACCCCTGGCAGCGAAGACGCCGACCTTTAACCACCAAGGGGGTGCTGGCCCGGTAGGCTCCCCGTTTAAGTTCCCGCTGCACGGGGCACCGCGCGCAGAGGGGGCGGCCGAAGGGGTCTTGGCCTTGAACCAGGAGGGCGCAGGGGAGGCCACTTCCCTCCAGGCCTAAAGAGGGGTCGGCCCCGAGGGGCGTAGCCCTCCCTTCGGGGTCCAGCCGGATCCGGGCCAGGGGCTTCATCCTCCTTCAGTGTAGCTTCCTTTCCGCTAGGACATATGTCCCGAGCCCTGCCAGTGAACGCAAGGACCCCTTGCCATCCTGGTACGCGGAGGTGAGGATGACGGGCAAAAGCTTCTATCCCTTGGCCCTGCTCCTGCTCTTCTCCTGGGCGCTGGCCCAAGACGGAAAGGCCCTATACGGCCAGCATTGCGCGGCTTGCCACGGGCCGGAAGCCAAGGGGATCCCCGGGGCCATACCTCCTTTGGCGGGGAACCCCCGGGTCCAGGATGAGGCCTATGTGCTGAAGGTGGTGCGGGAAGGGCTTTCTGGCCCCCTGGAGGTAGGGGGGATGAGCTATAGCGGGGTCATGCCTCCCATGTCCCAGGTCTCCGAGGCCCAGGCCCGGGCCATAGCCCAGTATCTAAAGGGCTTATCCGGTGCCCAAGCTGAGGCCAGAGCGCCCGCGCCTCAGGTCCAGGGGGATCCCGCCTTAGGCCGGGCCCTGTACCTGGGAGAGAGGCCCTTGCAAAACGGCGGGGCCCCCTGCCAGGCCTGCCATACGGTGGCCGGGGTGGGCTTCCTGGGTGGAGGGTCCATGGGTAAGGACCTCACGGACGCGGCCAAGCGTTTGGGGGGTGAGGCGGGGCTTGCCGCCCTTTTGCAAAACCCCGCCTTCCCCGTGATGCGGGAGGCCTACAGGGGAAAGCCCTTGACCGAGGCCGAGGCCGCGGCCGTGGCCGCCTTCTTGGCGCAGGTGTCCAACGAGGTCCCCAGGCCTTTTTCCTCGTATCTGGGCCGGTTCTTGGTGGCGGGCCTAGTGGTGCTGGGGGTTCTTCTCCTCTACCAAGCCATCCTTTGGCAGCTCCGTCCCAAAAGCCTGGCGGAGCGCATCCAAAGCCAGCTTAGGAGGTAAACATGGACGGTTGGATCAAGGAAATTGAGAGCCCGGCGGAGAGGAAGTGGGAGGAGTTCTACCGCAACCGCTTCCAGCACGACAAGAGGGTGCGCACCACCCACGGGGTGAACTGCACCGGTTCCTGCTCCTGGGAGGTCTTCGTCAAGGACGGGGTGGTCACCTGGGAGCTCCAGGCCACGGATTACCCTAGCCTCGAGGCCGGCCTTCCCCCCTACGAGCCCCGGGGTTGCCAGCGGGGCATCAGCTTCAGCTGGTACCTCTATAGCCCCATCCGGGTGAAGTACCCCTACGCCAAAGGGGCCCTTCTGGACTTGTATCGGGAGGCCAAAAAGCAACACCCCGATCCTGTGGCCGCCTGGGAGGCCATCCAGGGCGACCCCCACAAACGCAAGCGCTACCAGAAGGCCCGGGGTAAAGGAGGCTTCAGGCGGGCCAGGTGGGATGAAGTGCTGGAGATCATCGCCGCCGCGGTGGTCTCCACGGTGAAGCGCTACGGGCCGGATAGGGTCATCGGCTTTTCCCCCATCCCCGCCATGAGCCAGATCTCCTATGCCGCGGGAAGCCGCTTCCTCTCCCTTTTGGGCGGGGTACCCTTAAGCTTCTACGACTGGTACTGCGACCTGCCCAACGCCTCGCCCGAGATCTGGGGGGAGCAGACCGACGTCCACGAGTCCGCCGACTGGTACAACGCCCGTTTCATCGCGGTGATGGGCTCCAACCTCAACATGACCCGCACCCCCGACACCCACTTCATCTCCGAGGTGCGCCACGCCGGGGCCAAGCTCACCGTCTTTAGCCCCGACTTCTCCCAGGTTGCCAAGTACGCCGACTGGTGGATCCCCATCAACCCCGGCCAGGACGGTGCCTTCTGGATGGCGGTGAACCACGTCCTCCTCAAGGAGTACTACGCGGAGCGGGAGGTGCCCTATTTCCTGGACTACCTGAAGCGCTACACCGATGCCCCCCTCTTGATTGAGATCCAAAACGGCCGCCCAGGGCGCTACCTCAGGGCGAACCGCCTTTCCGAATACGCCGAGGAGGAAAACGGGGATTTCAAGCTCCTCCTTTGGGATGAGGCCAAGGGCCCCAGGATGCCTGGGGGCACCATTGGCTTCCGCTGGCAGAAGGAGAAGGGCAAGTGGAACCTGAAGTTGGAAGACCCCAAGACGGGTGAGCCCCTAACTCCCCGCTTGAGCCTCCTAGGGGTGGAGGATGAGGTCCTCCTTCTGGAGTTCGACGACTTCTCCTCTGACCGGAAACTGAAGCGGGGCGTGCCCGTCAAGTACGTGGTCACCAAAGAGGGAGAAAAGGTGGCGGTGGCCACGGTCTTTGACCTCCTCATGGCCCAGTTCGGGGTGGGACGGGGCCTGCCTGGGGATTACCCCAAGGGCTACGAGGAGGACCTTCCCTACACCCCCGCCTGGCAGGAGAAGTGGACCGGGATCCACCGGGACACCCTCCTTAAGTACGCCCGTTCCTGGGCGGAAAACGGCCTCAAGACCCGGGGTAAGAACCTCATCATCGTGGGGGCCGGGGTCAACCACTGGTACCACAACAACCTCATGTACCGGGCGGGGATCGTGGCCCTGATGCTCACGGGAAGCGTGGGGGTAAACGGCGGAGGCCTGGCCCACTATGTGGGGCAGGAGAAGCTGGCCAACCAGGCTGCTTGGGGCCCCATCGCCTTCGCCACCGACTGGGGCTACCCCCCGAGGCAGCAGAACACCCCCAGCTTCCACTACGTTCACTCCGACCAGTGGCGCTACGAGAGGGGCTTCTCCACCTACGACAAGACGGCGGTGGGTTTAACGGACCATACCATTGACCACCAGGTGCGGGCGGTGCGCAAGGGGTGGCTTCCCTTCTTCCCCCAGTTCAACAGAAGCCCCTTGGAGGTGGTCAAAGAGGCCGAGGCCAGGGGGGCCAGGACCGAGGCGGAGATCGTCCAGTATGTGGTGGAGGCCCTTAAGCGGGGGGAGCTGAGGCTAGCCGTGGAGGACCCCGACGCTCCCGAGAACTGGCCTAGGGTCTGGTTCATCTGGCGGGGGAACGCCATCGGCACCAGCGCCAAGGGACACGAGTACTTCCTGAAGCACTACCTGGGCACCCACACCAACGCCGTTGCCGAGGAAAAGGCGGAAGGGCAAGTCCAGGAAGTGGTTTACCGCAAGCCGGCCCCCGAGGGGAAGCTGGACCTGGTGGTGGACCTCAACTTCCGCATGGACACCAGCGCCCTCTACTCCGATATCGTCCTCCCCGCCGCCACCTGGTACGAAAAGGACGACCTCAACACCACCGACCTCCACACCTTCATCAACCCCCTGCAGGCGGCGGTGCCCCCCTCCTGGGAGTCCAAGCCGGACTGGGAGATCTTTAAGGCCATCGCCAAGAAGGTTTCCGAACTGGCCCGGGTCCACCTGCCTACCCCGGTGAGGGACATCGTGATGATCCCCCTGCAGCACGACACCCCAGACGAGCTGGCCCAGACCGAGGACTGGGACTGGAAAAAGGGCGAGGTGGAGCCCATCCCCGGCAAGACCATGCCCAAGTTCCGGGTGGTGGAGCGGGACTACACCCAGCTTTACGAGAAGATGGTCACCCTGGGGCCGGTGGTGGAGAAGGTGGGGGTGGGAATGCACGGGCTTACCATCCCGGTGGAGGACTTCTACAAGGAGTTGGCGGAACGCCAGCCCAGGGTGTTCCAGGGGGAGAAGCGGCCGAGCCTCGAGGAAGCCCGCCAGGTGGCGGAGGCCATCCTCTTCTTGGACCCGGTTTCCAACGGGGAGCTGGCCTACAGGGCCTTTTCGGACGAGGAGAAGAAGACCGGGGTCAGGCTCACCGACCTGGCCGAGGGGAACCGCCACGTGCGCATTTCCTTCAAGGACCTTGTGGCCCAGCCTCGCCGTCAGCTCACCACCCCCACCTGGAGCGCCATCATCAACCAGGGGCGGGCCTATAGCCCCTACACCCTAAACGTGGAGCGCCTCGTCCCCTGGCGCACCCTCACCGGCAGGCAGCACTTCTACCTGGACCACCCCAACTACCTGGCCTTCGGCGAGCACCTGCCCACCTACAAGCCCAGGCCCGAAGTCCACATGCTCCAGGAAACGGAAAAGACCCTTAAGGAGGCCCAGGGCAAGCTCCTTAACTACATCACCCCCCACGGGAAGTGGTCCATCCACTCCACCTACTCGGAGAACCACCGCATGATGACCCTTTCCCGGGGCGGGTACCCGGTCTGGCTCAACGATAAGGATGCCGCGGAACTGGGCATTAGGGACAACGACTGGGTGGAGCTTTTCAACGACAACGGGGTCTTCGTGCAAAGGGCCATCGTTTCTGCCCGCATCCCCAGGGGAACGGTCTTCGTCTACCACGCCACCGAGCGCACGGTGGGCATCCCCAAAAGCCCCTTAAGGGGCAAGCGGGCCGGCATGAACAACTCCATCACCCGGGCCCGCCTCAAGCCCGTGCTGATGTCGGGCGGCTACGCCCAGTTCACCTACGCCTTCAACTACTGGGGGCCGGTGGGGGTGAACCGGGATACCTGGGTCTTCGTGCGCAAGCTGGAGCGGCCCCCGGAGTGGTGAAGGAGGAACGCCATGAAGGTTAGAACCCACATGTCCATGCTCTTCCACCTGGACAAGTGCATCGGCTGCCACACCTGCTCCATCGCCTGCAAGAACCTCTGGACCGACCGCAAGGGCGCGGAGTACATGTGGTGGAACAACGTGGAGACCCGGCCCGGTGCCGGCTACCCCACGGGTTGGGAGGACCAGGACCGCTTCAAGGGGGGCTGGGAGTATAAGGACGGCCACCTGGACCTTCGCCTGCACTCCCGCACCCAGGGGCTTTTCCGCCTTTTCTTCAACCCCGCCTTACCCTCCATAGACGACTACTACGACCCTTACACCTTCCGCTATAGCGACCTCTTCACCAGCCCAGAAGGGGAGGACCAGCCCACCGCGGTTCCCGTTTCCATGATCACCGGGGAGGTGATGACCCCCGCTTCCGGCCCCAACTGGGACGACGACCTGGGGGGAAGCCCCCTTTACGCCCAAAACGACCCTAACCTAAGGGGCTTGGACCCCGAGGTGCGGGCCCAGCTTTCCGAGATCGAGGGGGTGGTCTTCCAGTACCTGCCCCGCATCTGCAACCACTGCCTGAATCCGGCTTGCGTGGCCGCCTGCCCCACCGGGGCCATCTACAAGCGGGCGGAGGACGGGGTGGTCCTGGTCAACGAGAACAAGTGCAAGGCCTGGCGGATGTGCGTGGCCGCCTGCCCCTACAAGAAGGTCTACTACAACTGGGCTACCGGTAAAAGCGAAAAGTGCATCCTCTGCTTCCCCCGGTTGGAAACCGGCCAGGCCCCGGCCTGCGCCCACTCCTGCGTGGGGCGGATCCGCTACATGGGGGTCCTCCTCTACGATGCCGACCGCATCCCCGAGGCGGCCATGGTGCCCGACGACCGGCTGGTGGAGTCCCAGCTCTCCATCATCTTGGATCCCTTTGACCCTGAGGTCATCGCCGCTGCCAAGGCGGAAGGCATCGACGATGGGTGGATCAAAGCCGCGCAAAACTCCCCCATCTACAAGTTCGTGAAGATCTGGCGGCTCGCCTTCCCCTTGCACCCCGAGTACCGCACCCTGGCCATGATGTTCTACGTCCCACCCCTTTCCCCAGTGGTCTCCACCCTGGAGAAGGCCTTGAGGGCGGGCAAGGGGAGGGAGGGGCTGGTGCGGCTGGACATCCCGGAAACGGATCTGGACTTTGAGGTCTACGAAAACCTGGAAAAGGCCAGGATGCCGGTGAAGTACTTGGCGAACCTCTTCACAGCTGGCAACGAAAGCCTCATCGTGCCCGCCCTCAAGAAGATGCTGGCGGTGCGCATCCTGAAACGGCAGGAAAGCCTAGAGGGCGGCGTCACGGAAAGGGCCCAGAAGGTCTTGCGGGAGGCCGGACTCACCCTCGAGGAGGCCGAGGCCATCTACCGCCTCACCACCCTGCCCACCCTGGAGGAGCGCTTCGTGCTGCCCCCCTACCACCGGGAGATGGCGGCGGAGGTTTGGAAGGACCCCCTGGCCCACAAGGGGGAGACGGGCTTTGGCTACATCCAGCCGCCCGTGCGGGGCGAGTAGGAGGAGACCATGGGCAAGGCCACCCTTTTGGAAACCCTGGCCCTGGCCTTGGACTACCCCATGCCGGGGCGCTTGGAGGAGCTTTGGCGGCGGTGGATCGCCTGCCCCCGGGGTCCGGCCAAGGCGAAGCTGGAACGCTTTCTTCGCCAGGTGGAGGAGCTCCCCTTGGGCGAGTGGGAGGAGCTTTACACCCGCACCCTTGACCTTACCCCCACCACGGCCCCTTATGTGGGCTTTGCCGTCTACGGGGAGAGCTACCAGCGGGGGGAGCTTTTGGCGGCTTTGGTGCGGGCCTACCGGGAGATCTCCTTGGACCCGGGAAGCGAGCTTCCTGACCACCTGGCCAACGTGCTCCGCTACCTGGCCCGGTGTGAAAACCCCCTTCCCGAGCTTCTGGAGATCCTGCCCAAGGCCCTTAACGAGATGCACAAGACCCTTAAGACCCTGGATGCCAAGAACCCCTACCTCCTGGTCCTCGAGGGGGTTCAGGAGGCCTTGCAAGGGGATTTGGCTAGGAGGTGAAGGATGAACTGGAACGCGCTTCTCTTCGGCATCTTCCCCTACATCGCCCTCACCTTGGCGGTGGTGGTGACCGCTTACCGCATGGCCTATAGGCCCTTTTCCGTTTCCGCCCAGTCCAGCCAGCTCCTGGAGCAGAGGCGCCTCTTCTACGGCTCCATCGCCATGCACTGGGGACTGGTCCTGGTGCTCCTTGGCCACTTGCTGGCGCTCCTCATCCCCAAGGGGCTTCTCCTCTGGAACGCGGTGCCCTTAAGGCTCTACCTTCTGGAGATCACCGGGCTTGGCCTAGGGCTTTGGGCCTTGGTGGGGACCTGGGTGCTCCTCACCCGGAGGCTTTCCGTGGCCCGGGTACGGGCGGCTTCCACCCCCATGGATTACGCGGTGTTGGTGGTGGTCCTCATCTCGGCGCTTACCGGGGTCCTTACCGCCCTTCTTTACCGCTATGGCAGCTACTGGTTCCCCGCGGTCATGACCCCTTACCTCTGGTCCATCCTTACCCTGAAGCCAAGGCCGGAACTCATCGCTGATCTCCCCTTCTGGACCCAGCTTCACGTCTTCAACTTCTGGGTCTTCCTGGCGGTCTTCCCCTTCTCCCGGTTGGTGCACATCATCACCATTCCCTTGGGGTACGTCCTCAGGCCCTGGCAGATCGTCATCTGGGTGCGCAAGCTGGCGGGGTGAATCATGGTCCATGATCCCATCCAACTGGAAAAAGAGCGTCCAGACCGGCTCCGGGTCCTCTGGTTTTCCACAATCGGCTTCACCCTGATGTTCGCGGTCTGGCTGATGTTTGGGGTGTTGGGGGTGCCCATCCGCAAGGAGTTTGGTCTTACCGATGTCCAGCTTTCCTGGCTTTCGGCCGTGGCCATCCTGAATGGCTCCCTGTGGCGGCTTCTCGCCGGCATCCTCACCGACCGCTACGGGGGGCGGCTGGTTTTCACCCTCATGCTCTTCTTCACCGCCATCCCCGCCTACCTGGTCTCCCGGGCGGGAAGCTACGAGGAGCTTCTCCTCTACGCCTTCCTGGTGGGCTTTGCTGGAAACTCCTTTAGCGTGGGCATCGCCTGGAACTCCGCCTGGTTCCCCAAGGACCAGCAGGGCTTCGCCTTGGGCCTCTTCGGGGCGGGGAACGTGGGGGCCAGCGTCACCAAGTTCATCGGCCCGTCCCTCATCGTGAGCATTCCCCCAGCGGGGTACCTGGGGGGGCTCATCCCCGGGGGCTGGCGCTTCATCCCCTTCCTCTATGCGGTGCTTTTAGTGCTGATGGGCCTCCTCATGTGGTTTGGTACCCCCGGGCAGGACAAGCGCCCGGGCCAAGGGCGGCCTTTCCTGGAGATGCTGATGCCCCTTAAGCACATCCGGGTGTGGCGCTTCAGCCTGTACTACGTGGTGGTCTTCGGGGCCTACGTGGCCTTGAGCGCCTGGCTTCCCAAGTACTACGTGGATGTCTTCGGCCTGCCCCTTCATGAAGCCGCCCTCCTCACCGCCCTTTTCATCTTCCCCGCAAGCCTTTTGAGGCCCTTTGGGGGCTACCTTTCCGACCGCTTTGGGGCTCGGCGGGTCATGTACTGGACCTTCGGCATTATCCTCCTGGCCTCCGGGATCCTCATGATGCCCGAGGGGCATATCGTCCTTTACACCAAGCAGGGGACCAAGGAGGTCATGCAGTTCACCATGAACGTCTGGCTCTTCACCGCTTTGGTCTTCCTGATCGGCGTGGGGATGGGGGTCGGCAAGGCCGCGGTCTACAAGCACATCCCCACCTACTTCCCCAAGGACGTGGGGGCGGTGGGGGGGTTGGTGGGGATGCTGGGGGCCTTAGGCGGGTTCTTCTTGCCCCCTCTCTTTGCCTACGCCCAGGCCTGGACCGGCCTGCCCCAGATGACCTTCTTCGTCCTTTTCCTCCTAGCGGGCATCAGTTTCCTCTGGATGCACCTTACCGTGTTGCAGCTCCTGCAGCAGGAGGCCAAGCAGCTGAAGAACGAGTTCGAACTGAAAGGAGATCGCCCATGCTAAAGGTTTACAAGGGGACTTGGATTCGTGAGTGGAACCCGGAAGACCCTAAGCGCTGGGACCCCGGCTTGGCCTGGCGTACCCTTTGGATCACCACCTTCAACCTCACCCTGGCCTTCATCACCTGGTTTGCGGTGAGCGCCCTGGTGGTCCGCCTGCCCAAGGTGGGGTTTGAGCTTTCCACCACCCAGCTCTTCTGGCTTACGGCCATGCCGGGGCTTGCAGGGGGTACCTTGCGCATCGTCTGGACCTTTTTGCCCCCCATCCTGGGCACCCGGCACCTGGTGACCTTCTCCACCCTCCTCCTCCTCATCCCCCTCTTGGGCTGGGGCTTCGCCGTACAAAACCCCGAAACCCCCTACTGGGTCCTTCTGCTCCTGGCCTTTTTGGCGGGGATCGGCGGGGGGAACTTTTCCGGCTTCATGCCCTCCACCAGCTACTTCTTTCCCAAGCGCCTCCAGGGGACAGCCCTGGGGTTGCAGGCAGGGATCGGCAACTTTGGCGTGTCCGTGGTCCAGTTCGTAACCCCCTGGGTTATCGGCTTTGCCCTTTTTGGTTCTCTTCTCGGGGGGCCTCAGACCTTCACCCCTAAGCCCGGGGTGTCCCAACCCATCTGGCTTCAGAATGCCACTTTCCTCTGGGTGCCCTTGGTCTTGGTGGGGGCTTGGCTGGCCTGGGTGTACTTGCGGAGCGTTCCCGTCCGAGCCAACTTCCGGGAGCAATTTGATATTTTCCGCGACAAGCACACCTGGATCATGACCAGCCTCTACATCATGACCTTCGGCTCCTTCTCGGGGTTTTCCGCCATCTTCCCCCTTCTGATCCGGGAGGTTTACGGGAAGTTTGACGGGGCTCCGGACCCCTTGAGGTATGCGTTCCTGGGGCCTTTGGTGGGTTCCTTGGCCCGGGTAGTCGCTGGGCCCGTTTCCGACCGCTTTGGCGGGGCCATCGTCACCCAGGTTTCGGCCATTGGCCTCTTCTTTTCCGCCCTCCTGGTGACCCTTTTCGCCCACCCCACGTCTTTGGAACAGTTTGCCTTCTTTGTCCTGGCCATGCTCCTGGTTTTCTTCTTCAGCGGGGTGGGGAACGCCAGCACCTTTAAGCAGATGCCCATGATCTTCCCGCCCAGGCAGGCAGGAGGGGTCATCGGTTGGACCGCGGCCATAGCCGCCTATGGCCCTTTCCTCTTCTCCACCCTGGCCGCTTATACGCAGAGGGTCACCGGAGGCTTCACCGCCTTCTTCTATGGCCTCATGGTCTTCTACGCCCTGAATCTTTTCCTGAACTGGTACTACTACGCCCGGAAAGGGGCGGAGAAGCCTTGCTAATCCCACCCCACCCTGGCCATGGCCAGGGTGGGGCCCCGGCAGGGGGCAGGGCCCCAAGGCCCGGGGCTTCCCTTGACCCAAGTCATGGCCGGGGAGAAGAGGATAAGGGATTTTAAGGGCATGGAGCTGGATGTGCGCACCCTACCCCCGCGGGAACGGCACCCCAGGATCTTTGCCCTTTTTGACAGCCTAAAGCCTGGGGAGGGCTTTGTCCTGGTCAACGACCACGACCCAAAGCCCCTCTATTACCAGCTCATGGCGGAGAGGCCAGGGCAGGTGGACTGGGCTTACCTGGAGGAGGGCCCTGAGGTATGGCGGGTGAGGATCGGCAAGAGGTAGTTCGGCCCGATATGAAAGTGGCCGAGGTCTTGAGGCGCTGGCCAGAGCTCCTTCCGGTCCTGGTGGAGGCAAGCCCGGCCTTCCAAAAGCTCAGGAATCCCATCCTGCGCAGGACCATGCCCAGCCTGGTTACCGTGGCCCAGGCGGCCAGGATAGGGGGCCTAAAGCCGGAAGAGCTGGTGGCCTGGCTGAACCGGGCCCTAGGGGTGGAGGCCACGCCAGAGGTGCTGGAGGCCAAGGATGTGGAAAGCCTCCTTGGCACCCCACCTCCTTCCTGGGTTTCCGCTCCCGTGGGATTTCGGTTGGATGTGCGGCCCATCCTGGAACAGGGTGGGGAGCCCTTCCAGGCCATCATGGCCGCGGCCAAGGAGGTGAAGCCCGGGGAGAGGCTCGTGCTGGAGGTGCTCTTTGAGCCCATCCCCCTTTACAGGGCCTTGGGAAAACAAGGCTTCTTAGCCTGGTGCGAACGGCTTGGGGAGAGGCACTACCGGGCGCACTTTTACCGGGTGAAGGTGGAAGGGGGCCAGAAGACCTCCGCTGGTCTAGTTCCACTCAGCGAGGCGGATTGGGATAACTATCAGGCGGAGGTCTCCATTGAGGAGAACCTCGAGCCCCCCTTGCCCATGATGCGGGTGCTGGAGGCCCTCGCCCAGCTAAAGCCCGGGGAGAAGCTTCTGGTCCACCACGTGCGTAGGCCCGTGCACCTCCTGGCCCGCCTCGAGGAGGAGGGGCACGCCTATCTGCTCAAGGACCTGGGCCCGGGGCAGGTGAAGATCTTGATCCGGAAAGGAGGGTAGGCCCCCAAGGCCCATGGGCTTTTGGCACTTCCTCTTCATCCGGGCGGCGCTTTTATACCTGGTCTACACCGCCCTCTTGGGCACCCTCTTCTATCTCTTCCCGAGCCTGGTGGGACCCCTTAGGCCTTCCCATGTGCACGCAGGGCTGGTGGGCTTCTTCCTGCAGATGGTGATGGGGGTGGCTTACTGGATGATGCCGAGGCCCGGGGGCTTGAGGCAGGATGCCCTCGAGGCCCTCACCTTCTTCCTCCTCAATGCCGGCCTCCTCCTGAGGCTTTTCTTGGAGCCCCTTTACCTCCTGGGGCAGGAGGGTTTGCGCCCCTGGCTTGGGCTTTCCGGTGTCTTTCAGCTTCTCGCCACCCTGGTGTTCGCCTGGGCCATGCGTAGGCGGGTGGTCACGGGGGATATGCTGAGGAAAATGCGCGAGGAAAGGGAAAGGAGGGGAGGATGAAGCCGGGGGTTACCTTTTCCGAGGCCACGGAGGTCCTCATCCTGGACCTGCCGCCCCTGCCCGAGGAGGTTCTGGCCGAGCTGCTGGCCTTTGGCGGGCTGGGGGAGGCGGAGAAGAGGGGCATGCGCCTGGATGCGGAGAGGCTTCTTGAAGGTGCGGCACCTTTCGTGGCTGGGGTCTATGACCACCTAAGCCGCCACCCGGGCACCGCCCGGGCCCTGGGCTGGGAGGGAAGGGTTAAGGAGGAGGAGCTTTACCTGAGGCGGGCCTTTTTCTCCGCTTGGCTTTCCCGCACCATCGGGGTGGACACCTCGGTGGAGTTCGCCCGGGAGGTGTACCGGGCGGGGCTTTGGCATGGGGGCCTGGGTCCCAAAGGGGCCTTCATCCCCCCGGAGTACGTGGGCCTTTCCTTTGCCCAGGTGGGGCAGTATCTGGCGGAAAGGGTGCGGGATGTGCGTCCCTGGCTCGTTTACCTTTCCGCCCAGGAGGAGGTGATGCGCAAAGGGTTTGACGCCGCCATGGCCCTAAAGGAAGGGCAAGTGACCGTAACTTTCCAGGCCTTGGGCCTGGCCCACCCCGCCTTACCCAAGCCCGTTTCCTTGCGGGCGGGGGATGTGGAGGAGGCGCTACGCAAGGTGTTCACCATTAGCCCTGCCCTAAGGGACCTGGCCCTGGAAGCCCTTCTGGCCGAGGAGGAGGTGGGGCTTTGGCTTGAGCCCAAGACCCTTTGGCGGCTTAGGCCCCGCTGGGCGGTGCTCTTAAACGGCCGGGATGTGCGCTACCTTCAGGGTCTGGCTACGCCTTTGAAGGAGGGGGATCGCCTTACCCTTCTCCCTCCGGGCCGCTGATTGACCTAGGTCATGGTGAATCCTGAGTAAAAGAATCAGGATTAAGCCGATGATGGTCACCGCCCATAACCGCGTCATCCCCTTGTCCATTCCCTTGGGGTTCGTCCTTCTGGGGGAGGTCTTTTGGCTGGTGGCCCTCTTGCTTTGGGCCTTCCATCCCGAGGCCATCCTTACTCCCCGGCACCCCTGGGGCTTGGCGGTAGCCCACCTGTTCCTTCTGGGCTTTGGGGTGGGGGTGCTCCTCGGAGCCATGCACCAGCTTTTGCCCGTGGTCCTCGAGGCGCCCCTTTACCGCCCGGAGTGGGGGTATCCGGTGATGGCCCTTTGGGGGCTAGGGGTCTTTTTGCTGGCCTGGGGTTTTACCCAGGCTTTTTTCTTGGTGCCGGTAGGCGGGGCCTTGGTGCTTTCGGCCCTCTGCTTCTTTGCTTACCACGCCTACCTCACCTTCCGCCTAGCCCCCCGCTGGAACCGGGTGGCCACCGCCTTGGCCTGGGTGGTCTTCTACCTGGTCCTTACCCCTTTACTGGGACTCTTGCAAGCCCTCTCCCAGCGGTACGGCTTCTACGACCCCGAGCGGCTTACCTGGCATCTCCTAGCTGGTCTGGGAGGCATCTTTCTCCTTTCCATCTTGGGGGTGGGCTACAAGCTTCTTTCCATGTTCACCCTTACCCACGGGGTGGACGAAAGGGTCTTAGGGCTCCTTCTTTGGGCGGCTAACCTGGGGCTTCTGGGCTTGGCCATGGGGGAGAGGCTTGGGTACCTTCTCCTTCTCCTAGCCTATGCCTTAGCCCTTTACGATACTTGGCGCATCCTCAAGAACCGCATGAAAAAGACCCTGGATATCGGGGTGCGGCACTACCTTGCGGGGCTATTCTTCCTGGGCCTTGCCCTTTTCGCCCTGCCCTTTAACCCCGTGTGGGCCGCCTTGTGGTTTGGCTTGGGCTTCGTGGGGCTTGTGGTGACGGGGATGCTCTACAAGATCCTGCCCTTTTTGGTCTGGACCCACCGCTATGCCCCTAAAGCGGGGAAAGAGAAGGTCCCCATGCTCAAGGAGATGCTGCCCGAGGGGGCGGGGTATCTGGCGGGGGGGCTTTTGGCCCTAGGGGCTTTGCTGGTCCCCCTCTTCCCCTGGGCGGGGTGGGTCTACTTCTTAGGGGCTTTCCCCCATGCCTATGCCCTTTGGGAGGTGATGCGGCGATGAGCCCGTTGGAAGAGCAGGCGTGGAACCTTTTGCGTTCGGTCTACGACCCGGAGCTGGGCTTGGATGTGGTGAACCTGGGGCTTATCTACGAGCTTCAAGTGGAGCCGCCCAGGGCCTACGTGCGCATGACCCTGACCACCCCAGGCTGCCCCCTGCACGACAGCATGGGGGATGCGGTACGCCAGGCCCTTAGCCGGCTCCCCGGGGTGGAGGAGGTGGAGGTGGAGGTCACCTTTGAGCCGCCCTGGACCCCGGACCGGCTTTCCGAGGAGGCCAAGAGGCTTTTGGGCTGGCTTTAGGGCCCAGGGGTCCTCATACCACCCCGCCATGGCTTAGGCCAGGGTGGGGTGGCATCAGATACGTCGGGGTTGGCCAAGAAGGTACCCTTGGCCCAGGGGGAAACCCAGACCTCTCAGATAGGCCAACACCGCATCGTTTTCTATCCCCTCGGCCACTACCTGTAGGCCTAGGGCCTTGGCCAGGGCCAACACCGCCGCCACCAGGCGGGCGGTGGGGCTCTGGGGGTCGGGAGGGTTTCCCAGGCGCTGGGTGAAGGCTTGGCCCAGCTTGAGCCCATTCACGGGGAGTTCGGCCAGGCGCTCCAGGCTGGAATAGCCCGAGCCGAAGTCGTCCAGGAAGATGCCCACCCCCAGATTTCTGAGGGCCTGCAGGGCCCGGTTGGCGTCCCGTCCTCGCTCGTCGGGGATCAGGGAGCTTTCCGTGATCTCCAGGACCAGGCGGCTGGGCGGGCAGGCGGTTTCCTCGAGGATCTCCGCCACCTGAAAAGGGTAGGAGGGGTTCATGAGCTCTTGGGGGCTTACGTTCACATGCACCGTAAGCCCGTGTAGGGCTTGTTCCCGGCAGGCCTGGTGCAGGACCCAGCGGCCAAGTTCCGGCATCAGGCGGTGGCGCTCCGCCAGGGGGATGAGCTCGGAAGGCGGGGCCTGCCGCCAGCGCAGGAGGGCCTCGAGGGCCACCGTTTCCCCTGTGCTCAGGTCCACGATGGGCTGGTAGACCAGCCAAAGCCCTTCGCCCCGTTCTAGGTCTTCCCGCAACGCCTCTAGGAGATGGTTTTCCCGCCGCAGGGCTTCTTGCCAATGGGGTTCAAAGAAGGCCAGCCGGTCCTTGCCTTCCCCTTTGGCCCGGTAAAGGGCGATATCGGCCCGGGCCAGGAGCTCTCCGGGGGAGAGGCCTTCCTCCCCCAGGGCGATGCCGATGGAGGTGGAGAGGTGGTAGACCCGCTCCCCCACGGGGCAAGGTAGGCGGGCCACCTCCAGTAACCGCTCGGCGATGGCGAGGGCTTCCCGGCCTTCCCTGATGCCGGTGACCAGGACCAGAAACTCATCCCCCCCTTGCCGGGCCACCAGGTCCCGGGGGCGGAGGGCGGCCCGGAAGCGGGCGGCCATGACCCTTAGCACCTCGTCCCCGGCGCTGTGCCCCTCCAGGTCGTTCACCAGCTTGAGCCCGTCCAGGTCCAGGTACAGGATGGCAAGGTGCCGGGCTTCCTTGCGGAGGCTCTGGGCTAACTTCTCCAGGAAGAAAAGGCGGTTGGGGAGGCCCGTTAGGGGGTCGTGGTAGGCCAAGTGCTGGATTCGGTCCTCCAGCTCAAGCCGCCTTAGGAAAAGGCCCAGCTGGCTGGCAAAGGCCTGGGCTAGCTCCAGGTCCAAGGGGGAGAAGGCATCCTCCCGCTCAAAGTTGTCCAGGTACAAGAAGGCCTTGCGCTCCCCTCCCAGATACACGGGTACGGAGAGGATGGCCTGGATCTCATCCACCCTTCCTGCCTCCTCCATAATCTTCCGCCTCTTCCCGTCTAGGCGGGCGTTAAAGCGTTTTAGATCCTTCCACGTGAAAACCTGGGCTTCCCGATGGCCGGTGAGGGAGAGGGGTTCCTCCGGGCGTAGGCATACTTGCCGCAGGGCATCCAGGTTGTACCCCTTGGCCGCCACGAAATGGTAACAGCCGTCCTCTTTAAGAACGGTGACGCTTCCTGCTTGGGCGGTGGGAAGGGTTTCCAGGGCGGCCTCGAGGATCAGCCCAAAGATGGACTCGGAAAGCCCCTCGGCCATGAGGGTTTCGTAGACCCGCAGGAGGTTTTTGCGGAACACGCTCCAGCGGGCCTCCCGGATTTCCGCTTCCTTCCGCTCCGTCACGTCCACCCCCAGGGCTAGGACCTCCAGCACCTCTTTCCCCGGCCCCGGTACCGCCAGCAGGGTCCACTCCACCACCCGGCCATCCTGGGAAAGGTGGGCGTGGGGTTGGTTCGGGGCCTTTAGGGCCTCGGCTACGGGGAGGGCGGGCCCTTGGGGAAAGGCCCTTTGCAAGGCAGGGTTGGCGTAGAGGAGGCGGCCCTCCTTGTCCAGGCGGGCCAGGTAAAACGGCGAGGATTCCAGCAGGGTCTCCAGCCAGCGCTCCCTTTCCCAAAGCTCCAGGATGCGGGCCAGGACCTCGGCCACCGCGCGCAGGAAAGCTTCCTCTTCCGCGGTGAAGTCCCTTTCCTCCTGGCAGTCGTCCACCCCCAAAAACCCCCAAAGCCTTCCCTCCACCCAGATGGGCACCACCAGGAGGCTTTGGATGTCCTGGGCCTCGAGGAGGGGCTGCTCCTCTCCGGGGAAGGAGGCCACAGGCCCCGCCACGGCCCGGTCTTCCAGGAAAAGGTCCAGCCAGCGGCCGTAGCCCGCTTTCCGCATGGGGAGGTTCTGGAGCTCAGGGTTTTGCAGCTGGGGGGTGGTACCCGGCCCTGCCCACTCCGCGAGCTGGCTGGTATACCAGGTGCCCTGGCGCTCTTCCAGGCGAAAGAGGTAGGCCCGGTGCGCCCTCAGGGTTTGGCCCACCTGCTCTAGGGCCTCGGCCAACCCCCTAACCCCCCGGCGCAACAGGGGAAGGAGCGCTTGGGATAGGCCTAGGCCAAAAGTCCCGTTCATAGCTAGGCCACATCCAATATACAGCCTTCTTGGAAAGGGTCAAGCCACCACGGCCTGCCCCTGGGCCTTGGCCTGGTACATGCGGGCGTCGGCGGCGGAAAGGAGGGCGTCCGGGGTGCTGCCGTCTTCCGGGTAGCTGGCCACCCCGATGTTCACCCCCAGGCAGAGCCCGTCAAAGCAAAGGCCCTGGATGGCTTTGGCGTAACGAAGGACAGCGCTTACGGCTCCCCTTTTGGGGGTGTGGGGGAAGATGGCGGCGAACTCGTCCCCGCCCCAGCGGAAAAGGCGGTCCCCGTTCCGCCTTTCCCTTTCTAGGGCCTCGGCCACCTTGATAAGGGCCAGGTCCCCCACGGCATGCCCTAGCCGGTCGTTCACCGCCTTGAACCCCGTTAGGTCCAAGACCGCTAGGGAAAGGGGATGGCCATACCGCTCGGCCCGTTTGAGCTCTTCCTGGAGGAAGCGCTCAAAGGCCCGGCGGTTGCCCAGGCCCGTAAGGGGGTCGGTGAGGGCGGCTTCCTCCAGGAGCTTTCGGGTGCGGCTTTCGTGGAGCAGGGTGGCCAGGGGGGCGGCGAAGAAGTGGGCGGCCTCCAAAGAGTCTTCGCCGAAGGCCTGGGGATCGTGGAGGTTATCCAGGTTTAAATAGGCCAAGACCTCTCCTTTGTAGGGGATCGGCAGGCACAGGTTGGCCTGGATTTCTTGAGCCCGGCCAGCGGTGTCCATAATTTCCGGCGGGGCGGTCTGGTGGCTGATGACGGCGATGGGCTCGTGTTCAAGGCTGAGGATGCGGGGCTCCCCCTTTTGCGCCTTCTTGGGGCCCAGGCGGTACCAAAGCAGTTGCTCCTCCTGGCTGAAGGTCACGGTTTGAAGATCCTCCAGGCGATATCCGAAGGCCGCCTTGTAATGGTAAGCCCCCTCTTCCCAAACCAAGAGGCTTCCGGCCTCTGCCCCTGGGACCTGGCGGATAGCCTCTTCCAGGATGCGCCCATAAAGCTCATCCAAGGGTTTATCTAAGAGTTCTAGGAAAAGCTGGTTTACCCTCTCGTGGTGGGCTTTCTCCGTAAGGCGCTCCAGGCCGAGGCCCAGGGTGCGGCTGGCCAGGAGGAGGAGCTCCACCTCAGCCCTTCGCCATAAGCGCGCTTCCTTTTGCCCTACCACCATAACCCGGCGGCTCCGGGGGGCCTTGGCGGAGGGAATGGGCAAGGCGGCCATGGTGCGCCAGCCCAGGGCCTTGAGGGCGGGTATGGCCTTGGGCTCCTCGGCATAGCGGGCGGTAAAGAGGGGGCTTTGCCCACGGTAAACCTCCCAGGCCAGGCCCTGCCCGTAGGGGAGGCCCTTTCTTAGGATCTCTAGGAGGCTGGGTTCCTCTACACCCCGGTAGGCCAGGGCCACCATGCGCTCGCCCTGCTCCTCCCAAAGGAAACCGGCCTCCAGGTGGAGGGCCTCCAGGAGGAGGGCCAAGGCTTTTTCCGCGGCTTCCCTCAGGGTGGTGGCGCTTTGTAGGCGTAGGGAGAGCTCGGCCAGAAGCCTTCGCTCCTCCAGGTCGGCAAGCCGGTCCAGCTGGAGGCTTACCGCCTGGGCAAAGCGGGTAAGCCCCTCCACTTCCTCCGGGGCGAAGGGGGCAGGGCGCTCCAGGTTGAGGATGGCCACTACCTGGCCCCGTTCCCAAAGGGGCAGGGCCAGTTCCGAGAGGACGTTTAAGCCGGGGGCGGCGATATAGCCGGGCTCCTGGCGCACGTCGGGCACGTGAACCGGCTGGGCTTCCTGTAGGGCGCGGCCCAGGACTCCGCTGGCCGGGACCTCCTCAAGGGCCAAGGGGGGGATGCTGGAAAGAAGGCGGAAGCCGCGCTCTACGGGTACCCAGACCCCCACGTGCCCACCTTCGCCCAAGGCGGCCAGGCGCTCGGGGAGGGAGGCAAGGAGGGCTTCCCGGTTTTCCGCCTGGGGGAGGGCCTCGAGGGCCTCGGTAAGGAGCCTTTGGCCCTTAGCTAGGGCCTTGGCCCGGCGGTGGGCCCTTCTCAGGCTTTCCCCAATGCCGTGGGCCAGCCAGGCGGAAAGGAGGAGAAGGGCCAGGGCCATGATGTTGAAGCCGGGAAAGAGGAGGAGAACCCCAGCCGAGAAGAAGGCCGCCAGCAATCCCAAAGCGAGCCCGTGCAGGCTGGCGGTGGCCGCGGTGAGGATCATGAACCAGGGGAGGATGTAGGGATCGGTGTAGCCCAGAAACCCTGCCAATAGGCCCATGAGAAGGGAGCCTAAGGCAATGACGGGGTAGGGCAAAACCATGTTTGCTTTATGCTATCCGGCAGCCCATCCCTTGCCTAGGGGGTGGGGGTGAGGGTGAGGTAGCCCAAGGCCCGCCCAGCGGCCTTTCTCCCTGAGCGCACCACCTCGGGGAGGCCCACCCCTTCCAGGTAGTTCCCGGCCAGAAAGAGCCCTGGGACCTTGAGGAGGGCCATGTCTAGCCTTTCTAGCCGCTCCAGGTGTCCCACCCGGTAGGCGGGCATGCCCTCGGGGAAGCGGAAGACAAAGGTGCGCTCTGGCCTTACCTCCTGGCCCAGGAAGCGGCGGAGGTCCTCCAGGGCCACCTTGGCCAGCTCCGCCTCGGAAAGCCTGGCCACTTCTCCTGAGAAATAGGCCCGCACCAGGGACCAACCCTCCGGGGCCCTCCCTGGCCATTTGCCATGGGTCCAGGTAAAACCCCTGGCCCGGTACCCTTCCCCCTGGGCGATGAGGAGCCCGTGCCCCTCCACGGGCAAGGCCTCGGAAAAGGCCAGGCTCACGGTGGCCGCAGGGGTGTGGGGGATACCCTTGAGAAGGGCGGTGGCCTCGGGAAGAAAGGGCCTTAAAAGCTGGGCGGCCACCGGGGCAGGGGTGGCCAGAATCACCGCCTCCGCTTCCCAGGTGCCCCTAGGGGTATGGAGGCGGTAGCGGCTCCCCAGGGGCTCCAGGGCCAGGACAGGGGTACCCAGGAGGGTCTTCTCTCCCACCCCCTCCTTTAGCCTCTGGGTCAGGGCGGAAAGCCCCTCCTGGAAGGAGAAAAAGAGGCTTCCCCCCTCGCGGCTTCCCCGGGCCTTTTGGGTGCGCATGGCCCCCAGGATGAGGCTGCGGTGCCTTCTTTCCAGCTCCAGAAGCTGGGGGAAAGCGGCCTTCAGGGAAAGCTCGTCCGGCTCCCCCCCGTAGATGCCCCCCGCCAAGGGGGCCACCAGGGCGGCAAAGACCTCGGGACCCAGCCTTCTCTCCACAAACTCCCTAAGGCTCTCGTCTTCCTTGCTCCCCCGGGGGAGGAAGAGATCGTAAAGGGCCCTAAGCTTCCCGGAAAAGGAGAGGAGGGAGGTGCGGGCTAGGCCCTTGAGGTTGCCGGGGACGATTTGCAGAAGCCCCTCGGGGAGGGGATGAGGCTTTCCCCGGCGCAGGATGTAGGCCGCAGGCTTGGCAGGAAGGGTGCCGATGGGGGTTAGGCCGAAGCGTTCCCCCAGTTCCAGCACCTCCTTTTTGTAGCGCACGCTGGCATCGGGACCCCCTTCCACCAAAAACCCTTCCCCCTTGTGGGTGCGCACCTTCCCTCCCAGGCGGAGGCTGGCCTCAAAGAGCCGGAAGTCCACCCCGGCCTCCTTCAGGGCCAAGGCGGCGGCAAGCCCTGCCCAGCCTCCCCCCACCACAGCTACTTGAGCCACGCCGCCTCCACCAGGTCCTTGAGCACCTGGATGTAGTCCAGATCCGCGTTGAGGCTCCGGGCGCGAAGGAGCCTTAGCCCCACTTCCTTAGCGGTGGCCTGGGCCTCGAGGTCCAGGTCGTAGTAGACCTCCAGATGGTCCGCGGGGAAGCCCACCGCCTGCACCACCACCTCTTCAAAGCCCTCTTCCCTTAGGGCCCTTAGGTGTTCGTTGATGTCGGGGCCAAGCCAGGGCTCGGGGGTACGCCCCGCGGACTGGTAGGCCACGCTATACCGGGGGAGGGAGAGCCTCTTGGCGATGAGCTCCGCCGTCCTTTCCACCTGGCGCGGGTAGGGGTCGCCCCGTTCCACGGCGGCGAGGGGGATGGAGTGGGCGGTGAAGACATAGGCCGCCTTCCTGGGCTCCCTTAGCCGCCAGATGGCCTCCTCCAGCCTCCTGGCATAGGCGGCGATGAGGCCGGGGTGGGCCTCGTAGCTTTGCACCCAGACCACCTCTATGGGCTCAGGGAGGGCCTTAAGGGCCTGGTCCACCTTTTCCTGGTACTCGGCCACGCTTCTTAGGGAGTAGTGGGGAGCGGCCACGATGGCCACCGCCCGCCGCACCCCATCCTCGTGCATGGCGGCCAAGGCCTCCCCGATGGAAGGGTGCCAGTGCTTGGTGCCCACGTAGACCCGGGCGGGGCCCTGGGGGGTACGGGGGCCAAAGGGGCCGAGAAGGCGCTTGGGATAGACGGGGGCCTCGAGGTTCAAAAGCGCCTGGAGCCTTATGGCCTGCGCCAGGGTGATCTCGTTCAGGGGGCTTTTGCCAATGGCGGTGTAACGTTCTTCCAGTTCCTTGATGAGCTCTTCCGATGGGCGCCTTCCCCGGCGGATGTCGGTGTAATAGGGCTCAATCTCTTCCGGGGTATAGGGGGTGCCGTAGGCCATGAGGAGTACGTTCATGCTTCCGCCTCCTTTAGGAGTTCTACCACGTAGCGCACGTGGTCCACGGGGGTCTGGGGCAGAATGCCGTGGCCCAAGTTGAAGATATGCCCTGCTCTGCCGGCGTTTTCCTCCAGGATCCGCCTCACCTCCCGCCTGATCACCTCCTTGGGGGCGAAGAGGACCACGGGGTCCAGGTTGCCCTGGACGGGGGTTTCCCCCAGGACCTCCCGGGCCCAGGGAAGGGGGGTGTGGTGGTCCAGGCCGAGCACATCCCCGCCCGCTTCCCGCATGTCCTTTAGTAGGCCCATGGTCCCCACCCCGAAATGGATCACCGGCACCCCTAGGGGCTTTAGCTCCTGAAAGAGCCGTTCCATGTGGGGCTTCACGTACCGGCGGTAGTCCGCAGGGGAAAGGGCACCCACCCAGGAGTCAAAGACCTGGAGGAGGTCGGCTCCCGCCTCCGCCTGGGCCTTGAGGTAGCGGGCCATGCCCTCGGTGAGTTTTTCCAAGAGCCGGTGCCAGAGGGCCTCTTCCCGGTACATGAAGGTCTTCACCTCCCGGAAGTGGCGGCTTGGCCCGCCTTCTATGAGGTAGCTGGCCAAGGTGAAGGGCGCCCCGGCGAAACCGATTAAGGGAACTCCCAGCTCCTTTTTTAGAATACGGATGGTGTCCAGCACGAAGGGCACGGCCTCTTCCGGTTCCAAGGGCCTTAAGGCCTCCACCCCCCTTTCGTTGCGGATGGGGTTAGGGATCACCGGGCCCTTGCCCTCCACCAGGTCCAGCTCCACCCCCATGCCGTGGAGGGGGGTGGTGATGTCGGCGAAGAGGATGGCGGCGTCCACCCCCAGCTGCCGCACGGGCAAGAGGGTGACCTCAGCGCAGACCTCGGGGTTTTGCACGATCTCCGGGAGGGAGTAGCGCTTGCGGATCTCCTGGTATTCCTTCTGGTAACGGCCCGCCTGGCGCATGAACCAGACGGGGGGCCTAGGGGTGGGCTCCCCGCGAGCGGCCTTGAGGATGAGGTCGTTCACGCCCTCCATGCTAGCATGGGGCATGCGCCTTCTTTTTTCCCGCAACCCCTTGTGGGGGCTTTTCTTTCTGGCCCTCGGCCTTCTGGCCTTTGCTCAAGAAGATCCGGTGGTGGCCCAGGTGGGGCCCGAAAGCCTCACGAGAAGTCAGTTTGAGCTACGCTTTGGCCTCTTCGCCAAAGGCGCCCTTCGCCAACTGGGCCTTCCCGACAACCAGGAAACCCGGGCCCTTCTGGCCCAGTACCGGGCCCCTTACTTGGAGGCCTTGGCGGAGGAACGGGCCCTCCTCCAGGTGGCCCGGAAAAGGGGGTTTTGGCCAAGGGAGGAAGCGGTGGCCAAGAAGGTCTGGGAACTCTCCGAGGCCTTTCCTTCCCAGGAAGCCCTGCTCCAGGCGCTTTTGCAAGCCGGGATACCCGACCTGGATGCCTACCGCCTCTTGCTTTCCGAGGCCATGGCCCTCGAGGCCCTGGAGGCCCATTACCGGCAAGCACTAAGGGTGTCTCCCGCCGCCCTAAAGGCCCTTTGGCTCCTTTCCCCGGAGTACCGCCACCCCACCCTCTACTGCGCCCGGCACATTTTGGTGCCTACCCTGGAGGCAGCCAAGGAAGTTCTCGCCCGCCTGGCGAAGGGGGAGGCCTTTGCCCAGGTGGCCCAGGAGGTTTCCCAGGACCCGGGCTCCAAGGAGGTGGGTGGGGACCTGGGATGCGAGCCGGAAGGCACCTATATTCCCGCCTTTGAAAAGGCCCTTCTCGGCCTCAAGCCGGGGGAGGTTTCCCCTCCCGTGGGTACGGAGTTCGGCTTCCACGTGATCCTTTTGGAAAGGACGGAGCCGCCCGGACGCTACCCCTTAGAGGAGGTGGCGGAGGAGATCGCCCAGGGGGTGGAGGACCTGGCATGGGAACGGCTGGCCAAGGCCTTGATCCGCCCTTATCCCATCACCCTTTTCCCCGAGCGTCTATAGGACCAGGAGAAGGGATTCATCCCCACGGAGGGCCTTGGCCAGGGCCAGGGTCTCCCCGGGGGCATAGACACCGCTTTGCCCCTCAAAGCTTAGGCCCAGGATTGTCCCGTTCAGCATGGGGTTAAGGAGGAGCCTTAGGTTCTCGCGGTCCCTTAGCCGTTCCCTGGCGGAGGCGAGCCACACCTCGCCCTCTGTCCTGGACCTATCCCAAGGCCAAGGCCTTTCCCAGGGGGCGGGGTTGGCGGAGGGTTGCAGGAGGACTTCCGCTCCCAGGGCATCCAGGCGGGCCAGGTGCTTTTCAAAAAATCCATCCAGACAGGTGAGGATACCCACCCGGCCCGCTTGGGTTTGGACCAGGTGGGGCCCGAAGTGTCCCCGCCTAAGCCAGCTTTCGGGCGGGGTGAGCTCTATCTTAGGCACCTGGGCTAGAAGGCGGCCATGGGGATTGAAGAAGAGGGCCAGGTTCTGGAAGAAGGGGCTCCTGGCGAAGCGCCCTCGGGCCAGCTCCTCCTCGTAAGGCGGGGAAAGGAGGGTGCCGGAGAGGAGGTAGGTACCGAAGGCCCTGGCGGCCTCGGCCATGGTCCGGTGAAAGACCTCATAGGCCTTTCGCGCCCGTTTCCAGGGGGATAGGGGAGAGGTGAGGAGCTCCCGGGGGTGGAAATCCCCTCCCAGGTGCAGGAGCAGGGGAAGCCCGAAAAGTTCGGGGAAGGCGGCCAGGCGGGGAGAGGGGGTGCCCTGTAGGGGCCTTAAGAGGGAAAAGACCCGTTTGCGAAAGGCTTCTTCCGTGCGGTAGTGCTCTGGCCTTGTTTCCGCCTGGATGGCCAGTAGGGTGCGGAAGGGCACCCCTTTAGTCTAATGTCCCTGGACCAGGTTCTGGCCCAGGATGAAAACCCCCATGACCACCAGGAAAAGGGCGAAGCCCCGCCTCAGGCTCTCCTGGGGCAGGCGCAGGGCAAGCCGCCCACCCCAAAAACTCCCCAGGGTGCCCACGGCGATGAAGAGAAGGGCCACGGGGTAGTCCACCCCTAGGCCGTACTGGGGCAGGAGGTGCAGGTACTTGTAGAAGCCGGTGAAGGATTTAAGGGCGATGACGAGAAGGCTTGTGCCCACCGCCAGGTGCATGGGAAGCCCCCCCAGGAGGACCAAGGCGGGGACGATGAGAAACCCCCCCCCAACGCCCACAAATCCGGTAAGGGCTCCCACGGCTAGGCCATCCAGGACCACCTTCCAGGCTTTGCGGGAGGCCCTTTTTGCCGAGGATAAGAGGGTGGGCCGGGCCATGGAGTAGGCGGCTAGGAGCATCACCATGGCGAAGGTAAGAAGCTGCACCTCCCCGGAGACGAAGCGGGAAAGCCAGGCTCCCAGGTAGGTGCCCGCCATGCCCGGAAGGCCAAAGAAGACCACGTTTCGCCAGTCCACGAGACGCCTAAGGACGTAGGGAAGGGCTCCAAAAAGGGCGATCCCCCCCACGATGAGAAGGCTTTCGGCGATGGCCTGCTTCGGGGGCTCCCCCAGGAGGTAGACCAGGACGGGTACCGTGAGGATGGATCCCCCCGAACCCAAAAGGCCCAAGGAAAGCCCTATGAGAAGGGCTCCAATCAGGGCTAGGATCATCGCTCCACCGGGAGGCCTGCTCCCACCCAGGCGTAGGTGCCGCCCTCGAGGTTGAACACCTTTTCCCCCGGGAAGCCCTGACCTACCAGGAAGTCCGCCGCCACCCCGGAGCGGTTGCCGGAGTTGCAGACCAGAAGGATGGGCCGGTCCTGGGGAAGCTCGGCTAGGCGTTGCGGCAGGGAGGAGAGGGGAATGTTGATGGCCCCGGGCACGTGTCCTTCGGCATACTCCCAGGGCTCCCTTACGTCCACCACCAGGGCCTCGCCCAAAAGCTTTTCCGCCTCGTGCGGGCCCACCTCCTGGTAGGGGGTGGCGGCGTAGCCCACCTCCACCGGGGTGGTGTCCACGGGAAGGCCTGAGCGGTACCAGCGAACAATCCCCCCTTCTAAGTTGTAGATGTTTCCGTAACCTTGGGCGGAAAGCCAGGCGGCCGCTTGCCAAGAGCGGTTTCCTGTGCGGCAGTAGAGGACCACAGGCCGGTCCTTGGGGATCTCCCCGTAACGGGCCATGAACTCGGAAAGGGGGAGGAGGCCCGCCCTCGGGATCCGGGCCTGGGCGTACTCCTCCACCTCCCGCACGTCAATGAAGGGCACACCCTGGTCGTAAAGCTGCTTAGCCTCTTCTGGGCTTAGGTCCTTGACTTGCGCTTCGTACATGGTTGGCCTCCCCTAGATGCCCTGGGGAACCGGGGTATGGCCCCAGCTCCCCAGCGGGCTACTCAAGCTTGGACCAGCTCCTCCCCCTTCACCACCGGGAAGCCCGCCTCCTGCCAGGCCTTGATCCCCCCGGTGAGGTTGAGGGCGTTCTTAAAGCCATGGGACAAGAGGGCGCTGATGGCGGTGCTGGAGCGGTCCCCGCCCACACAGTGGAGGATGAGGGGCTTGTCCTGGGGAAGCTTGTCCAGGTGGGCCAGGACGCGGCCCGCGTGGATGTTCAGGGCCCCGGGGATGTGCCCGGCCAGGTACTCGTCCCGGCCCCGCACGTCCAGGATCACCGCCTCGCCCTTTTGCCAGAGGGCATGGGCCTCCTTGGCGGTAATCTGGGGCACGGTTTCCAGTTCCCCGTCGGCGTAGCCCTCGAGGCCCGGGATGTACCCCACCACCTCGTCCAGGCCGATGCGGATCAGGGCCCGGGTCAGGGCCTCCACCTCGGAGGGGTGGGCCAGGAGGATGAGGGGCCTTTCATAGGGCAGAAGCCACCCCGCCCAGGTGGAGAAGTTTTTGCCGGCAGGGATGTTGATGGCACCCCGGAGGTGCCCGCCCGCAAAGGCGAACTTGTCCCGGGTGTCTACCAGAATAGCCCCCTCTGCCAGGTAGCGCTCAAACTGCGCCTTGGTGAGGCGGCCCGGGTGAGGGATGCCCCCCAGGATGGGCATCCCGTCCCGGTTGAGCCGCTTCATCTCCTTGAAGTAGGTGGGGGCCTCCGGCTGGCCTTCCAGCAGAGCCTTGACAAAGCCTTCCTCGTCGTTTCGGTCCAGGTACCCCGCCCACCAGGCATACCGCCTTTCGTAGCCCACGGTGGTGGCGGGAAGGGCCCCCAGGGCCTTGCCGCAGGCGGAACCCGCCCCGTGCCCGGGCCAGACCTGGACGTGGTCGGGAAGGGTCAGGAACTTCTCCTTGAGGCTTTGGAACATGCGCTTGGCTCCGGGCAAAGCGGTGCCCTTGATGCCCGCGGCTTCCTCTAGAAGGTCCGGCCGGCCAATGTCACCCACAAAGACGAAGTCCCCGGTGAGGAAGAGGAGAGGCTCATCGGTGACGGCACCATCGGCCACCAGGAAGGAGATGTGCTCCGGGGTGTGGCCAGGGGTGTGCACGGCCTTGACCCGAATATTCCCCACCTTAAACTCGTCCCCATCCTTGAGGAGGACGTAGCTGAAACCCCCCAACCCCTGGTACTTCCAGTTCTCATCCCCCTCGTCGGAAAGGTAGAGGGTGGCTCCCGTGGCCTTGGCCAGTTCACGGGCCCCCGAGAGGTAGTCGGCGTGGATGTGGGTCTCGGCCACGGCCACAATGCGCATGCCGAAGCTCTGGGCCATCTCCAGGTAGGTGTCAATGTCCCGCTTGGGGTCCACCACCAAGGCCTCCCCCGTGGCGGCGCAACCGAGGAAGTAGCTCATCTGGGCTAGACCTTCTTCGTAGACTTGGCGGAAAACCATGCTTCACCTCCGGATAGGGGCATCTGTCCCCACGGTCCGCAGTATACCCATATGGGGTATATGGGTCAAGCGGGGGATGGAGATAATGGGCACATTCTCCTGGCGTACCTTCTTTGCTATAGTGGTGAGAGGATGTACCCCGATAGGGGTATCCGGGAGGATACGATGGCGCTACTGGGACCCAAGGAACAGGAGATTGTACGCGAGCGGCTTGCCAACCTCGAGCGGGACGTGGAGCTGGTGCTTTTCACCGATACCTCCACCCTGATCGCCCCGGGGAAGGAGCCCTGCCTCTACTGCAAGGAGACCAAGCAGCTCCTGGAGGAACTGGCGGGTCTCTCCCCTAGGCTGCACCTGGTGGTCTACGACCTGGCCACCCCGGAGGGGAAGGAGAAGGCCAAGGAATACCGGGTGGAGGCTCCCCCTACCCTGATCCTGCGGGAGAAGGGTTCAGAGGCCATCAACCTGCGCTACCGGGGGATTCCGGCAGGGTATGAGTTCGCCAGCCTCCTCGAGGACATTGAGATGCTGGGCCGCGATGGCCACGGTTTACCGGATAACGTGGTGGAGGAGCTCAACAACCTGCCCGAGGAGGTGGTGCTCCAGGTCTTCGTCACCCCCACCTGCCCCTACTGCCCCCAGGCGGTGCGCACCGCCCACCGCATGGCCTACGCTTCCCCCAAGGTGTGGGGCGAGATGATCGAGGCCAACGAGTTCCCCGAGCTCTCCAGCCGCTACCACATCCACGGCGTTCCCGACACCATCGTGAACCATGGCAAGGAAAGGGTTCTTGGGGCCCAGCCCCTTTCCCAGTTCCTCCAGGCCATCCGCAAGGCGGTGGGGGTGAGCGCCTAGCATGACCCGGCGGGCGCTACTGGGATTTTTCGCCCTCTTCATCCTTGCAGCCTGTGGGCCCAAAGGGAGCTACACCCATGTGGGTCCCGAGGAGCTCTACCAGGCGGTGGAGAGGGGGGCGGTGATCGTGGACGTACGAACCCCCCAGGAGTTCGCCGGGGGGCACGTGCCCGGGGCCATCAACCTGCCCGTGGAGGCCATCGCCCAGTGGGGGGACACCCTACCCAAGGACAAGCCCGTGTACCTCTATTGCCGTAGCGGCAACCGCAGCCGCCAGGCGGCGGAATACTTGAAGCGGAAGGGGTACACCAACCTCTACAACCTGGAGGGAGGGGTTTTGGCCATTGAAAGGGCGGGCTTCCCCTTGGTTCGCTAGATGGATGCTTTCCAGATCGGGCCTTTTGCCATCCCCTGGGCCAGGTTTCAGGTCTTCCTGGCCCTTTTGGCCATGGTGCTCCTGGCGGAGGCCTGGGCCCGGAAGGTGGACCGCAGGCTTGGCCCTTGGGCCTATAACGCCATCCTCCTGGGCTTTGTGGGGGCGCGGCTGGGTTTCGTCCTGGAAAACGCCTCGGTATTTGCCCGGGATCCCCTTTCCGCCCTTTACGTCTGGCAAGGGGGGTTTAGCCCCATGTGGGGTATCCTGGCTGCGGGAGGGTACACGCTGATGGCACTGCCCAAAAACCTTTGGCGGTATGCCCTGTTCTCCGCGTTGGCGGCGGGCCTGGTCTTCGGGGTTTTCCTGGTGCAGAGGCGAGGGGGGGAGGAGGTGCGGCTGCCCTCGGTCACCCTGGCCACCCTCGGGGGTACCCCGGTCAACCTCCAGGATTTCCGCGGGAAGCCCCTGGTCCTGAACCTCTGGGCCACCTGGTGCCCCCCTTGCCGGCGGGAGCTTCCCATGATGGTGCGCCTGAGCCAGGAAAATCCCGAGGTGCGCTTCGCCTTTGTGAGCCAAGGGGAGGGGCCAGCGGTGGTGCGGAGCTTTTTGGAGGAGCAGAAACTGGCCCCCGAATGGGTCCTTTTGGACCCGGAAACCCAGCTTTCCCAGGCCCTGAAGACCCAGGGCCTTCCCACCACCTTCTTCTTTGACCGGGAAGGGCGCCTGGTGGCCCGGCACCTGGGGGAGCTTTCCGAGGCCCTCCTTCTTGGCTATCTGAGGGTTCTGCGCTAGCTCCCCGCGGAAAGGAGGGTTTCTTTGTCCCCCACCACCGTTTTCAGGTGCACGGGCCGGCCCCAAAGGCGGTGCAGGTTTTCCAGCACCGCCTTGGTCTTTTTGAGGTCCAGCCCCACCCCCTCGTAGGCGTGTTCCAGAAGAAGCTCCCCTCGATTCCCATAGTTGGCATCCACCAGCTCCACGATGGGGTAGCCTGCGTTGGTGAGGCGGAAGAGGAGGGCCTGTTTGGCCTCGGCGAACCGGGGGAGGTCCTCAGGGGAGATTAGCCTCTGCCTTAAGGCGAACTCCGGGGTCAAGAAGCTATCCAAAAAGCCCAGGTCCGTGTGGATGGTGCGCACCTGAAAGAGTTTTTTCAGGCCTTCCCCGGTGGGCCTCTCGTAGGTGAGCCGTTCCCCCAGGGGCAGGGCCTCGTACTCCGGGCCGAACCGCCCCTTGTCCCAGCGGTCCTCCACCTCCTTGAGGAGCAGGTAGCCCAGGCGGTAGGGGTTAAGCCCCTGGGGGGCCAGAAGCCCCGCCTGGAGCTCGGCGAACTCCAAGGCCTCCGCCGGGGAGAGGAGGGGGAGGAGGATGCGGGTGTGCCAGTAGGTGGCCCAGCCCTCGTTCAGGATCTTGGTGGCGGCTTGGGGAACGTAGTACAGGCTCTCCTCCCGGATGATCTCCAGGATGCCTTTCTGCCAAGGGGCCAGGGGGGCGTGCCGGGCCAGGAAGCCCAGAATGTCCCGGGTGGGCCGGGGAGGAAGGGGGGTGGGGCTTGCCCCCTCCTCGGCCTCCTTGGGGGGCTGGGGTGGGGGGTTCACGTAGGGGTCCAGGTAGGGGCGTACTTGGAGGCGGCCAGGAGCCTTTTCCTCCTGGGGTTCCACCTGCCTTTGAATATAGAGCGCTTGGGGGTCGATGAGGTTCTCCAGGGAGAGGGCCAGGTCTAAAAACTCCTCCACGCTCCTCGCCCCGTGCCGCTCCATGGCCCTCTCCACGAAGGAGGCATGGTGGGCCATCTCCTCGTGCATGTCCTTGGGGATGGGCTTGAAGGCCAGGTTGTTCTGGAAAAAGTCCGCGTGGGCGTACACGTGGGCCATGACCAGCTTTTGGGCCAGGAGGGTGTTCCCCTTTAGGAGGTAGGCGCGCACGGGTTGGGTGTTCACCACCAGCTCGTAGATACGCCCAAGCCCATAACGGTAGGTTTCCCGGTAGCGCAAATACTCGCTGCCGAAGCGCCAGTGAGGGTAGCGCCGGGGAAACCCCCCGTAGGCGGCCAGCATGGCCATCTCCTCCGGGCCCACCTCTTCAAAGAGGACCGGGGGAAAGGAGAGGCCTTCGGCCAAGGCGCGCTCCCGTAAGCGTTCGGCCCAGCGGCGAAGCTCCTTGCGCATCCTCTAGCCTCCCAAAAGCCGCCTCAGGGCCAGGGGTAGGTCCTCCTTCCCCCGCACCTCGGTGGCGGCCAGCCCTTCCTCCTTGCCCAAGGCCTCCTTCAGGTCCTCGAGGAAATGCCCTTGGCCGTAAGGTCCTTGCACCTGGGCGTAGCCGTATAGGGCCAGGGTGGGAAGGAGGCGCCTTAGGGCCTCGAGGGCCACGGGGGTATCCCCTTGCCAGTTTTCCCCGTCGGAGAAGTGGTAGAGGTAGCGGTTGTAAAAGGCCTCGGGGTAGGATTTCAGGATCTCCTCCGCCAGGAGGAGGGCGCTGGAAAGCCTTGTTCCCCCTCCTTCCCGGGCGCGGAAGAACTCTTCCTCGCTCACCTCCCAGGCCTCGGCGTCGTGCAGGAGGTAGCGCCTTTCCAGCCGGGGGAAGTGGCGCTTGATCCACAGGGTGATCCAGAAGGAGAGGGTCTTCACCAGCCTGAGCTCCTCCTCCCGCATGCTCCCCGAGACATCCAAGGCGAAAAGGACCACCGCCTGGGCGTGGGGGCGGGGCTTGGTCTTGGGGGCCTTGTAGCGGAGGTCCTCCCGCTCGGGGACCAAGAGGGGTTCCTCCGGGCGGTATTCCCCGGTGATGAGGGCCCGCTTGAGGCTTTCCTTGAGGGTGCGGCGCACGTGGCGTAGGCCCCTAGGCCCCTTGCGGGCGATGGTGGTGTAGCGGAAGGCCTCCTCGGTAACCTCCCCCTCCCCCTTGGGCCTGAGCCGGGGAAGCCTTAGGGCCTCGCCCATGAGGTCCAAAAACTCCTCCAGCTCCAGCTCGGCCACGGGCACGTGCCCCCCAGGGCCCAGGCTTTCCGTTCCCGGGCCCCCAAGGCCCAGGCCTTCCTCCAGGGGCTCCCCATAGACGATCTTGGGGAGCTCCAACTGGGGCAGGGGAATGGAGACCAGGCGGCCTTCCACCTGGCCGAAGAGCTCCTCCCGGGTCAGAAACTCCCGCGCCCTTTTCTTTACCTCCCCGCGCACGATCTCCTTAAAGCGCAGGAGGTCGCGCTCAATGGGCCTCATCGTTCGCTCCGGGCAAAGATGGAGGCGGCGAACTCCAAAACCCCGCTGGCGCAGTGCTCACAGTAGCCGTGGTCGCGGATGAGGCGGGCCTTGACCACGTCGATCTTGGCCTGGGTTTCCGGGTCCACCACCCCCGAGACCAGGGCGGAAAGGCGGATGGTGTCCTTCTGGTCGTCAAAGAGCTTGAGTTCCAGAGCCCGGCGTAGCCGATCGTTGTCCTTGTAGGTGAACTGCCTTCCCTCCAGGGCCAGGGCGCCGATGTAGTTCATGATCTCCCGGCGGAAGTCGTCCTTGCGGGACTCGGGGATCTCTATGCGTTCCTCGATGGAGCGCAAGAGCCTTTCGTTGGGGGGTTCCGGGGCACCCGTGTAGGGGTTTTTCACCTTTTCCCCAAGGACATAGGCCTTCACGTGGTCAATGTAGTTGTGGAAGAGGCGGTTTAGCGCCTCCTCATCGGCGGCGATGGCCCTTTGCACCTCGTTTTTCACGATCTCCGCGTACTCCGCCTTTACCTCCTGCAAAAGGGCCTTGTACCGCTCCTTGGTCTTCTCATCGGAGATGAGGGAGTGGTGCTTGAGGCCCTCCTCCAGCTCGTTCATCACCATGAAGGGGTTGATGCAGGGCTCCTCGGAGGTGACCAGGACGTTGGAGATCTTGTCCTGGATGTAGCGGGGGCTGATGCCCTCGAGGCCCTCCCGCTTGGCCTCGGTCATGAGCTCCCGCACCGCTTCCTCGGTCCAGCCGGGCAGGAGCTTGCCGTCGTAGAGCTTGAGCTTTTGCATGAGGGTTAGCCCCGCCCGCTTGGGGGGTTCCAGCCGGGTGAGGACCGCCCAGGTGGCGGCCATCTCCAGGGTGTGGGGAGCGATGTGCTTGGCCCTCACCTTGCTGAAGTCCCGCTGGTAGATCTTCACCTCGTCGGAGACCCGCAGGATGTAGGGGACGTCTATCTTGATGGTGCGGTCCCTCAGGGCCTCCATGTACTCGTTGGCCTGGAGCTTTCGGTATTCCGGCTCGTTGGTGTTGTGACAAACAACGTTGCCGACCCCGCAGACGAAGTTATGGAGGTCTTCGCACTCGATGTCGTAGACCCATTCCGCGAACGCTTTCCGGGAGTATACCCGAGCCTGGAAGCGGCGGTGGCGGCCGCCTCGCTTACCCTCTCCCGAAACGAACCGAATCCGGTAGGCCGGAGGCCGGCCAGGTCGCTCCTGCCGATAGACGCTATAGTCGTGGTCCAAAAGCGTCGCCAGGGTACCCACCTGAGCGGCCAGCATGGGTGAGATCGTCTTGAACTCAAAGAAGCGGGCACGGTAGTCGGCCGAGGCGGTCCGGTCAAGCTCTGCGGAGAGCTTACGGGAACCGTCGGTGCGCATCAGCTCGTTAAAGGCGTGCTCAAGGAATGGTCTTGGCAAGCGAAAGAGGAAGTCCGGAAGCCTCTTCGAGGCCGCGTGCTCGCCGCAGTGGTGCCGCGCGAGCACGGCGATGGCCTGCGAACCCAGATAGAGTCGCCATGCCGAATCCTTCTTGGCGCCGGCATCTATGTAACCGTGTGCGGTTGTAATGCGGGCGTAACTCCTACGAACCCGTTCCAACTCGTTCCGATCCGCATGGCTAATCACGATGCCGCCGTTTTTGCCGTTTACGTGGCCCTCGGTGGCGTACCAGATGAGGACGGTGAGGAGGTCCTTGAGGGCAGTCTCGTCCCGAAGCGGATGGTAAACCGCTCGGACCTCCGTTGCGTGCCGTGGGAGGGCGAGCCTTGCCCACCCGGGACGGGCGGGGCGTGTCAGGGGCCCGCTGCCCGCCACTGCACGAACGTCTTCGCGGATGAACCCGACAACACCCTCCATAACGTCCACAAGCTCCCCTTCTTCCCGTAGGGCGAGATCCACATGGATCCGGCGCACGGCCGCGATCTCCCGGCGCTCCTCCGGGTAGAAAGTCTGCCCGTCGCGGTCGTATAGGGAATGGTTGGGAGTTGTCTCCACCACACCCCACTTCTGGGAGGTGGTGAGCATCACGCCTGTAAAGCGGTGTCGGAAAATCGACCGGACCCGGGTCCAACGCGTCTGACCCGACGAGAAGTCGTGTGCGAGCACCTCAAGTCCCGTAGGGTCGTGGCCGAACCTTTCCCAGAGGTCTTGGACTGTTGCCCACCCCGGGATGCCCTGGTAGCGGTACAGGATGGGCGTGTCCCCGGAGACGCTATGGCCCAGGATGATCTCGTCAATGTCCGTTTGGGCGAACTTCTTGGACTTGATCTTGTGCTCCTGGCTGGCGGTGAGGAGGTCGTAGAGGAAGGCCACGTCCAGCTTCAGGATCTCGATGAACTCCACCAGGCCCCGGTTGGCGATGTTGAGCTCCCCGTCAAAGTTGAAGGCCCTAGGGTCGGAGTCGGAGCCGTATATGGCCACCTTGCGGTAGTTGATGTCCCCGGTGAGCTCCGTGGAGTCCTGGTTCTTCTCGTCCTTGGGCTGGAAGGTGCCGATGCCGATGCGGTCCTTCTCGGAGAGGACCAGGCGCTTGACCCCGATCTCCTGTTCCAAGACCGCGGCCAGATCCCCCCTGTGGCGGGCCAAGGCCTCCCGCATCTGGAAGCGGCAGACCGGGCACAGGTCCCCTTCCACCTCGAGGGGGTAAGGGTAGTCGGGGTGGAGGTGCCTTAGCTCCCCCAAAAACTCCTCCCTCAGCTCCCTAGGCAGTAGGAGGAGGGGTTCCTCGTGCATGGGGCAGGGGAGGGGGCCCTCCGGGGTCTTCCAGTAGAAGGTGAAAAGCTTGCCCTCCTCGGTGCGGCTATAGGCCTCGAGGCCCTTCTTGAGGAGCCGGGCGATGGTGCTTTTGGCCGAGCCCACGGGCCCGTGCAGGAGGAGGATCCGCCTTTCCGGCCCCAGGCGGTGGGCAGCGGCCTTTAAGGTGGCCACCAGGCGCATGAGGGGTTTATCCAGGCCGAAGATGGCGTCCTTGCCCTCCTCAAAGGGGTCGTCAAAGAAGCGGTAGTGGAGAAGCCTCTCCTTGAAGAGGGTGTACTCCTCCACCCCTTGGGCCAGGATCATGTCGTGGACCCGCTGGAAGCTGGTCCTTAAGGGTCTGGGGTCCTGTTTGAGAAGGCGCAGGTAGTCGGCGAAGGAACCTTCCCAGCTAAGGGCCCGATAGGCCTCGAGGTCTTGACGGCGACGTATCCGTTCCAGCTCGTTCATGGACGCCCCCTCCATAGCGGATATACCCGGTGTTTTGATAGCTTCCTCCCCATTATAGCAAGTTTTGGGCGGAGAATGTGGCTCGGACCCTTGGCCAGGAAGGGAACTTTTGCTACCTTATCTCAGCTCCGGGAGATCTCGTAAAACCCCCGGGCGTTGTGGAGAAAATGGGCTAGGATTCCCGGGAGCAAGCTTCCGGTAAGAAGGTAGGTGGCGCCCAAGAGGAGCCCAGCCGCCCCGGTGAAAAGGGGATAGGCGAAGGCCCGTTTAGGGGCAGGGTGAAGGAGGGCAAAGGCCACGGCCTGGAGGCCCAGCCCAAGGGGGCCCCACCAGGCGATGAAGAGGCTTTGCAAAAGGCCCCGGAAGAAGACCTCTTCCGCCACCCCGGAGAGGAGGGCGAGGAATACCAAGGCCGGGGGGCGCACCCCTGCTTGGCGCAGGGCCTGGCCCAAGGCCCGGTGGAGGCCTTCCGCTTCCCGGAAGGAGGTGGGGAAGAGGCGCCGGAAGGCCTCCTCCAGGAGGGCCAAAGCCAGGAAGAGACCCAAGGCGTAAGGAAGCTCCCGGGGGTTAGCTTGACCAAAGGGCAAATCTAAAAGAAGCATGCCCGCGGCCCCTAGAAGGAGAAGCCCTCCTTGGAGCAGCAGGAGGAAGACCAGGGGTGGAGGGACCAAGGTCTTGGGCCTATTCCCCACCCAGGGCGAAGCCTTGGTCCAGGAGCTTCCTGGGGTAGGCGCGGAAAGCCAGGAGGGTTTCCGTGCGTTCCACCCCTTCCAAGGCCAGGATCCCCCGGGTGACCACCTGGTCCAGCTCCTCGAGGTCCTTAAGGCGCAAAAGGGCTACCAGGTCAAAGGATCCGGTGACCGAATAGACCTCGGCCACCTGGGGGAGCTCGGCGATGGCCTCGCCCAAGGTGGCGATCCGGTCCCCCCGGGCGCGGATGAGTACGAAGGCCGTGATCACTCCCTTATCCTAACTCCAGGATCAGCTTGGGGCGGAAGCCCAGGGCGTCGGCGGCCACCAGGTGGAGGGGGATGCCTTGGTACTCCTGGGGAAGCCTTTCCGGATCCGCCCCGTGGAGGTGGCCGTAGACGATGGCCTGGGGTTTGGCCTCCAGGGCCAGCTCCAAAAGGGGGGTGGCCTCTCCCTTAGGGCCAAAGGGGGGGAAGTGAAAGGCCACCACCAGCTGGCGGTAGGGCTTGTCCTTCAGATCCTGCAAGGAGAGCTTAAGCCTTTCCACCTCTCGGGCGAAGATCCTTTCGTCCTCCGGGGTAGGGGGTGGGTACTGCCAGCCCCTAGTGCCCGCCACCCCCACCCCTTCCAACACCAGGGCGTCGTTTTGTAGGGCGTACATACCCTGGGGCAGGACCGCCCTTAAGCGGCTTATGGAGGGCCACCAGTAGTCGTGGTTGCCCTTTAGAAGCACTTTTTTTCCCGGTAAGGCGGCCAGGTCTAGAAGGTCGGGTAAGGCCTCCCCTAGGCGCATGGCCCAGGAGATATCCCCGGGTACGATCACCAGGTCTTCCGGGCCCACCACCTCCCGCCAGCCCCGAAAGAAGGCCTCCGGGTGGCCCTGCCAGTTTTGGCCGAAGATGGTCATGGGTTTGGGGTGGAGGCGGGAGAGGTGGGGGTCGGCGATGGCGAAGACCCGCATGGGCCATAGCGTACCCTATGGGTATGGAAAAGGCGGAGGCTATGGCCTACGCCCTTAGGCTCTTGGCCAGGCGGGCCTTGAGCCGGGCCCGCTTGCGGGAGAAGCTTCGGGACCGCTTTCCCGAAGGGGAGGTGGAAGGGGTCCTGGCCCGCCTCGAGGCCATGGGCTACCTGGATGACCGGGCCTTTGCGGAAGCCTTTGTGGCCAGTAGGCGGAAGTACGGTCCCCATAAGCTTCGCCACCTCCTAAGGGCCCAGGGGGTGGCGCAGGAGGTGGTGGAGGAAGTGCTTAGCGCCTATGGGGAGGAGGAGAACCTGGAGGCGGCCCTAAAGGTCCTCCGCCGCTACCCCCGCCGCCAGGACAAGGCCAAGGCGGTGCGCTTCCTCCAGGGCCGGGGTTTCCCCCTTTCCGTGGCCTTGGAGGCCTACCGGCTTGTCATGGAAGAGGAAACGGGGTAAAAAGAGCCCATGCCCGAGGTGCGTGCGGAACGCTTCATCCAGGCCCCGCCGGAAAAGGTGTATGCCCTGGCCAAGGACCTAGAGGGCCTTAAGCCCTACCTCAAGGAGGTGGAAAGCCTCAAGGTCCTTTCCCAAGAGGGAAACCGCACCAAAAGTGAGTGGGTGGCGGTGGCCATGGGAAAGAAGGTGCGTTGGCTGGAGGAGGAGGAGTGGGACGACCAAAACCTTAAAAACCGCTTCTACTCCCCCGAGGGGGACTTTGACCGCTACGAGGGCACCTGGGTCTTCCTGCCGGAAGGGGGGGGCACCCGGGTGGTCTTGAGCCTCACCTACGAGCTCACCATCCCCCTCTTCGGCGGGCTTCTGCAGAAGCTGGTGCAAAAGCTCATGCAGGAAAACGTGGAAAGCCTCCTTAAAGGCCTCGAGGAACGGGTCCTGGCCTCCTAGTTGCGCACGGGGCCCTTTTGCTCTACCATGGGCCTGAAGCCGCCCATGTCCTTCCAAAGCAGGGTGGCCCAGGAGCTTTCAGGAGGTCAAAGTGGAAACGTTGCGCGTGTCTTCCAAGTCCCGCCCCAACTCCGTGGCCGGCGCCATAGCAGCGCTTTTGCGCACCAAGGGAGAGGTGGAGGTACAGGCCATCGGGCCCCAGGCGGTAAACCAGGCGGTGAAGGCCATCGCCATCGCCCGCGGGTACATCGCCCCCGATAACCTGGACCTGGTGGTGAAGCCGGCCTTCGTCAAGTTGGACCTGGAGAACGAGGAGCGGACCGCCCTAAAGTTCAGCATCAAGGCCCATCCCCTGGAGTCTTGAGGCCGGAAAGCCCCAGGGCCTTGGCCGTTCGCGTCCTGCTGGAGGTGGGGCGGGGCGGCAGGGCCCAGCTGCTATTGGACCGGTTCCTGGACCGCCTGGCGTGGCCAGAGCGGGATAAGGCCTACACCACCCACCTGGTCTACGGGACTTTGCGGCACCTGCGGCTTTTGGACTTTCTCCTAGAGCCTCTCTTGTCCAAGCCCGATAGGCTTCCCGCCGCCGTGCGTTGGATCCTGCGCCTGGGAGCCTGGGAATGGCTTTCCGGCAAGGCGGACCATGCCCGGGTGAGCCCCTGGGTGGAAGAGACCAAGAGGATCTATCCCCGCCTGGCTGGCCTGGTCAACGCCGTGCTCCGGCACCTCCAGCCCCGGGAGGCCCCGCAGTGCGTGCGCCTAAGCCTCCCCGAATGGCTTTGCCAGGCCTGGAAGACGTATTTTGGGGGTCTGGACTTCGCCCAGGGGTTTAACGAACCCGCCCCCCTCTTCGTCACCGCCTACCGTCCGGTGCCAGGACTAAGGCCTGGCCCCATTCCCGACAGTTACCTTTGGGAGGGCCCTAAGACGGACTTTTCCGCTTTGGGCCTTCAGCCGCAGAACCCGGCTTCCCTCTTTGCCGTCCAGCTCCTGAACCCAGCCCCGGGGGAGAAGGTTTTGGACCTCTGCGGCGGTGCGGGGATAAAGGCTTTTTATCTTGCCGCTAAGGGAGCGGAGGTGGTCTCCTACGACCTGAATCGCGGACGTCAGGAGGCGGGCCAGAGGACGGCGAAAAGGCTCGGCCTACGGGTTTCCTACCGAACCCAAGACCTCACGGAGCCCATCCCCGAGCGGGCCGCCAAGGTCCTCCTGGACGCCCCTTGCACGGGTACCGGCACCTTTCGCTCCCATCCCGAGCTGCGCTATCGCCTGGCTCCCGAAGACCCCAGGCGTATGGCGGAGTTGCAGCTCATGCTCCTGGAGACTGCCGCCCAGGCCACGGAGGAAGGAGGGGTGCTGGTCTATAGCGTTTGCACCCTAACGGAGGAGGAAGGGGAAGGGGTGGCCAGGGCCTTCCTTGCGGACCATCCGGAGTTCGTGCCCGAGCCCATCCTGTGCCCCTTGCCCGTGCTTAAGGCGGGGCTCGGGGTCTACGTGGCCCCGGAAGGGGGGTTGGATGGGTTCTATTACCTCCGCCTGAGGAAGGTAAACTCTAGGGCATGAAGCTGGCGATCGTGGGCCTGGGCAAGATGGGGAAGAGCATCCTGAAGGGGGCCTTGGACCGGGGCTTCCTGAGGCCGGAGGAGGTGGGGGTGGTGGGCCGGACCCCGGAGCGCACCCGGGAGCTGGCCCAGGCCTTCGGCCTCCGCCCCCTGACCCTGAAGGAACTCGCCCAGGCGGAACGGGTGCTTCTTGCCGTCCAACCCCGGGATTTTCCCCATCTGGCCCCGGAGATGGCCCATCCCGGGGTGGGGTACATCTCCATCATGGCCGGGGTGTCCACCGCGGTGTTGGCCCGCAGGCTGGACACCCGGCGGGTGGTGCGGGCCATGCCCAACCTGGCGGCGGTAATCGGGGAGAGTTCCACGGCCCTCACCGCCTTAAAGGAGGCCCGGGAGGCAGGGGATTTGGCCTTCGCCCGGGCCCTCTTCGCCACGGTGGGGGATGTGTACGAGATCCCTGAGCACCTCTTTGACCCCTTTACCGCCATGTCCGCCTCGGCGCCCGCCTATCTGGCGGTGGTGGCCGAGGCCCTGGCGGATGCCGGGGTGAAGATGGGCATGCCTCGGGCCCTGGCCCTGCGCCTGGCGGCGGAGGCCTTGGCGGCCACGGGGGAGCTCCTAAAAAGCCGCCATCCCGCCCAGCTCAAGGACGAGGTGGCAAGCCCTGGGGGCACCACCATCCACGGCCTTCATGCCCTCGAGGCCCGGGCCTTAAGGGCCGCCTTCTACGAGGCGGTGGAGGCGGCCACCCGGCGGGGACATGAGTTGGGGGAGGCGGAGTAGAAAGGCCATGGGGTGCTCCGGGAGGCCGCAGGGATTCCGGTGTCTTTTGGCGCTGGCGGTCCTCCTTTCCTTGGCCCTGGGCCAGGTCCTTCCCCAGGCGGGTGGGCGGTACCGGTATTCCGACGGCGTGGTGCAGGAACTCGTGCCCACCCCGGAGGGCTTCCGCCTCCGCTACCTAAGGGAAGGGCGGGTTTTTCGGGAAGACCGGCTCAAGAGGGGATCCGAGGGGTTTGTTCTCCTCGGGGTGGGGTTGCCCGAGGGGTACTTCCCCTTTACGCCCCCTCTCCTGGTCTACCCCTCAAGGTTGGAGGTGGGGCTGGCCTGGGGGGGAAGCGCCCAGTTCCGCGGGCAACGGGTGGCCCTTTCCGCCCGGGTGGAGGGGATAGAAGGCGTGAGGGTAAAGGCCGGGGCCTTCAACGCTTATAGGGTGCGGGTGGCCTTTACCACGGAAAGGGGCGGCACGGACCTCAAGGAGCTCTTCTTGGTCCCGGGCCTGGGGGTGGTGGCCTACCGCACGGGAGGGTCCTGGGTGGAACTCTTAAGGCTTCCCGAGGCTCCTTAGAGCTGGGCCCTGAGGTAGTGGCGGAGGATCTCCCGGTACATGCGCAGGCGGTGAAGGAAGCCCGGTATGAGCCCCCGCTTTTCCTCCTTCATCACCTGGCTCACCCCAGTTAGGGGCAGATAAAGGACCCGCCAGCCCTCCCTTTTGGCGTGGCGGGTAAGGAGGAGTTCCAGGTCGTAGCGGGCCGCCTCGAGGCCCGGCACCCTCCTTAGCGCCTCCGTCCTTAGGGCCCGCTGCCCGGAAAGGAAGGGGGTGAGGCGCATGGCGAGATCCGTGGAAAACCGGCCCCCTTGGAAGACCCCCACGGTCATCTCCGCCTTACCCTCCAAAACCGGGGCCAGAAGGGCATGGAGGTGCTCTGCCTTTAGCCCCACCAGGTCGGCGTCCAGGAGGAGGACGAAGGGGGTGGTAACCTTCTTAAGCCCTTGGGCCACGGCGCCCCCTTTGCCCCGGTTTTGGCCAAGGCGCACCACCTGGGCCCCGGCCTTGGCGGCTTCCTCAGAGGTGGCGTCCTGGGAACCGTCGTCGGCCACCACCACGGGAAACCCCGCCTCCTTGGCCACCTTTACCACCCGGGCCACGGTGGCCTCTTCGTTGTAGGCGGGGATGAGGGCCGTGGCCTCCATCTAGCCTCCCAGTAGCCTTCTTAGGTCCTGGAAGGTGACCAGGATGACCAGGAGGATGAGGAAGAGAAAGCCCAGGTAGTGGACCATGGCCTCCTGCTCAGGCCGGATGCGGAGGAAGCGGGAGAGGAAGAGGATCAGGATCCGCCCTCCATCCAAGGCGGGGATGGGCAGGAGGTTGAAAAGGGCCAAGGAGAGGTTGATGGCCACGGTGAGCTCCAGGAGCCGGAAAAGCCCTTCCTGGGCGGCCCGGCCCGTCTCGGCCACGATGCCCACGGGACCCACCACCCCGCTATCCGGGTTTCCGGCAAGCACCCCCAAAAGCCCCCCCACCAAGGCCTTCACCATCTGGGGCCCAAAGGCCAGGGTGCGGCCCACGGCAAGGCCAAGCCCCTCCAGGAGACCCACTTTGCGGAAGGCCACCTCCGGCTGGTACACCACCCCCAGCCGCTCCATCCCTTCTTGCCAGGTAAGGGAAAGGCTCACCTCCTTTCCCTCCCGCAGGACCGTGAGGGTATGGGTCCCCGGGGTCTTCACCCGCTCAATCTCTTGGGCCCGGGTGAGGGGTTGGCCATCCACGGCCAGCAGGAGGTCCCCGGGTTTTAGACCGGCCGCCTCCGCCACGCTTCCCGGAAGGACTTCCATGATGGCCGCTCTGCCCGTGGCCTGGGGTACCCCCTGGGCGGTAAAGAGGAAGGCCAGAAGCCCCCAGGCCAAGAGGACGTTCATCACCACCCCAGCCACCAGGACCAAGAGCTTCCCCGCAAAGGGAAGGGCGTCGTACCCCCGGCCCCGCTCCTCGGGGAGGAGGCCCTCGATGTCCGCATACCCCCCCAGGGGAATGGCGGAAAGCCGCCACTCCGTGCCCCAGGCCTGGCGCTTCCACAGGATGGGACCGAAGCCCAGGCTGAAGGCCTTGACCCGCACCCCTTGGACCCGGGCCGCCAGGTAGTGTCCCAGTTCGTGCACAAAGATGCTGACCCCGATGATGATCAGAAACCAGATCAAGCTCATGTCCACCTCTTGGCCTCCTCCCGGGCCCAGGCGTCCACGGCGAAGAGGTTCTCCCATGTTAGGGGAAGGGAAGGGGTGTTTTCCAGGACCTGGGCCAGGATTTTGGGGATGTGGGGGAAGGGTATCCGGCCGGCCAAAAATGCCTCCACCGCCACCTCGTCGGCGGCGGAAACGGCCACCTGGGCCACCCCGCCCCGCCTTCCCGCCTCGTAGGCCACCTTTAGGGCGGGGAAACGGTTTAGGTCTGGCTCCAAAAACTCCAGCTCCCCGGGGAGGGGAAGATTCCTAAGAGGGGTTTCCGCCCGCTCGGGGTAGGTGAGGGCGTACTGGATGGGAAGGCGCATGTCCGTGGGGCCCAGTTGGGCCTTAAGGCTTCCGTCCACAAAGCGCACAAGGCCATGCACGTAGGCCTGAGGGTGGACCAAAACTTTGATCCCCTCCAAGGGAAAGCGGAAGAGCTCCTTGGCCTCGAGGACCTCCAGGCCCTTGTTGAAGAGGGTGGCGGAGTCTATCGTCACCTTAGGGCCCATGCGCCAGCGGGGGTGGTTTAGGGCCATTTCCGGGGTGACCTGGGAGAGGTCTTGCGGCTCCCTTAGGAAAGGTCCGCCGCTGGCCGTCAGAATGAGCTCGGCCACGTCCTCCCGCCTCTCCCCTAAAAGGGCCTGGAAGAGGGCCGAGTGCTCCGAGTCCACGGGGAGGATCTCGGCCCCATGGGCCTCCACCTCCTGCCAGAGGAGGGGCCCGGCGGCCACCATGGCCTCCTTGTTGGCCAGGGCGATGCGCTTGCCCGTCTGGGCCGCCACCCGGGTGGGGGAAAGCCCCGCAAGCCCGGGGATGGCGGCTACCGCTACCTCGGCCTCCAAGGCGGCCACTTCCTCGGGGGAGGCCAGCTTAAGCCAGGGGAAACGGGACTTGAGCTCCCCGTGAAGGCTTTTGTCCGCCGCCACCAGGGAAGGCCGCCACTCAGCGATCTGCTGGGAAAGCGTCTCCAGGTTCTTCCCGGCGGCCAGGCCCACCACCCGGTAGCCCTGCCAGCGGCAGACCTCGAGGGCCTGCCGCCCGATGGAGCCTGTGGAGCCCAAAACGATGACCCGTTTCATGTGAAGAGCACCACCAGAAAGTAGGTGAGGGGGAAGGTAAAGAGGAGGCTGTCAATCCGATCCAAAAGCCCCCCATGCCCCGGCAGGAAGCGCCCCGAGTCCTTGACCCCGCAGTAGCGCTTCAGCATGGACTCCACCAGGTCCCCAAGCTGGGCCGCCAGGGAGAGGAGGAGGCTGAAAAGCCAAAGCTCCAAAAGCCCGAAGGGAAATACCTCCCGCACCAGGCTCGTGTAGAGGACCAGGGCCAAAAAGCTCACGGCGATGCCCCCCAAGGAGCCCTCCACCGTTTTCCCGGGGGAGATCTCCGGGGCCAGCTTCTGCTGGCCCAACGTTCGGCCCACGAAGTAGGCCCCGATGTCGGTGGCAAAGCTGGCCACCAAGGGGAGGGAGAGGGTCCAAAGGCCCAGGGTACTGTCTGGGAGCTCACGCAACAGGGGGACGTATCCCAGGGTCCAGGGCAGGTACAAGAAGGCGAATAGGGTAAAGGCAAAGCGGGTGAGGTCTGCGCCCTTTAGGAGCTCATAGCTGAAACTGCCCAAGAGGAAAAGCCCCAGGGCCACCTCCCGCCAGGGCACCTGGGGGAAGTGCCAGTAGACTGGGGGCAAGGAGAAAAGGAAGAGGAGCACCCCTCCGCCCAGCAAAAAGGGCAGGTTCAGACCTATGCCCCGTTTGGCCAGCATGTCCCGTAGCTCCAGACTCCCCAGCCAAAGGACGAAAACCAGGGTGGGGAGGATTAAGGGCAAGCCGGCCCACAGCACCCATAGGAGGATAAGGGCCCCTACCAGGGCGGAAAGGACGCGGGTGGGAAGATCCTCCTTCCCCTCCATCACCCCTCCTTCCCTAGGGGCCCGGGGGCGAGGGGGCGATGACCTTTGGGCAAACCGGCCACAGCAGACCAAAGATGGGACCCAGGGGCTCTTAGCCCAGGATCTCCTCTTCCTTCTTCTCCAAAAGCTCGTCCACCTTGGCGATAAACTCGTCGGTGATCTTTTGGATTTCGGTTTCTGCTCGCTTGGTGTCGTCCTCGGAAAGGTGGAGTTCCTTGGAAAGTTTCTTGAGTTTTTCCAAGGCCTCGCGCCGGAGGTTACGGATGGCGATCCGGCCCTCCTCGGCGTAGTGGCGGGCGGTCTTCACCAGCTCCTTGCGCCTTTCCTCGGTGAGGGGAGGGATGTTGATGTACAGGGCATCCCCCTTGTTGGCGGGGTTCAGGCCCAGGTCGGAGTCGCGGATGGCCTTTTCTATGGCCTTTAGGGCGTTTTGGTCCCAGGACTGCACCACCAGGGTCTTGGCGTCGGGAGCGGTGACGGTGGCGATCTGGTTCAGGGGCACATGGGTGCCGTAGTACTCCACCTTGAGGTGGAGGAGAAGGGCAGGGTTGGCCCGCCCGGTGCGCAGGCCCGCCAGGTTGTGCTCCAGGGCCTCGAGGCTCTTTTGCATGTGCGCCCGCGTTTCTGCGTAGAGTTCTTTCAGGCTCATGGCACCTCCTTCAGGTGTGGATCAGGGTACCCACCTTTTCCCCCTGGATGATACCCACCAAGGCGCCCGGTTTAAAGATGTCAAAGACCACGATGGGAAGCCCGGCCTCCATGCACAGGGTGATGGCGGTGGTGTCCATGACCTGTAGACCCCGGTTCAAGACCTCCAGGTAGGTGAGCTCGTCAAAGCGCACCGCATTTGGGTTTTTACGGGGGTCATCGGAGTAGACCCCGTCCACCTTGTTCTTGGCCATCAGGACCACCTCGGCCCCCACCTCCAAGGCCCTTAGGGCGGCGGCGGTGTCCGTGGAGAAGAAGGGGTTGCCCGTTCCCCCCCCAAAGATGACGATGCGCTCCTTCTCCAGGTGGCGCAGGGCCCGCCTGCGGATGTAGGGCTCGGCCACCTGGGTGATGGTGAGGGCCGTCTGGACCCGGGTGGGAATGCCCAGGGATTCCAGGGCGTCCTGGAGGGCCAGGGCGTTCATGATGGTGGCCAGCATGCCGATGTAGTCGGCGGTAGCCCGGTCCATGCCCACACCCTGGCGGGCACCCCGCCAAAGGTTCCCAGCCCCAATCACGATGGCTAGCTGGACCCCGGTGTCGTAGGCGGCCTTGATCTCCTTGGCCAGAGCTTTGGTGGCCTCGGGCTCAATGCCGAAGCCATTTTGGGTCAGAAACTCGCCGGAAAGCTTGAGGAGAACCCGTTTGTACTTCATGGCCTTAGCAAAACCGGGGCCCTCTTAAAAAAGGCCCCGGATCTTCCCCGCGACTCACGCCCTTGTTCCTTACGGGGTACGCTTCCATAGCCTTGGATTTGCCGGGGTGCCCACCCTGGCAGGGCCAGGGTGGGGTGACCCTACGCCCCCAGCTCAAAGCGGCAGAAGCGCCGCACCACAATGTTTTCCCCAGTCTTGGCGATGGCCTCCTGGATGAGCTCCCTCACCCGGACCTTGTCGTCCTTGACAAAAGGCTGTTCCAGAAGCGCCACCTCCTCCAGGTACTTCTTCAGGCGGCCTTCGGCGATCTTCTCGGCGATCTGGGCCGGCTTGCCCTCGTTAAGGGCCGCCTGGATGTAGATCTGCCGCTCCTTCTCCAGCTCTTCGGCGGGGATCTCCTCGGCGGAGACATAGCGGGGGTTCATCATGGCGATGTGCATGGCCAGGTCTTTGGCCAGGTTCTGGAAGATCTCGTTCCGGGCCACGAAGTCCGTTTCGCAGTTGAGTTCCACCAGGACCCCCACCCGTTGGTTGTGGTGGATGTAGTGGCCGATGACCCCTTCCCTAGCCTCCCGTTCCGCTTTTTTGGCCGCCTTCATGGCCCCCCGCTCCCGGAGGAGCTGGACGGCCTTTTCCTCGTTCCAACCGGCGTCCTCGAGGGCCTTCTTCACGTCCATCATGCCGGCCCCCGTGGCCTCGCGCAGCTTTTTGATGAGTTCCATCTGGCTCATGCTTCCACCTCGTCCTCGTCAATGTCGGATGCGGTTTGGGACTGGGATTCGGCCCTTTCCGCCTCCTCGACCAGGGCGTAGGAGGGGGAGGGCTCCACCACCCCGCCCCGGGCCTGGATGATGAGGTCCACCGCCCGGGAGACGATGAGCTGGATGGAACGGATGGCGTCGTCGTTGCCGGGGATGATGTAGTCCACCAGCTCGGGATCGGAGTCGGTATCCGCCAGGGCCACCACGGGGATGAAGAGCTTGCGGGCTTCCCGGACGGCGATGGCCTCCTTGGTGGGGTCCACCACGAAGACGGCGTCAGGAAGGCGCTTCAGACGCCGGAAACCCGAAAGGTACTTCTGCAGGCGCTCCAGCTCGTGCTTCAGACGTACCTGTTCCTTCTTGGGCCGGTCCTGGATCTCTGGGGAAGCGAAGAGGTTCTCCAGCTCCTCCAGGCGGTTTACCCGCTGGGAGATGGTCTTGAAGTTGGTGAGCATCCCACCCAGCCAGCGCTGGTTCACGTAGGGCATCCCCGCCCGTTCCGCTTCCATGCGGATGATGTCCTGGGCCTGTTTCTTGGTGCCCACGAAGAGGATGGTGCCTCCCCGCATGGCCAGGTCCTCGAGGAAGCGGAAGGTGCGCTCCAGCTCCACCATGGTCTTCTGCAGGTCAATGATGTGGATGCCGTTGCGCTCCGCGTAGATGTAGCGCCCGAACTTGGGGTTCCAGCGCTTACGCTCGTGACCGAAGTGAACCCCTGCCTCAAGAAGCTCCTTAACGCTGATGTTTACAGGCATATTCCTCCCGTTCGGGGAAGGTTGGGCTTGGCGTTTCCCGTGCGCCGGCCTTTTTCCCACGGGACCTTCCCCTGCCCGTGGGCTGGCCCGGCACACCTCTCCGATTATAGAGGGAAGAGGGGCTTTGCGTAACCCCCCCTTTTGGGCTATACTCCCCTAGGCTTGGGGCGGTAGCTCAGAGGGAGAGCACCCGCCTTGCAAGCGGGAGGTCAGGGGTTCAAATCCCCTCCGCTCCACCAGGTCCAGGTACCCCCCCGGTAGCATGGCTGGGGGGGTACTTTTTACTGCTTACGGGGTGTGAGGCCCGGGGTGCGGACATCCCTGGGGTGGCGTTCTTTTGGTCTTCCCCCAGGGGGTAGGCCATGGCAGGATGGGGCCATGGGGCCCAGCCTGGTCTTCCTGGGAGGGGGAAACCGGGGTCTAGCCTATGCGCGTCACGCCCACGCCCTGGGCGCCCGCATCGTGGCGGTGGCGGACCCCCGGCCGTGGCGCCTGGCGGCCTTTCGCCGGGCCTTCGGGGTGGAAAGGACCTTTGCCGATTGGCGGGAGCTTTTGCAGGCCCCTCTTTTCGGGGAGGCTGCGGTGGTGGCCTTACCCGACCGCCTGCACGCCGAGGCTGCGGTGGCCCTCATGGAAAAGGGCTACCACCTTCTCCTGGAGAAGCCCATCGCTCCCACCTGGCGGGAGGTGGAAGGGGTGGCCGTGGCCAAGAGGCGCACGGGGCGCATGGTGGCCGTGGCCCACGTGCTGCGCTACACTCCCTACGCCCGGGCCCTGAGGGAACTGCTCAGGGAAGGGGCGGTGGGCGAGGTGGTTTCCGTCCAGCACCTGGAGCCGGTGGGCCACTGGCACTACGCCCACAGCTTCGTACGGGGAAACTGGCGGAAGGAGGCGGAGTCTAGCCCCTTTCTTCTGGCCAAGAGCGTCCACGACCTGGACTGGATCCTCTTCCTGCTGCCGGGGGAGGTGGCCCGGGTAGCCTCCTTCGGGGGGCTGTACCACTTCCGCCCCGAGAACCGGCCTCAGGGGGCGGCCAGCCGGTGCCTGGAATGCCCCAAGGAGGTGGAGGGGTCCTGCCCCTTTTCCGCCAAGCGCATTTATCTGGAGGCCTACGAAAAGGGGGAGCGGGGCTGGCCCCTGGACGTGGTGGCCTACCCGGTGACCTGGGAGAACCTGATGCAGGCCTTGAGGGAGGGCCCCTACGGGGAGTGTGTGTACCTGGGGAAGAACGACATGGCGGACCATCAGGTGGTGATGTTGGAATACCAGGACGGACGCACGGCCAGCCTGCATGTGGAGGGGTTGAGCCGGATGCGGTTTCGGGAGACCCGCATCTTTGGCACCCGGGGGGAGCTTTTTGGGGACGGGCGGCACCTCAGGCTCTACCGGTTCGGGGAGGGGGAGAGGGTTTATGACCTGGAGACCGAGGCGGAGGGTTCCATCCTTAGCGGGCACGGGGGTGGAGACTTTGGGCTGGTCCAGGCCTTCTTGCAAGCCCTGATCCGGGGTGACGAAGGCCCTCTGGAGCCCTTCTCCGAGGCGGTCCAGGCCCACCGGCTCACCTTCTTGGCGGAGGAGGCCAGGAGGGCCCGTAAGGTGGTCCAAGTGGAAATCCCCTTGCCCTAGAGGGCAAGGGGCCTTTGGCGGAGAGGGCGGGATTCGAACCCGCGAGGCAGGTTTAAGCCCGCCTACACGATTTCCAGTCGTGTCCCTTCAGCCACTCGGGCACCTCTCCAAGTGCCAAGCCTGAGTTTAACAAGGCCCGTTTTTAACGTCAAGTAAGCTGGTGCTGTGCGGGTGGTGGTGGCCCACGAGAACCTGGACTTTGACGCCCTGGGCTCCATGGTCCTGGCGGGCAAGCTGTTCCCTGGAAGCGTTCTGGCCTTGGTGGGAGGCCTCGAGGGGCCTCTAAAGGAGATCGCTCCCCTTTTGGAGGATCGTTTGGACCTGGTGCCAGCCTCGGAGGTCCCCTTGCAAAGGGTGACGGGGGTAATCCTGGTGGACAATGCCCGGCCCGAGCGCATCGGGCCCTTCAAGGCCTTGGTGGGCCGGGTTCCTTTTCTGGTGTTTGACCACCACCCCCGGGCCCCTGGGGATGTGCCGGCGGTGGGGGGTAGGGTGGCCCAGGTGGGGGCCACGGTGAGCCTTTTGGTGCCCCTTATTCGGGAGCGGGGCCTGACGCTTACACCTTTGGAGGCCACCTTGGCCTATGCGGGGATCTGGGAGGACACCGGGGGGTTTAGCTTTCCCTCCACCACGCCTCTGGACCTCGAGGCCGCCCATTTTCTGGCCCAGCAGGGTGCGGAGATCCCAAGGGTTCGGCAGTGGGTGCGGCCCCATATGGGGGAGGAAGCCCGGGAGGTGCTGAAGGCCCTGATGCGCACCGCCCGGGTGGTGAACCGGGAAGGCTTCCGCCTCCTCCTTTGCCAGGCCAAGGAGGAAGGGTACGTGCCCGCTTTGGCCCCTCTCGCCCATACCCTATTGGACCTCCACGAGGCCGATGGGGTCCTTTTGGTCCTGAAGCTGGGGCGGGAGGTTCTCCTCATTGCCCGGAGCCGGGAGCGGCTGGATGTGGGCCGCTGGCTTTCCCAGGTGGGGGGCGGGGGGCACCCTCGGGCGGCCTTCGCCCGGGTGCGGGGGGTGCGGAATGCGGTGAAGCGCCTTGTGGAGAGCCTTCCCCGGTACCTGGAGCCTGAGCCCACCTTGGGCGAGGTCATGACCTCGCCCGTGGAAACCCTGCGCCCCACCACGGTGCGGGAGGCCCTCCGGGTTCTGGAGGACCGCGGGTACGGGGCCATGCCGGTGGTGGTGCCTGTGGGGGGGGAAGGGGTGCGGATTTTGGGCCTAGCCCGCAGGCGGGACCTGAGGAAGGCGGAAAGGCTAGGTTTGGCAGAGCATCCCGTGGAAGGGTTTCTGGCCCGGGCCGTGGTCCTGCCTCCGGAAACCCCCCTTTCCCAGGTGGGGCCCTACCTGAAGGAGGGAGGAGGGCGGGTCCTGGTGGGAAAGCGGCATGGGGAGGGAGTGAGGCTTTTAGGCATCTTTACCCGGACCGACCTCTACCGGAAGAAGCCTTCCCGGGAGAAGCCCTTGGGAGAGCGGATTCTGGAGGCCTTGCCCGAGGGGGCCAGGCAGGTGGTCCTGGCCCTTAAGGAGGCCTTTTCCCAAGGGGTGTACCTGGTGGGCGGCGTGGTGCGGGATGCCCTTCTGGGCCGTTCTGGGCCGGATATAGACCTGGTTCTGGAACCGGGGGTAAAGGTGGGGGAGGTGGCCCGCTTCCTGGTGGAGCGCTTTGGAGGGAGCTTTGGCCTGCACTATGCCTTCGGCACTGCGCGGGTGCGCCTCTCTTTCGGCCTTGCCGTGGACCTGGCGGAAAGCCGGGAGGAGGTGTACCCCTACCCCGGGGCCCTGCCCCAGGTGCGCCCAGCCCCCATCGCCAAGGACCTGGAGAGGCGGGATTACACGGTGAACGCCATGGCTTTGTCCCTGGCCACCCTGGAGCTTTTGGATCCTTACGGGGGCCTCGAGGATCTTCAGGCCCGCCTACTTCGTCCCCTTCACCCCCTCTCCTTCGTGGAGGACCCTAGCCGCATCGTCCGAGGGGCACGCCTGGCTGCCCGCCTGGCCTTCCGCTTTTCCGAGGAGGCCTTGAAGGCCCTGCCTCCGGCCCTCCTGCCCGAGGTGCTGAAGACGGCCAGCAAAAGCCGGCTGAGAGACGAGCTTTTGCTCACGCTGGAGGAGGATACCTTCCTCGAGGCCCTCTCCCTCCTGGAAGAACTGGGAGCCCTGGGTCCCCTCTATGGGCTTAGGCTTCCACCACGGGAGCCCTTTGCCAGGCTTAGGTGGAGGTACCCCGAGGAGGAGGGAATCCCTTTAGAGCGGCTGAGGGTGGAAGCCCGCCTCCTCCTTCTCCTTTGCTTCCAGGAAAATCCCCTGGAGAAGGCCTTAGCCCTGGGGCTTCCCAAGCGGCTTCAGGAGGGCCTAGCCCTCTTGCTGAAGGGTTCCTGGAATGAGGTGGAAAAGGAAGCCCTGGCGAAGGAGCCCCTGCGAAGCGTTTTTTTGGCCCTTTTCCCCGAGAAGGAGGGCTGGCTTACGGAGAGGAGGCGGGTCCTCATGGGGCGGGATCTTTTGCAACTGGGCCTTAAGCCGGGCCCCAGGGTGGGGGAGATCCTGCGCCAGGTGGCCGAGGCCCGGGCTCGAGGCGAGGTGAGGACCTTTGAGGAGGAGCTGGCCTTAGCCCGTAGACTGATAGGCGATGGGTCTTTTTCCGTACCTCAATGACCCCCCGGTCTTCCTGGTGGCCTTCGCCTTTGCCGTTTTTGGCCTCGTGATCCACAACCTTTTCCAAGCCTACCTGGCAGACCGGTACGGGGATACGGCCCCCCGGCGCTACGGTTTCCTTTCCCTGGATCTCCGGGCCCACCTGGAGCCCTTGGGCCTAGTCCTGTTGGTCCTTCTGGGCTTCGGCTGGCCTCGGTTCGTGCCCACCGGCCTTCCGGGGAGGAAGGGGGCCATGGTGGCCCTCATGGGCCCGTTGGGTTTCCTTGTGGCCGCCTTCCTGTACGGCCTTCTCGCCCGCTTTTTGCCCTACCCCTTTGGGGAGGGGCTTTGGGTGGCCCAAAGGCTCCTGCTTCTGCACGCCGCCATTTACCTTTTCCCCGTGCCCCCTTTGGATGGGGCCAAGGCCCTTTATGCGGTGGGCGGGTATGAAGCCCGGCGTTTTCTGGATCAGGTGGCCTCATACGGGCCCCTGGGCTTTATCCTCATCTTCCTGGTCCTCTCGTTTACCGGGGTCACGGGCTCGGTGGTCCGGGGGCTGGCGGGGCTTCTGGAAACCTTTTATCGGGCTTTAGGGCTATGATCGGGCTTTGGCAGCAAGATCCCTTGGCCTTCGTACTGGCCTTTGCCGCCTTGGTCTTCAGCTTGGTTTTGCATGAGCTGGGCCACGCCTACGCCGCCTACCTCTTCGGTGACACCACGGCTAAGCGCCAAGGGCGGCTTACCCTTAACCCCTTGAAGCACCTGGACCCCTTGGGCACGGTGCTTCTTCTCCTGGTGGGCTTTGGCTGGGCCAGGCCGGTGCCCATCTATCCCCCGGCCTTCCGCTCCTACCGGCTGGGGCTTTTCGTGGTCTCCATCGCCGGGATCGTCATCAACCTGGTTTTGGCCGTGCTCTTCGCCCTTGTGGTGCGGGGGATCTTTGCCCTGGATCCTGTGGGGGTGGTCCTGACCCTAAGGGGAGAAGGGCAGACCCTATGGGGACTTTTGGCGCTGGCCGCCTTCTTCGCCAGCTCCATCAACCTGGTCCTGGCGGTCTTCAACCTCCTGCCCATTCCTCCCTTGGACGGCTCCAAAATCCTGCAAAGCCTTATGCCCCTTTCCTGGCAACCCCTTCTCTGGCGGCTGGAGCAGTACGCCTGGCTTTCCTTCCTCCTTATCCTTACGGTGTTGCGGGGGCCCATTCAGGAGGTGTTGCGTTTTGCCCGCAGGGTGTTCTTTGGCCTTTTCTTTGGCTAGACTGGGGCTATGCGCACCCTGAGCCTGGTGCTGGCCGTGCTGTCCCTTTTGTTACTGCTTCCGGCCCTTTTGCCCCTTGTGGGCTGGCTCAACTGGCTGGTTCTGCCCCTGGCCCTTTTGGCCGCCGGGCTTGGGGTGCTAGCCGGGGAGGAGCGAGCCTTTAGGCTAGGGTTTTGGTGATGATCGTCTCCGCCCTGCGCCTTTTCCTAGGCGGGGGCCTCCTCTAGCCAGCTGCGCAGGACCTTCAGGTTCCAGGCGTCCTCCTCGGGGCTTCTAGGGGTTTCCAAGATGAAGACCCGGTTCCTGAGCCGGGGGTCCAGGAGAACGCGTTTAAGCCCTTCCCCGATCTGGCCTTGGAGAAGATGGGCATGGTGGTCTATGCGGCTGGCTAGGCCCCCCACGGAATCGTTGAGGTGCACCACCGGCACCCGCTCGAGGCCCACGAGGCGGTCCAGTTGGCTCAAGACCTCCTGGGGCTCCTCCCTCACGTCGTACCCGGCGGCATAGGCGTGGCAGGTGTCCAGGCAGACCCCCAGGGGGGTGTCCTTTAGGAGCCAGGCCAGCTCCTCAAACCGGGCCCCCACCTTTTCCCCGCCTCCGGCGGTGTTCTCCACCAGGAGGGTGGGCCGTTCCTTTACCCCGGTCAGGCGCAGGGCCTTTAGGAGGCCCTCTTTTACCCGTTGGGGGTCTCCTGAGCCTGGATGGACCACCACGTACTCCAGTCCCAGGATGCGGGCCTTTTCCAGGTCGTCCGCCAGGCTCATCACGCTCTTTTCCCAAAGCTCCCCCTCCGCCCCCAGGTTCACCAGATAGGAGGCATGGATCACCCCGGGAAGTTCCCCGGCCATTTCCCGCAGGGCGCGGAAGGTTTCCACCTCGCTTGGGGAAAGGGCACGGGTTTTCCAGCTACGGGGGCTTTTGGCGAAGATCTGGAAGGCGGAAAGGCCCAGGGCCTGGGCTTCTTCCACGGCCCCGGCCACGCCCTTTTTCCCGGCGATGGAAAGGTGAAAGCCATAGCGCACCATCTCACTCCTCCAGCACCTCCACCCGTACCCGGGTGGCGGAAAGGGCCCCAATGGCCTTGGCGGCGGCGTAGGAGAGGTCAATGATGTACCTGCCCCCAAAAGGTCCCCGGTCGTTGATGCGCACCACCACGCTTCTGCCGTTTTTTAGGTTGGTGACCCGCACCCGGGTGCCGAAGGGCAAGGAGGGGTGGGCGGCGGTGAGGGCGTGCATATCGTAGACCTCCCCGCTGGCCGTGCGCTTCCCGTGGAATCCCGGGCCGTACCAGACGGCCAGGCCCTCCTGGAAAAGGGAGGCTTTCTTGGGAGGGTCCTGCGTTCCCACCCTAAGGACCTGCCCCGGGTGAATCAGGTCCGAGGTGAGGCCGTTTAGCCCCTTTAGCTCTTCCACGCTCAGGCCGTGGGCCTTGGCGATGCGGTAAAGGGTGTCCCCCTTCTGTACGGTATAGGTCTGGGCCAGGGCACCGGAGAGGAAAAGGGCTAGGACCAGGGCGCGCACCTAAACCTCATGCCAGCCCCGGGGAAAGCGGGAGAGGAGTTCCATCCCCGTATCCGTGATGAGGACAAGCTCCTCTATGCGCACGCCCCCTTTCCCCGGTAAGTAGACCCCGGGCTCCACGGTGACCACCATGCCCGCCTCGAGGGCCTCCTCCGTGTAAGGGGAAAGCCCCGGCCCCTCGTGCACGGCAAGCCCCACCCCGTGCCCCAGGGAGTGGACGAAGTAGCGGTCCAGGCCAAAGCGCCTTAGCTCCTCCCGGGCCAAGGCGTCCAGCTCCTTGGTGCTTTTGCCTGGGCCTAAGGCGTCTAGGACCCTTTCCAGGGTGGCCAGGGTGGCCTGGAAGGCCCGCTTGAGTTCCCCGTCCACCCTTCCCAGGGCCACGGTGCGGGTCATGTCCGAGTGGTACCCCTCCACCTCCGCCCCCAGGTCCAGGGTGACCAGTTCCCCGGCCTCGAGGGCTTTCCTCGAGGCCCCGGCATGGGGCAAAGCCCCCCGTACCCCCGAGGCCACGATGGGAGGGAAGGCCACCCCAGCCCCCCGGCGTTTCAGGAAAAACTCTATCTCCAAGGCCACCTCCCGCTCCAAAACGCCGGGCTTCAGGAGGGTGAGGGCGTGGGCCAGGGCTTCTTCCGCCAGGGCCTGGGCCTTGCGGATCCGCTCCACCTCCTCCGGGGTTTTCTTAAGCCTAAGCCGTTCTATGACCCCCTTGGTGGGCACCCACTCCGCAGGGGCGAGCTCCCGCAGGCGCTCCAAGGAGGCGTAGGGAAGGTGCTCGGCCTCAAAGCCCACCCGGCCCCTGAGCCCCCTCAGAAGGGCCTCTTTTTCCTCCCGCTTCAGCACCTTAGCGGGGATGCGGCTTTCCCGCTCCGCCTCAGGGTAGCGGGGGTCGGTGAGGAGGAAGGAGCCTTCCCCCATGACCAGGACCTGGGCGTCCTCGGGGTGGGGAAAGCCCGAAAGGTAGCGGACGTTTTCCGGGCGGGTGATGTAGAGGGCATCCAGCCCCAAGGGCTCTAGGAGGGTCTTGGGCTCCAGCACGGGGCCTACTATACCACCCGTTAACCCTCTTCCAGGTTCACGCCCGGGTACAGATGGTCCACGGTCAACTCCAGAGGGGGACAGGGGAGGGGAAGGCTCTCCCCTGGCCCCAGGCGGGGGTAGGTCCCCTTGTCTTCTTCCCGCAGCTAGGCCTCGAGGCCTACCCGACGGCTATCCACCAGAAGATACGCCCGCAGCGAGGGTAGGCGCAGATAGTGCCATAGCTTTTCCCCCGACCCAGATCCTCCGTGCTCTCCGAGAGGATTTCCAGCAAAAGGCCGGGGGCTTCCTCGTAAAGGGAGGGGGAGGGACCGCACGCCACCATGAGGTCGGGGTAAAAGACGGTATCCTCCGACACCTTAAGCCTACGCTCCACTGCAAAGGCCTCACACCCTTCCTCTAGGGCCTTGGGCCCCAGTTTTAGGAGTAACCGGGTCAGGATCTGATGGTGGGCCCGGCCTGCTCCCGCCATGGCCCATAGGGTTCCCTCCACCAGATGATGCCGTATGGGGCTTTTCTCCTCCAGCCTTAGGTAGGCCTCGAGGCTAAGGGCTTTCCGGGCGGGCTGGCCCATGGCCCTATCCTAGCCTTTCCAGGCTAAAGCGCACCCGGCCTTCCTCGTCCTCCAAAGAGGTGGTGTGACCGGGGAAGAGGCCTGGCCCAAACTCTAGGGCCAAAACCTCCTCGGCGATCCAGCCGCCATAGCCTTTCAAGGCTTCCAGATAGGCGCCTTCCGCCTCGTAGCCCACCCGGATGCGGTCGGAGACCTTGAGGCCCATCTCCTTGCGGGTCTGCTGCAGGTGGCGGATCAGGTCCCGGGCCAGCCCCTCAAGCTTGAGCTCCTCCGTGACCCGCACCTCCAGGGCGGCCACGTACCCGTCCTTTTCCAGGGCCTCATACCCCTCGGGGGCCTGGGCCTCGAGGAGCACCTCTTCCGGCTCCAGGACCACCTCCTGGCCCTCCAGGGTTAAGGGCACCCTTTCCCCTTTGAGGACCAGATGGGCCACCCTGGAGGCCTCCTTCTCCAGGGCCTCCCGGATCTGGGGAACGAGCCTGCCGTACTTCTTGCCGAGGAGCCTAAGGTTGGGCAAGACCCGGTAGCGGAGCACCTCCTCGCCGGGCTCTAGGACCCTTACTTCCTTTACGTTGAGCTCATCGGCCATCTCCGGGGCGAAGTGCCGGAGGCCCTCCCTTTCCAGGGCGCTAGGGGCGGTGACCAGAAGAAGGGGTAAGGGGATGCGGGTCTTGACCCCGCTTTTGGCCCGGGCGGAACGGGCCAGGTCCACCACCCTGAGCACCGCCCGCATCTTGGCCACCAGCTCCTCGTCCAGTAGCTTCGGGTCCACCTCCGGCCAGTCGGAAAGGTGCACGGAAAGGGGAGCTTCTGGGCTTACGGAGCGCACCAGGTTCTGCCAAAGCACCTCGGCCAGGAAGGGGGTGAAGGGGGCGGAGAGCTGGCTTACCGTGACCAGGGCCTGGTACAAGGTGGCGTAGGCGGATTCCCGGTCCAGGGGGTCCTCGTTTTTCCAGTAGCGCCGCCGGCCCCGGCGCACGTACCATTGGGAGAGGTCCTCCACCACAAAGTCCCGGAGGGCGCGGCTGCTTTGGGTGGGGTCGTAGGCCTCGAGGGCCTCCGTCACCCTTTGGATCAGGTCCTGAAGCCGCGCCAGAAGCCAGCGGTCCAACTCGGGCCGTTTCTCCACGGGAGGCGGGTTCCTGAGGTCCGGCCGGTCCAGGTTGGCGTAGGTCACGAAGAAGCTATACACGTTCCAAAGGGTTAAGAAGTAGTCCCGCACGGTTTCCCGCACCAGGTTGGGCCCAAAGCGGCGGTCGGCCTCCGGGGGTGCGGAGATGTAGATGTACCACCTTAAGGCGTCCGCCCCGAACTCCCGGATGATGTCCCAGGGGTCCACCACATTCCCCTTGGACTTGCTCATCTTCTGTCCCTTCTCGTCCAGGATGAGGCCGTGGCAGATCACGTTCTTGAAAGCAATGGAGCCGAAGAGCATCACCCCAAGCTGGTGCAGAGAGTTGAACCAGCCCCGGGTCTGGTCGATGCCCTCGGCGATAAAGTCCGCGGGGAAGGACTCCTTAAACTCCTCCTGGTTCTCAAAGGGGTAGTGCAAGGAGGCGAAGGGCATGGCCCCGGAGTCGTACCAGACATCGATCACATAGGGTACCCGGCGCATGGTGCCCCCGCAGGCGCACTTTAGTTCCACCTCGTCCACATGGGGGCGATGGGGGTCAAAGGGTTCGGGAAGGGGCCGGGTGGCCTTTTCCCTAAGTTCTTGGATGCTGCCGATGGCCTCTTCTTTGCCGCAGGAGGTGCAGGTCCAGATGGGAAGGGGGGTACCCCAGTAGCGGTTGCGGCTAAGGGCCCAGTCCACCAGGTTCCTGAGCCACTCCCCGTAACGGCCCTCCTTGATGTGGGGCGGAACCCAGTTGATCTCCTGGTTCTTCTGGATGAGGGCTTCCTTGAAGAGGGTGTTCTTGATGAACCAGGTCTCCGTGGCGTAGTACATGAGGGGGGTGGAGCAGCGCCAGCAGTGGGGGTAGTTGTGGAGGTAGCTTTCCTCCCTAAAGAGGAGCCCCCGGGAGCGCAAATCCTTCAGGATGGCCCGGTTGGCCTCCCGGAAGAAGAGGCCCCTAAAGGGTTCCACCAGGAGCTTTCCTTCCTCGTCCACCGTCTTGAGAAGGGGAAGGCCGTAGGCCCTGGCCGTCTCCAGGTCCTCGGCGCCAAAGGCCGGGGCCTGGTGGACGATGCCCGTGCCCTCTTCCCGGCTCACGTATTCCGCCAGGACCACGAAGTAGCCCTTTTCCAAAGCGCTTGGGTATGGGGGTTCGTAGGCCAGGCCTTCCAGGTCCTTTCCCGAAAAGGTCTTGAGGATGGGGGTTTCCTCCCCGAGGAGCCTTTTCCCCAGGGATTCCTCGAGGATCACCGCCTCCTCCCCCACGGCGAAGGCCCCATAGGTGAACCCTGGGTGGACCGCCGCGGCCACGTTCCCGGGCAGGGTCCAGGGGGTGGTGGTCCAGACGAGGAGGCTCGCCTGTTTCAGGCCCAGTTTTTCCGCCTCCTTAAGGGGTAAGCGCACGTAGACCGAAGGGTCGGTGATCTCCTTGTAGCCCAAGGAGAGTTCATGGGAGGAAAGCGGGGTGCCGCAGCGCGGGCAGTAAGGCACCACCTTTTGATCCCGGTAAAGGAGCCCCCGGTTAAAGAGCTCCTTCAAGCTCCACCAGATGCTCTCCACGTAGGTGGGGTGGAGGGTGGCGTAGGCGTTTTTTAGGTCCACCCAGTAGGCGATGCGTTCCGTGAAGGCCTCCCACTCCTTCTCGTAGGTGAAGACCGACTCCCGGCAAGCTTGGTTGAAGCGCTCAATGCCGTAGGCCTCAATCTCCCGCTTATTCTTAAGGCCCAGCTTCTTCTCCACCTCCAGCTCCACGGGCAGGCCGTGGGTGTCCCAACCGGCCCGGCGGGGCACGTAGTAGCCCCTCATGGTCTTATACCGGGGGAAGAGGTCCTTGTAGCTGCGGGCTTGAGCGTGGCCTACGTGGGGCATGCCGTTGGCGGTGGGGGGGCCCTCATAGATGGTGTAGCGGGGTCTTCCCTTGCGGTTTTCCACACTCTTTTCAAAGATACCTTCCCGCTTCCAGAAGGCCAGGATCTCTTCTTCCAACTTGGGAAAGTGGGGTTCGCCGACCTCCTTGAACATACCCTTCCTCCTCTTAAAGCAAAGCCCGCGCCCTCTGGGCGCGGACGAAAGCCAACTGGGCTTCCGCGGTACCACCGCGCTTCCTGGGAGGAGCTCCCAGGCCCTCTTTGGGCGCTGTCACGGGCGCACCCGGCGGGCATTACTCAGGGCCTTGGCCCCTTTCCTCCCGCGGCTCCGGGGTGATCTTCCCGCCTCTCCTCACCACCGGGCTTCCACCCTCCCCGGCTCGCTTTGGGCTATTGGAAAGGGGTACTCTCCCCATCCTCGCCTTTACACCTCCCGCCTCCTGGGGTAAAATCCCCCGTTGGCGGCTAAGCCCATCCTAGCAGCCCTTCCCCTTCCTTGACAACGCCCCGGTTGGGTCTGCTAGAATCGAGCTAAGCCGGTCCGCTTCCCGACAAAAGGAGTGCTCATGGAGCTGTACTTGGATACCGCCAACTTGGAGGAGATACGGGAGATCGCTGCTTGGGGAGTGCTCTCCGGGGTGACCACCAACCCCACCCTGGTGGCGAAGGAGTATGCGGGTCGCGGAGCCAAGCTGACGGAGGAGGTTTTGTTCGCCCACCTACGGACCATATGCGAGGTGGTGAAGGGGCCCGTGTCCGCAGAGGTGACCACCTTGGAGGCGGAGGCCATGGTGGCGGAAGGACGGCGGCTTGCGGCCATCCACCCCCAGATTGTGGTCAAGCTGCCCACCACCGAGGAGGGTTTGAAGGCCTGCAAGCGGCTTGCCGCTGAAGGGGTTAAGGTTAATATGACCCTGATCTTTTCCGCAAACCAGGCTCTTCTGGCGGCCCGGGCAGGGGCAAGCTATGTCTCCCCCTTTTTGGGGCGGGTGGACGATATCTCCTGGGATGGGGGAGAGTTGTTGCGGGAGATTGTGGAGCTGATCCAGGTGCAGAACCTGCCGGTGAGGGTCATCGCTGCCTCCATCCGCCACCCCCGTCATGTTACGGAGGCCGCCCTTTTGGGGGCAGACATCGCCACCATGCCCTACGGGGTGTTCAAACAGCTACTCAAGCACCCGCTTACGGACATAGGCCTTAAGCGCTTTATGGAGGATTGGGAGAAGGTCAAGCCATGAGGAGAAAAGCGGAGATCCATCAAGAAGCGCCCCTGACTTACCAGGAACTTGCGACCAAGATCCTGCCAGAGCTTCACCTCCTGGCCCAGGAGGCGGGGATCGAGAACTACAAGCGCATGAAGAAGGACCAGCTCATCATGGCCCTCCTGGAACGGCAGACCCAGGGGGAGGGCTTGCAGCTGGTCAAGGGGTACCTGGAGATCAGCCCGGATGGGTATGGCTTCATCACCGAAAACCTGTACAACCTGGAATCCAGGGTCGCCATCGTGTCCGCCGGGCTCATTCGCCAGTATGCGTTAAGAAGCGGGGACTACATCGTGGGCCGGGTACGGCCGCCCCGGGAGAACGAGCGCTACGGCACCCTCCTTAAGGTGGAGGCGGTGAACGACCTGGACCCCGAAGCGGCCAAGAACCGGCCCCGCTTTGACGAGCTCATCCCCCAGTTCCCCGACCGGCAGATCAAGCTGGAAACCACCCCCGACGAGCTCTCCACCCGGGTCATAGACCTTCTTGCCCCCATTGGTCGGGGCCAGCGGGGGCTGATTGTGGCCCCGCCCAAAGCGGGTAAGACCACCCTCCTTAAGAAGATTGCCAACGCCGTCTTGAAGAACGAGCCCGACATCAGGGTGATCGTGCTCCTCATTGACGAGCGGCCGGAGGAGGTCACGGACTTCCGGGAAAGCGTCCAGGGGGCCGAGGTCATCGCCAGCACCTTTGACGAGCCGCCCCAGAACCACATCCGGGTGGCGGAGTTCGTGCACGAAAGGGCCAAGCGCATCGTGGAGGAAGGGGGGCACGTGATGATCCTTCTGGATTCCATCACCCGCCTAGCCCGGGCCAACAACCTGGTGACCCCGCCCACGGGCCGCACCCTTTCCGGCGGTTTGGACTCCGCGGCCCTCTACTTCCCCAAGCGTTTCCTGGGGGCAGCCCGCAACATCCGGGGCGGGGGTAGCCTCACCATCCTGGCCACCGCCTTGGTGGAGACGGGAAGCCGCATGGACGACGTCATCTTTGAGGAGTTCAAGGGGACGGGGAACATGGAGCTCCACCTTTCCCGTCGCCTCGAGGAGCGCCGCATCTTCCCGGCCATAGACATCCTGAAGTCCGGTACCCGTCGGGAGGAGCTCCTGTTGGGTGAGGAGGTGGTCCACAAGATGTGGCTTTTGCGCAAGGTCTTGGCGGACATGGATCCGGCGGAGGCCATGGAGATGCTCCTCGCCCGCTTGGCGCGCACCAAGAACAACAAGGAGTTTCTGGCTTCTTTGGCTGCCCGCTAGGCGGGATTCTTCCCTGGGGGGCGGGGTTTCCGCCCCCCAGCGTCCTTTGCCCCTTGCATTTGCCCCGCTTGCCCCTGGTATAATCCCCCCGAGGTTGGGGTTAGGTTCGTTTGGAGGTGGGCGTTGCGGGGAATATGGGGAAGTTTATGGCTTTTGGTTTCCTCTTTGGCCTTCGCTAAGCTGCCTGTTCTTAGCCCCCTTCCCCTTCCCGAGAACACGGTGGAGGTGGGCCGGGCGGCCAAAAAGGGGTGGGTTCTCTACGTGGTCAAGCCTGGGGATACGTTGGCAGGGATCGCGGCCCGCTATGAGGTAGACCCCAAGCACATCATGTGGTCCACCGGCTTGCAAAGCGACCGCTTGCAACCTGGGCAGCGGATTCTTATCCCGCTGACGGCCGAAAAGGAACGTCCTCCCCGTATACCTCCTGGAGTGGAGACCTACCGCGTTCGCCCGGGAGATACCCTGCAAAGCGTGGCTAGCCGGTTTGGAATATCTATCCTGGAACTGGTTTCCGCCAATCCCTCTTTGGAGAGCTTGGATCGCTTGGTGGCAGGTGGTGTCTTGTACGTTCCTAAAAAAGCCAAGGGCTTGCTGGTGGCCTTGCCCGAGGGGGAAACCTTGGTGGACCTGGCGGCCCGCTTTGGCCTTTCTCCGGTGCAGGTGGCCCGAGCCAATGGGGTGGAGAACCCCACGGAGCTTCGCCCTGGCGATTTGGTACTCCTGCCCGGTATCCAGGCCAAGACCACCTACCAGCGCCTTTTGGCCAAGCAGGAGGAGGAGCGCAAGGCTCGCCTCGAGGCGGAACGCCGCCGCCAGGAGGAGCTTAGGCGCCTAGCGGAGGAGAGGCGCAGGCAGCAAGCCTTGGTCCAGCGGCAGACCCGGCAGGTGCAGCAGGCCCAGACCCAACAGCCCCAGGTACGCCGGGTGAGCTACCAGGAAGGGGGTATGCGCTGGCCCCTTTCGGGGTTCCGCATCACCACCTACTTTGGCCAGCGGGGGGCTTTCCAGCGCTACCACACGGGGATTGATCTGGCAGCGCCCCATGGTACCCCCATCGTGGCCGCCAAGGCGGGCCAGGTTGAGGTGGCGGGTTGGAGCTCCATGGGCTATGGTTTCCACGTGGTGCTGGACCATGGAGGGGGGGTGGAAACCCTGTACGCCCACATGTCCCGCATTGCGGTGCGGCCTGGCCAGTGGGTGGAGGCCGGGCAGGTAATCGGCTACGTGGGCTCCACGGGATGGTCCACGGGTCCCCACCTGCACTTTGAGGTACGGGTGGGCGGGGTGGCCCGTAACCCCTTGGCCTACCTCCCTTAGGCGTACGTGAGCGGACCGGGGGCCTTTGGGCCCCCGGCTGCTGTTGGCTTGACCCTCTGGGCGGTAAGCTGGAGGATGGAGGACGGGATGGAGAAGGGAACCTTCCAGATCAAGACCGGCTTCGCCGAGATGTTCAAGGGCGGGGTGATCATGGACGTGACCACCCCCGAGCAGGCGATGATCGCCGAGGAGGCAGGGGCGGTGGCGGTGATGGCCCTGGAGAGGGTGCCCGCCGACATCCGGGCCCAGGGGGGGGTGGCCCGCATGTCCGACCCCAAGGTGATCAAGGAGATCATGGCCGCGGTTTCCATTCCCGTGATGGCCAAGGTGCGCATTGGCCACTTCGTGGAGGCCATGATCCTCGAGGCCATCGGGGTGGACTTCATTGACGAGTCCGAAGTCCTTACCCCCGCGGACGAGGAGCACCACATTGACAAGTGGAGGTTCAAGGTGCCCTTTGTGAACGGGGCCCGGGACCTGGGGGAGGCCTTAAGGCGGATCGCCGAGGGGGCGGCCATGATCCGCACCAAGGGGGAGGCGGGCACCGGCAACGTGGTGGAGGCGGTGCGCCACGCCCGCACCATGTGGAAACAGATCCGCTATGTCCAATCCCTGAGGGAGGACGAGCTGGTGGCCTATGCCAAGGAGATCGGGGCTCCCTTGGAGCTGGTTCGCTGGGTCCATGAGCATGGCCGCCTCCCGGTGGTGAACTTTGCCGCTGGCGGCATCGCCACCCCCGCCGACGCCGCCTTGATGATGCACCTGGGGATGGATGGGGTTTTCGTGGGTAGCGGCATCTTCAAGTCCGGTGATCCCAGGAAGCGGGCCCGGGCCATCGTGCGGGCGGTGACCCACTTTAACGACCCCGAGGTGTTGGCCGAGGTTTCCGAGGACCTGGGTGAGCCCATGGTGGGCATCAACCTAGACCAGCTTAAGGAGGAGGAGCGCTTGGCCAAGCGGGGCTGGTGAGGGCATGGCCAAGGCGGTCTGCGGGGTTTACGAGATCCACCCCGAGCGGGTGGCCAAGGCCCGTGTCGGCTTGCCGCAGGAGGGGGTGCTTAAGGAAGCTGCTCTCCTCCTCAAGGCCTTGGCCGATCCCACCCGGATGCGCCTTCTCTTGGCCTTGAGGGCGGCGGGGGAGCTTTGCGTGTGCGACCTAGCCCTTTTGGCCGGGGTTTCGGTTTCTGCGGTAAGCCACCAGCTCAGGCTCCTGCGCCAGGCTAGGCTGGTGGCCTTCCGCCGGGAGGGAAAGCAGGTCTATTACCGCCTGGCGGACGAGCATGTGGAGCGGCTTCTGGATGGGGCTCTGGAGCACGCGGCAGAGAACACTTGAATAGCTGCTCAAACGATGCTACCCTGGGGGCATGGAGGCCCCCAGGGTTCGCGTGTTCCAGGTGGAAGGGATGGACTGCGCCGACTGCGCCTTGAAGGTGGAGAAGGCCCTTTCCCGGGTTCCCGGGGTGGTGCGGGCTGAGGTGAGCTTTGCCAGTGGGAAGGCCTATCTCCACCTCGAGGTTCCCCAGGCGGAGAAGGAAGCCGAGATGGCGGTGGCCGCCTTGGGTTACCGCCTGGTTCCAACCCAGGTGTCGGAAATCGGGGGACAAAAGGAAAGTGGGGCATGGACCCCCCGCCTTCCCGGGCCTTGGGCATGGGCCTTGGCTTCGGGAGGGCTTCTCCTTGGAGCCTTTTTGAGTTCCCGTTTTGTACCGTCCTTGGCCACCTGGGCCTACGCTTTGGCCGCCTTGGTGGGGGTGTTCCCCTTGGCCCGTCGGGCGGCAGCCCTATTCCGGCAAAACCCCTTCAGCATGCAGGCCTTGGTCACGGTGGCCACCTTGGGGGCTCTGTTCATCGGCGCCGAGGCGGAGGCCGGCTTGGTGGTCTTCCTCTTTCTGGTGGGGGAGGTGCTGGAGGCCTACTCCGTGGCCCAGGCCAGAAAGGCCCTTTTTGCTTTGGGAGAGCTTCTTCCCCAGAGGGCCTACCGCTTGAAGGAGGGCGGGTTGGAGGAGGTGCCCCTGAGCGCCCTTGAGGTGGGGGACCTGGTGCGCGTGCCCCCGGGGGAACGGGTCCCCGCCGACGGGGTGGTGCTGGCGGGAGAAGGGGCTGTGGAGGAGGCGGCTTTTACGGGGGAACCCTTGCCTCAGCTTAAGGGGACAGGGGACCGGGTCTATGGGGGTAGCCTCCTGGTGGAGGGAAGCCTGGTCCTAAGGGTGGAGCGCCTGCCCAGGGAAGGTTTCCTGGCCCAGATGGAGCGCATGGCCGAGGAGGCCTTGGCGAAGAAGAGCCAGGTGGAGCGGGTGGTGGACGCCTTCAGCCGTCGTTATACGCCAGCGGTGCTTTTCTTGGCCGGTGTGGTGGCCTTCATCCTGCCCCTTTTCCAGGGGGATTTCCTAGGACATGTGTACAAGGCCTTGGCCCTCCTCCTCATCGCCTGTCCCTGTGCCTTGGTGGTTTCCGTGCCGGCGGCGATCGCCGCCGGGGTGGCCCGGGGGGCCCGGAGCGGGGTTCTCTTCAAGACGGGGGCCGCCTTGGAACGGTTGGGCAGGGTAACCTTTGTGGCCCTGGACAAGACGGGTACCCTGACCCTCGGGCGGCCCAAGCTGGTGGAGGTGGTTCCCTTTGGGGTCTCCCGGGAGGAGGCCTTGGCCCTGGCCAAGGCGGTGGCCGAAGGCTCAGGGCATCCCCTGGCCCGAGCGGTGCGGGAGGCGGAGGGTGTGGCCTTACCCGGTGAGGGGCATCGCACGCAACCTGGCCTGGGGGCCTTTGCCCGGATTGGGGGGCAGGAGGTGGGCTTGGTACGCCCCGAGGTGGCGGACCTTCCCGAGGGCCTAAGGCGGCAGGTGGAGGCTTGGGAGGGGTATAGCCTGTCCCTTTTGCTGCGGGAAGGTGAGCCCTTGGCCCTCCTGGTTTTCCAGGATGAACCCCGGCCCGAGGCTAGGGAGGCCATAAAGGGCCTTCGCTCTTTGGGGCTTAAGCCTTTCCTTTTGACCGGGGACCGAGAGGCCTCGGCTTTGGCCTCGGTTGCCGAGTTGGGGCTTTCGGTCCACGAGGTGAAGGCCGGCCTTTCCCCCGTGGACAAACTCCGGTTGGTGGAGGAACTGTCGGAAAGGGGTGGGGTGGCCATGGTGGGGGATGGGGTGAACGATACCCCTGCTTTGGCCCGGGCCACGGTGGGGCTGGCGGTGCTGGAGGGAACGGAGGCTGCTTTGAGGGCTGCTGATGTGGGGCTTCTTTCCCTCACGGCCCTGCCCAGGGCCACACGCCTAAGCCGCAAGACCTTGGGGGTGGTGGGGCAGAACATCGCTTTGGCGCTGGGCTTCAAGGGGTTGGTGCTCATCACTACCCTGTTGGGGTATACAGGGCTTTGGGCTGCAGTGTTGGCAGACAACGGGGCCTTAGTGTTGGTGACGGTGAACAGTTTGCGCCTCCTGTGGAGCCGGGTATAGTCGGGACATGCCGAAGCGCCGTTACGCCGGGTTACTGGAGCAGTTCCTGGAGAGTGAGGCTAAAGGGGGGTTGGTTCTTTTCTTGGCCGCTCTTCTTGCCTTTATACTGGCCAACTCTGCGGGGGCTTCAGGCTATTTTGGGTTGCGGGAAATCCCGGTGGGCCTGCGCTTTGGGGGTTTCTCCTTGGAAAAGCCCCTGCTTCTTTGGATCAACGATCTCTTGATGGCCCTTTTCTTCTTGCTGGTGGGCTTGGAGCTCAAGCGGGAGCTGGTTTTCGGTGAGCTTAAAGACCCAAAAAGGGCAGGGCTTGCCTTGGCGGGTGCGTTGGGGGGGATGGCGGTACCAGCCCTTCTGTACCTCATGCTCAATCCCAGTATGCCCGAGGCCCGGGGTTGGGGGGTGCCCATGGCCACCGATATCGCCTTTGCCCTCGGGGTGTTGGCCTTGGTACCCCGGGTACCTCTGGGCCTAAAGCTTTTTCTCACTGCTTTGGCCATTGTGGACGACCTGGGGGCCGTCTTGGTAATCGCCATCTTTTACACGGGGGGCTTAGAACCCCTACATCTGGGCTTGGCGGCCCTAACCTTGGGGCTAGGCCTGCTCCTAAACCGCATGGGGGTCTGGTACCTGTGGCCGTACATGCTCCTGGGATTGCCCCTTTGGTATTTTGTCCTCCAGTCCGGCCTCCACGCCACCTTGGCTGGGGTGCTTCTGGCCTTGGCCATTCCTTTGCGGCGGGCTAGACCCTTCCAAGGAGCTACTTCTGCCCAAGATCCGGAGGATCTGGAGGGGGAGCTGGAGGGCCTCGAGGAGGAGGTGGAGGAGGCCCAAAGCCCTTTACACCGCCTGGAGCACACCCTGCATCCCTGGGTAGCCTTTGGGGTCTTGCCGGTTTTTGCCTTTTTAATGCCGGGGTTGCCCTGGGAGGGTTAGGACTCGGCCCGGTGGCCTGGGGCGTAAGCTTGGGCCTTCTTTTGGGAAAGCCCTTGGGCATCTTCCTTTTTTCCTGGCTGGCCTTGCGGTTGGGTCTGGGCGCCCTGCCCGAGGGTGTGAACGTAAAGTCCATGGTGGGTGTGGGTTTGTTGGCGGGCATCGGCTTTACCATGGCCCTCTTCATTGCGGGCCTGGCCTTTGAAGGGGACCTTTTGGACCAGGCCAAGGTGGGGGTGATGGCCGCCTCCTTATTGGCCGGGCTTTTGGGCTTCACTCTGGTGCGGGCTTCCCTTGACAGGGGCCGGGTGTAGGTCCAGGATGAGGGGCGTGGTTGGCGTTTTGGCCCTACAGGGGGATTTCCGCGAGCACAAGGAGGCATTGAAGCGGCTTGGGATCGCGGCCAAGGAGGTGCGCAAGAGGGAGCACCTGGAGGGGGTTAAGGCCCTCATCGTGCCCGGCGGCGAGTCCACCACCATCGGCAAGCTGGCCCGGGAGTACGGGATTGAGGAGGAGGTGCGAAGGCGGGTAGAGGAGGACTCCCTTGCCGTCTTCGGCACCTGTGCTGGGGCCATATGGCTTTCCCGGGAGATTTTGGGTTATCCGGAGCAACCCCGGTTAGGCGTGCTGGATGTGGCCGTGGAGCGGAACGCCTTCGGCCGCCAGGTGGAGAGCTTTGAGGAGGACCTGGAGGTTTGGGGCTTGGGGCCCTTTCACGGGGTCTTCATCCGGGCCCCCGCCTTCCGCCACCTGGGGGAGGGGGTGGAGGTGCTTTCGGAACTAAAGGGGCTTCCGGTGTTGGTGCGCCAGGGGAAGATCCTTGCCAGCGCCTTCCATCCCGAGCTCACGCTGGACCCCAGGCTTCACCGCTACTTCCTGGAGATCTCGGGGGTGGTCTAGGGCCGCATCCGGGTGTACATCCTTGGGAAGGGTATGGCCTCCCGCACGTGGCTAAGGCCAGAGATCCAGGCCACGGTGCGCTCCAGGCCCAACCCGAAACCCGAGTGGGGTACGCTGCCGAAGCGCCTTAGGTCCAGGTACCAGTCGTAGACTTCTTCGGGTAGCCCAAACTGGCGGATCTTTGCCTTTAAGAGCTCCAGGTCGTGGATCCTTTGGCTTCCCCCGATGATCTCCCCGTAGCCCTCGGGGGCCAGAAGGTCGTCGTTCAGGACCAGCTCCGGGTCCTCTGGGTCGGGCTCCATGTAGAAGGCCTTGATGCGGGCGGGGTAGCGCTCTATGAAGACGGGCCGGTCAAACTGGCGGCTGATGGCGGCCTCGTGGGGGGCCCCGAAGTCCTCCCCGTAAGGGAGGGGGGGTACCTCGGGGTCCTTTTCCGCCAGCCGGCTCACCAAGGCCACGGCTTCCTTGTAGGTGAGGTGGGGGTAGCGGCCCTCGGCGGCGGGCTCCAGGGCCTTGGGGTCCCGCCCAAGCATCTCCAGCTCCTTGGCCCTCCTTTCTAAAACCCGGCCCACCAGATGGCTCACCAGCTCCTCCTGCAAGGCCATGTTCTCCTCGTGGGTCATGAAGGCCACCTCGGGTTCCACCATCCAAAACTCCAGGAGGTGGCGGCGGGTCTTGCTCCTTTCGGCGCGGAAGGTGGGGCCAAAGGTGTAGACCTTGCCGTAGGCCAAAGCCCCGGCCTCGGCATAAAGCTGCCCGGACTGGGAGAGGTAGGCCTTTTCCCCGTCAAAGAGGTCCACCTGAAAGAGCTCGGTGGTGCCCTCCACCGCACTGGGGGTGAGGATGGGGGCGTCAAAGCGCAGAAAACCCCGCTCGGCGAAGAAGTCATGGATGGCCCTTTCCAGCTCGTCCCGGATGCGCATCACCGCAAAGGGGCGGCGGTGGCGGAGCCAAAGGTGGCGGTGGTCCATGAGGAAGTCAATCCCGTGCTCCTTGGGGCCGATGGGGTACTCCCCCTGGGGCAGGCTTACCACCTCGAGGCTCCTCACGGAAAGCTCAAAGCCTCCAGGAGCCCGTTCGTCCCGTCGCACCAGGCCGAAGACCCTTAAGGCGGTTTCCTGGGGTAGGTGGTCCGCCTGCTCAAAGACCTCCTCCGGCACCTCCCCCCGGAAAAGGGTGGCCTGGAGGAAGCCGGTGCCGTCCCGGAGGATGAGGAAGTGGATCTTGCCCTTGGAGCGCTTTTGGTAGAGCCAGCCCCTAAGCTCCACCTCCTGGCCCTCGTGCTTGGCGATCTCGTGGATGAAGACCCGCATACCCTATCTATCCTAAGGGGCCTAGGGGCGTTTACCCCGTGTTTACCTGGGGCACCTACACTGGGCTTTGGAGGTGAAGGAGATGATTAAACGGTGGCTCTTAGGGCTTTTGGCAGCGGCTTTTGGTCTTTGGGGCCTCGCTAAGGAGGATCAGGGCGCCTGGGCTGAGGTCTATGCGCATGGCCGGTTGGTAGCCGAGGGAAGCTTGGAGCAGGCTTCTTCCCTCCAGCTTCAGGCCCAAGGAGGGGTAGAGGTAAAGCTCCACCTGGAGGGGAAGGTGTACACCTTTACCGTGGCCCGGATGGGCAAGACCCTCGGGGAGACCAAGGTCTGGCTCAACGGCCAGATGATGGCGTTGGCCAAAGCGGCTGCCGAACTCCAGGCGGCCCAGGAAGGAAAGAAGGACTTGGCCGTCTTTTGGAAGGAGGGCCGGGTGGTGGGTTTGGTGGAGGTCAACCCCAACGCCCGGGTATCCCCTGAGGGGGCAACCGAGGTGACTCTCATCATCCACGGGCGGGAGCGCACCCTTCAGGTTTACCATGCAGGGAGCACGATGGTGGACGTCAGCGTTAACGTCGACGGTCGGGTAAGGGGTTTGCTGGAGGTGGCCCACGAGGCTCAGGTGGGAGGAGTCTCCCAGGGAGAGGGAGCAAATGGGGCTGAGGGGCGCGGCCAGGGAGGGGTGCATCTGAGGATCGGGATTGGCATTGGCGGGGGCAGGTAAACAGGTTGTCCCGGCCCCCCTTGACCTCGAGGGGGGCCGGGTTTTGGAATGGGAAAGGCGTGCGCATCCTGGTGGTGGAGGACGAGCTGGACATTGCCGAGCCTGTAACCCTCTTTTTATCCCGGCATGGATATGAGGCGGTGTGGGCCGGCAACCAGGAGGCTGCCTGGGAGGAGTTTTTGGCGGCCGAACCCGCCATGTTGATCCTGGATGTGATGTTGCCCGAGGGGGAGGATGCGGGGTTCCGGTTTGCCCAACAGGTGCGTGAGGGGGGGTATTCCGGTCCCATCCTCTTTCTGACAGCCAGGGATTCCCTGGAGGACCGGGTGGCCGGGTTGAACCTGGGAGGGGATGATTACCTGGTCAAACCCTTCGCCCTGGAGGAGCTTCTGGCTCGGGTTCGGGCCCTTCTTCGCCGGGAGGCCCAGCACAAAGGAGGGGGTTGGCAGCGCGGGGATCTCAAGGTGGATTTCCTGGCGCGGAAGGCCTACTGGAAGGGGAGGGAGGTTAGCCTTACGGTAAAGGAGTTCGCCCTGTTGGAGACCCTATGCCTGAATCCCGATCGTCTTTTTGCCCCCGAGGAGTTGGCGGACCGTCTATTTCCGGGGCGTGATACCGCGGTGAGAATGGTCCGGATCTACGTTCACCGCCTTCGGCGGAAGCTCTCTCCAAAAGTGGTGCGTACGGGGGCAGGAGGGTATGGTCTGGGGCTTTCGCAGTAGGTTGCTGCTGGGGGTAGGGTTGGCGGTGGGGGTTTCGGCTCTGGCCCAGCTGGGCCTGGGGTATTGGGCTTTGCTGCGCACCTCGGAAGCGGTGGCCCAAAGGGAGCTCCTCCTCTTTGCCCAAAGCCTCTATCAGGCTTTAGACTTTACGGGGCCTTTACCTACCCTTAAAGCGGAGGGTTATAACCTTCTCCTGCCCTTTTCGGGGGGCAGGGCGCGGGTTACCAGGGAAGGTCGGATATACCTCAGCTATGGCGGTCCCTTCCCGGTTGCTTCCCCCTTGGGGGAATACCGAACGGAGAGCGGTTGGATAAGCCGAGCCTGGGCCTTGCCGCAGGGGTACGCCTTGGAGGTGGCCCTTCCTGTTCCCAGCTTAGGGTACGCGCTAGGAGCGAGCATTTTGGCCTTTCCCTTAGCCTTAGCCTTGGCCTTAGGCCTTACCTTTGCCCTCTTGAAGAGCCTGCTCCGTCCCCTTGGAGAGTTGGCCCGGGCCACAGAGGCCCTTTCCCGGGAGCGCTTTCCAGAGCCCGTGCCGATTCCTGCAGGGGAGGATGAGCTTGCCACCTTGGCGTGGAGTTTTAACCGCATGGTGGAGGCGGTGAGGGGTTTTTTGGAAAGGGAGCGGGCGTTTACCCGCCACGCGGCGCACGAGCTGAGGACGCCCGTGGCGGCCCTGCGCAGCCAGCTGGAGGCTTTGGAGCAAGGTCTGGTGTCCCAAGAGCGGGCTCTCCCCCGTCTGAAGGCGCAGATTGCCCGCCTCGAGGGCCTTTTGCGGGACCTGCTGGCGTTGGCGCGGGGCGAGATGACCCGGGAGCCCGTTCGGCTGAGGACCCTCCTGGAGGAGCTTGGTCGGGAATGGCCGCGCCCGGTCTTCCGGGTGGAGACGGAGGGAGAGGTCTGGGGACCTCCCGAACTCCTGCGCCAGGTGGTGGCAAACCTGTTGGCAAACGCGTTTCGCCACGGCTGCCCTCCGGTGGAGGTGGGGTTATGGGAGGAGGGGGAGTGGGTGGTCCTCAGCGTGCGGGACCACGGCCCCGGGGTGCCAGAGGCCCGGATACCCGCGCTGGGTAGCCCTTTTCAAAAGGAACCTTCCTCCCCCGGTTCGGGTTTGGGCTTGGCCTTGGTGCGTCAGACGGTGGAGCGGCTGGGGGGCAGGGTCCGGTGGGGAAACACCCAGCCTGGTTGGCAGGTGGATATATGGTTGCCCAAGGGCGCTCCGTAAAGGGTTGGGCGGTGGTGCTTTGGTTCTTAGGGTGGGGGTTGGCTTTAGAGCTGCCTCCCCTGCCCCTTCCCCCTGTGCTTCCCCCCCGCCCGCCTTCTCTTCCCCTACCCGGTACCCCCTCCCCTTCCGACCAGGCCCCGCAGCGCTTTTATGGTCAGGTCACCTGGAGCGATGGCCAAACCCTGCTGGTGGGCGGGGTGCCACTCCTGGGTTCTTCCCCTTGGATGGCGCTTTTGATTCCGGGGATGGCGGTGGAGGTGGAAGGAAGCTGGGAAGGCAAAGGGTTTCGCCTACAGCAACTAAAGATCGTGGCCCCGGCCCGCTTCGCTTATTACCGGGGACCGGGAGCGGCCGTGGATCAGGGGAGCTATCGGGCGCTGGAGCTTTGGACGGTGGAGGATGGGGGTACCGTGAGGACCTTGGCCTTGAGGGCCGCCCCGGAGGGGGCCAGTGTGGTGCTGGTGGCGTACTGGGATGGGCAGCGTTTCCTGGCCTTGCCCTCAGGGCTTCGGCCCCCTCCTCCCGGCCTGGCGCCAGGATGGGTGGAGGGGATTGGGGTTTACCGGGAAGGCCGGGTCACCTGGATGCGGTTCAGGCCGTTCCCCTAAGGCGTTTGCCTGGTTAAAAGGCTGGAAAGGGCCTCCTCTAGGCCGCAATCCTCCACCCGGGCCACCACCCGCTTGGCCGCGGCCTTGACCCTGGGGGAGGCGTTCCCCATGGCGATGCCCAGGCCCACCCCTTGGATGAGCTCCAGGTCATTTTCCCCATCCCCCACCATGGCGGACTGGGCCAGGGTAAGGCCGTAGCTTTCCGCCACAAAGCGGGCGGCGGTGAGCTTGCTCACCCCCCGTTTGGTGAGGGAAACGAAGCGCACCCCAGGCATCCGGGGGCTTTCCGCCACATGGGCCTGGAGTTCCTGGGGTAGGGCCTGCAGAAAAAGCCCCAAAGGGGCTTGGGTTTCGCCCAGCACCTGAAGGCGGACCAGAGGGCTTGCAAGCGCGAGGAGGTCCGCTTCTTCGGCGGCCACGCCCAGGAGTTCCTGGTGGGCCTCTAGGAGGGGGTTTGCTTCCTCCACGAAGAATCCTCCATCGGCGGTGTAGCCTTCCAGGGGAAGCTCGAGCCTGCGGGCCAGCCGAACCGCTTCCCGGGTGGCCTCATGGGGTAAGGCCTCCACCAGGAGGGGTTGGATGGGCGGGGAGTGGGGATCCCGGGAAAAAGCCAGGACCACCGCCCCCGACTCAAACACGTGCAGGCCCGTGGGGTCCAGCCTGCGGGCGTAAGCCAGGGCGTGGCCCCGACCCGGCCGGCCGGTGATGAGGCTAAGCCGTACCCCCTGGTTCCTAAGGGCTTCTGCCGCGGGCCAGACGCAATCTGGGACTCCGTCCCTACCCACCAGGGTGCCGTCCACATCTATGAAGACCAACCCCACCATCAGAGTTCCCCAGCAAAGACCTGGACCGCTTCCCCACCGATCTGGACCCCATAGGGCTGGCCGGTGGGGCTATACTCCACCACCACCTCCACCACCCCGGGGTTACCCAGGCGGTGGCCTTGGTAGATGGTGAGGACCACCCGTCCCTCCCTCCGGGGCACCACCCCAGCCCGGGCCAACAGGGCCCCCAAGGCGGCGTTGGCGGAGCCCGTTACCGGGTCCTCGGGGATGCCCAAGAGGGGGGCGAAGTCCCGGGCGTAGAAGCTCCTTGGCCCCATGGGAGCGTAGGCGTGCACCGTGGCCACTTCTAGCTTCCGGGAAACCGTTGTCAGGGCCGCCATCTCCGGCTCCAGGGCGTCCACTACCCCGGGGGCGATCAGGGGGACAAAGAGGCTCCAAAGCCCGGTGTAGGCGATGCCGTAGGGCAGGCCCCGGTGCAGGTAGCGCTCGTCGGAACCCAGGGCCTCGAGGACCTCCTTCAAGGCCTGGTAGGGAGGGAGGTCGCGGAACCTGGGGGCAGGGCCCCGCACCAAGGCTTTCTTGGGCTCCCCGGCCTCATAGAGGATCTCCACCGGCAGGGCCTCCGTGGGGGTGTGAAGGTAGAGCCGTTCGGTGCCTTCCGGGGCCAGGCCCAGGCGCACCAGGGTCAGGCCCAGGGCCAAGGCGGCATGGCCGGAGAACTCCACCTCCCCTGTAGGGGTGAAGAAGCGCACGGAAAAAAGGGTGCCTTGTTTTTCCGTGACAAAGGCGGTTTCCGGCTCGCCCAGGCGCCGGGCAAGGCTTTGCATTTCCTCCAGGCCCATCCCCCTGGCATCCAAAACGAGGGCCACCCGGTTCCCGGCTCCCGGGGTGGAAGCGAAGGCGTCCACGATCACGTAGGGAATCCTAGCCATGGGCGATCACCATAAGACCCAGTTCGCGAAGCTGCTCCTCGGACACAGGGCTTGGGGCCCCGGTGAGGGGGTCCTTCCCCTCCTTGTTCTTGGGGAAGGCGATGACCTCCCGGATGGAGGGGCTTGCGGTCATGAGGGCAAGGAGGCGGTCTAGGCCCCAGGCGATGCCCCCGTGGGGTGGGGCGCCGTAGCGGAGGGCCTCGAGGAAGAAGCCAAACTTTTCCTGCTGCTCCTCCTCTCCGATGCCCAGGATGCGGAACATCTTGGCCTGCAGCTGGGGGTCATGGATGCGGATGGAGCCGCCGCCCACCTCCACCCCGTTCAGCACCAGGTCGTAGGCCAGGGCCCGCACCTTCCCGGGGTCGGTGTCCAAGAGGGGGAGGTCCTGGGGGTGGGGGTGGGTGAAGGGATGGTGCATGTAGGTGTAGCGGCCCGCTTCCTCGTCCCACTCCAAGAGGGGGAAGTCCACCACCCAGAGGAAGCGGAAGCCTTCCCGGGAGAGGTTCAAGAGCTCCGCCAGCCTAAGCCGCACCTGCCCCATGGCATTGGCTGCCACCTTGGCGGGCCCCGCCAGGAAGAGGAGGGTTTCCCCCGGGCCGGCTTTCGTGGTCTCCAGGAGATGGTGCTGTACGGGTTCCAAAAACTTGGCGATCCCGCCTGCCAATCCCCCCTCCTCCACCCTGGCAAAGGCCAGTCCCTTGGCCCCGTGGCGCTTGGCCAACTCCTCCAGGTCGGCGATCTCCTTTCGGGAGAGGGCCTTGGGCACCGCCAGGGCCTTTACCCTTTCCGCCTCCCGGAAAACCTGAAAGGCGCTTTCCCGGAAGAGGTGCCCCACTTCCTGGAGCTCTAGGCCAAAGCGGGTGTCGGGCTTATCGGAGCCAAAGCGCTCCAGGGCCTCCTGGTAGGCGAGGCGGGGAAAGGGAAGGGGAAGCTCCACCCCCAAGGCTTCGCGGAACACGTGGGCCATGAGCCTTTCGTTAAGCGTTAGGATATCCTCCACCTCCACAAAACTCATCTCCAGGTCCATCTGGGTGAAATCGGGTTGGCGGTCGGCCCGGAGGTCCTCGTCCCGGAAGCAGCGGGCGATCTGGAAGTAGCGGTCAAAGCCCGCCACCATCAGCATCTGCTTGAAAAGCTGCGGGGATTGGGGTAGGGCATAGAAGAGGCCAGGTTGCTGCCGATAGGGCACCAGGAAATCCCGGGCCCCTTCCGGGGTGCTCTTGGTGAGGAAGGGGGTTTCCACCTGGATGAAGCCTTCCCGGTCCAGGAAGTCCCAGATGGCCTTGATGACCCGGTGGCGTAGGCGCAGGTTTTCCTGCATCCTCTTCCTGCGGAGGTCCAGGTAGCGGTATTTTAGGCGGAGTTCCTCCGAGACCTCCTTTTCCTCCTCGCCGCGCCAGCCGGCATCTATGGGAAAGGGAGGAGTTTTGGCTTCGGAAAGCACCTCCAAGGAGGAAAGCTCCACCTCCACTTTCCCCGTGGGCAGGCGAGGGTTGGGCTCGGGGCGCAGGCGCACGGTGCCCTTCACCCGGACCACCCACTCCGAGCGGACGCGTTCTGCTTCCTGGTAAGCGGGGCTTTCCGGGTGGGCCACCAGTTGGACCAGCCCTTCGCGGTCGCGGAGGTCCAGGAAGATGAGCCCCCCCAGGTCCCGGCGGCGGTTCACCCACCCCTCGAGGACCACCTCCTCCCCCACGTGCTCTTCCCTGAGGCTTCCGGCGAAGTGGGTGCGGCGCATAATCCCCCAAATCTTAACGGATGCTCAGGCCAGGGCGGAAAGGAGGAAACCCAGGGCCTCCCTTTGGGGAAGGCGCACCTGTTCCCCGGTGGCCAGGCGCTTCAGGGTGACCTCACCGGTCTTTAGCTCATCCTCTCCCAAGAAGCCCACGAAGGCCGCGTTCCGCTTCAGGGCTTCCTCCACGCCTTTGCCGGGCTTCTTGGGACTAAGGGCGTACTCCGCCCGGATGCGGGGCCTCAAGGCCTCCGCCAGATAAAAGGCCTCGGATACCGCCTCTTCCGTGAGGGGGATAAGGTAAACATCGGGACCCTTTTCCTCGGCAACGCCCAGGCCCTCGGCCTCGAGGGCCAGGGCCACCCGCTCCACCCCGAAGGCGAACCCTACCCCGGGAACCCTGGGGCCACCCAGAAGCTCGGAAAGCCCGTCGTAACGCCCCCCACCCCCTAGGGCTGATTGGGCCCCAATCTCGGCGTGGTGCACCTCAAAGGCGGTGCGCACGTAGTAGTCCAGGCCCCGCACCAGGGTGGGGTCCAGCTCGTAGGGCACGGAGAGCCTTTCCAGGTGGCGCTCCACCTCCTTTAGGTGCTCCCGGGCGGCTTCCCCGAGGAAGTCCAGCATGGGCTTTACCTTAAGCTCCCGCAAAAGGGCCTGGTCCTTCTCGCTTTTTGAGTCTAGGATGCGCATGGGGTTGAGCTCCAGGCGCTCTTGGGAGTCGGGGGAAAGCTCTTCCTGGTAAGGGCTGAGCACCTCCCTCAGGTAGGCGTTGTAGCGGGCCCGGTCCTTCGGGTCCCCCACGGAGGAGAGCTTTAGGCTGAGGCGCCTTAGGCTGAGCTCCTTCAGGATCTCGTAGAGGAGGACGATGGCTTCCGCATCCAGGATGGGGCTTTCCGAACCTAAAGCCTCGTAGCTCACCTGGTGGAACTGGCGGTAGCGCCCTTTCTGGGGTCTTTCCGCCCGGAACATGGGCCCCGCCATCCAAAGCCTTACCGGCTGGGGCCAGACCTTCATCCCGTGCTCCAGATAGGCCCGCACCATGGCCGCGGTGCCCTCAGGGCGTAGGGTCAGGGAGCGCCCGCCCCGGTCCTGGAAGGTGAACATCTCCTTTCGGACGATGTCGGTGGAGATCCCCACCCCCTTTTCAAAGACCTGGGTTTCCTCAAACACGGGGGTGATGAACTCCAAGGCCCCCGCCGCCTCCAACACCCGGCGGGCGGTGGCCACGATGTGCTGGTGTAGCCTAAGCTCCTTGCCGAACAGGTCCTTGGCGCCGCGAACCGCCATACCTTTACACTCTACCGCAACCTTTTGTATATTGGGGCCATGGCCGCAAAGGGCTTGGGGCGGACCCTGGCTGTTTTTCTCTACCTCTCCCTTACCCTCACCGCCTCCACCGGGGTGGCCCTGCAGATGTACCTCATGCAGGTGCAAAACCCCGGGCTCAGGGCCGACCTATGCCAGGCTCCGGGTGGGGAGAGGGAGGTGGATCACTCCCTCTTTTGCGGCCTGCAGGTGGCTCCGGGCTCGCCTCCTGTAGGGGAGGTGGCGCCCCCTACCCTGGTGCAGGTATTGCGGGCTCGGGTTGCTCCCGAGCCCGGTTACCCCGAACCCAAGGGAAAGGCTTTTTCTCCCCGGTCCCCCCCTTTTGCCCAGAACTAGGGTTTTCCCCAGCGTGGGGCGAAAGGGCTTTTGGGCGAAAGGAGGGTGGACCTTGGAAGCGGTGGTGTATACGGATAGCTTGTACCTTTACGCTTTGGTTTACAGGGCCTTGAGTAAAGGAGGCTGGAAGGTGGGTTGGAGGCAAGGCCAGGGCCTGGCCCTAGCCGGTTTAGACCAGTTGGAGAAGGGGGAGGTGGTGGTGTGGTCCACCCCTTGGGGGCTTAGGGCCTACGATCCCCTGAACTTTGCCTTTTTGACCCATCGGGACGATCCCCAATCCCTGGTCCAGGGGTTAAGGGGCAGGGCGGGCTTGAGGCTTCTCCCGGGGGAAAGGGAAGTCCTCTTGGCCCTGGGAAAGGGGGTGGAGGCGAAAGGGAAACCTTTGGCCGGGCACCTGGGTTGGCCTTACCATCGGGCGCGCTTTTTCCTGAGGGGCCTCAGGAACAAGTTTGGCCTCCCCTTAGGGGACCTGCTCCGCCTTGCCCGGCATCAGGTGCAGGTAGCGGGGTTTGAGGGCCACGCGAAGCCGCTGGCCGGGGTGCAGGCGAAGCCTTTCCTGCACGTGCCGGGGCAGGAGGAGGCTCAGGGCCACGGGTCCCAGGAAGCGCCCCCGGTACGCCAGGCCTTCGGGGTGCAGGCTCTCTAGGATGCCTTCCAGCACGTTGTGGGACGGAGGGGGGCGGTCTTCCCGCACCACGATCACCTCCTCCGCCCGCACCCCCAGCCAGGCCTCTTGCCCTGGGCGGGCCCAGGGGGGAAGGGGTAGGTGGAGGTGGACCTGGCCGAGCCAGACCCCTTCTTCCCCAATGCGCACGGGGAAGAGGTTCTCGTAGCCTAATAGCCGGGCCACCTCCACCTCCTTGGGGGAGGCCAGGACTTCCTCGGGGGGGCCTTCTTGGAGGATCCTTCCCCGTCCCATCACTAAAAGCCAGTCGGCCATGCGGGCCAAGGCGGGATCGTGGGTTACAGCCAGGGTGGGAATCCCCTCCCTGCGGATAAGGTCTACTAGCTCTCCCATGACCAGGTCCTTGGTGAGGAGGTCCAGGGCGCTGGTGGGTTCGTCCAGGAGAAGGAGTTCTGGGTTTCGGGCCAGGGCCCGGGCCAGGGCCACCCGCTGCTTTTGCCCTCCGGAAAGCTGGTTGGGCCGCTTGTGGGCGTGGTCCAGGAGGCCTACCCGCTCCAAGAGGGCCAGGGCCATTTTTTTCCGGTTTTCCCCCTTAAGGGGGAAGGCCACGTTTTCCCAGGCGGTCATGTGGGGGAAAAGGGCCAGCTCTTGGGGAAGGTAGCCCACGGGACGCCTTTCTGGAGGCAGGCCCGCAAAGGGGGTGCCTTTTGCGGGTACCAGGCCAGCCAGGGCCTTGAGCAGGGTGGTTTTGCCGGTGCCGCTTTCCCCCAAAAGTACGGTGAACCCGCGGATCTGGAAGTGGGCCTCGAGGGGAATGGGCTTTTTTATGGTGTAGTGGACCTCCATGTCCTCCCTTTCGCCTCCAGCCATCTGGCCACAGTTAGGATGGCCAGGCTTAGAAGGAGCAAGGTTAGGGAAGTGGTGGCGGCATCCCTAAAGCGCAGGGCCTGGACCAGGTCATAGAGGTAGATGCTCACCATCTGGGTTTTGCCGGGGATGGATCCTCCCACCATGAGGACCACCCCGAACTCCCCCAGGGTATGGGCAAAGGCCAGGAGGGAACCGGAGAGCACCCCGGGCCAGACCAAGGGGAGGATTACCCTAACCCAGATCTTGGCCCTGGGGGCCCCCAGGGTCCGGGCCACCTCCAAGAGGTTCCGGTCCAAGGACAAGAAGGCTTCCCGGTAGGCGGTGAGGGCGAAGGGCAGGCTGAAGAGGACGCTGGCGAAGACCAGGCCCTCAAAGTGGAAGGCCCAGGTAAAGCCCGTAAGCCTATGCCAGGGCCCCTCGGGTCCCAAAAAGACGAGGATGTAAAATCCCAGCACCGTGGGAGGCAGAACCAAGGGGAGGAGGAAGACGGCCTCCAGAAAAGTCTTCATGGGGAGGCGGTAAAAGGCCAAGGCCCAGGCCAGGGGAATGCCTATGGGAAGGAGGATGAGGGAAGTCGCCAGGGCCACTTCCAAGGAGAGGCGGAGGGAGATCCAAAACAAGGGGTCCACGCCGCTCATCATTCAGACTTTTCCCCCGGTAGCAAGAAGCCGTAGTGCCTGAAGATGGCACGGGCCTCCTCGCTGCCCACGAAGCGGTAGAAGGCCAACACCTCGGGGCGGCCTTTCCCTTTTAGGATGACGTAGGCTTGCTCCAACCTCAAGTGGCTCTCAAAGGGGGAGAGCCAGTAGACCCCGGGGCGGGAGAGGCTTTCGTTTACCGCCAGGGACAGGGCCAGGATGCCGGCCCGGGTGGAGGTTAGGGCCAGCTGCGCGGTATGGGAGATGTTCTCGCCGTAGACGAACTCAAAGCTAGGTTTGCCCTGGCGCAGGGGGCTTGCGTCCCAGTAGGCCTCCACCCCGCCGGTAAGGGTTTCCCACGGGATCTCGTCCCAGGAAAGTTGGGAAAAGGGCTTGTTGGTCTCCGGGAGGGTGATGGCCTTCCTCTTGATGAGGCCATAGTGCTCCAGCAGGGTGATGGCGGCCCGGCCGTAGGGGGCATGCACGGGGTTGGCGATGGCCAGCCGGGTGATGCGGGGGTCCTTGAGGGCCTCGGGGCTCGGTTCCAGTTTCAGGTTACGGTCCAGCCAGATCACCATACGCCCGATGGCGTAAGGCTTGCGGGTTCCCGGTTCGGCCAGGCCTTGCTTTTCTAGAAGCTCGGGATAGACCTTTTCCGCGGAAAAGAAGAGGTCGGCCTCGAGGCCCTGGGTGAGCTGGGTGTAGAACTTTCCCGAGGAGCCGAAGATGAGGTTGATCTTTACCCCGGGGTTTTTGGCCTCAAAGGCCTTGGCTATATCCTGGAGGGCAAACTGCAGGTCGGCTGCGGCCACCACCCTGACCTGCTTGCTTTGCGCCCACACCGGCCCCAAACCGAGGAGGCCTATACCCACCGTCAAACCCACCAAAAACCGGATAACCGTAAGTCTACCCATGGTTACCTCCTTTGCGACCGCGGCAGGCAACAGGGTTGCCCCCGTTACCCCGGGGCCATTGGCCCGGCCCGGCAGGCCCTAGGGGTCTGGCCGGGCTCGGAGGCTGGAGCCATCCTATCGGGGGGAGGGGGGAGCTGTCAACTGGGCCCGCGGGGCTCCCCTGGACTTGCATAAGTTTACACTCATGCGCTATCCTAAAACCCTCATGGCGGGAGATCCCCTCACCCGGCCCAAGGACTTTTTGGACTTCAAGGCCTACGGCAGAAGGGAAGTGGAGGACCTTTTGACCTTGGCGGAAACCCTTAAGCGGGAGCGCTACCGGGGAGAGAACCTCAAGGGCAAGGTGCTGGCCTTGCTCTTTGAGAAGCCTTCCTTGCGTACCCGAACCACCCTCGAGGTGGCCATGCTGCACCTGGGAGGACACGCGGTCTACCTGGACCAGAAGCAGGTGGGCATTGGGGAAAGGGAACCGGTAAGGGACATCGCTAAGAACTTGGAGCGCTTCGTGGAGGGGATTGCGGCCCGGGTTTACCGGCATGAGACCGTGGAGGAACTGGCCCGCCACGCCCGTATCCCGGTGATCAACGCCCTTTCTGACCGGGTCCATCCCTTACAGGCCCTGGCGGACCTCCTCACCCTAAAGGAGGCCTTTGGGGGTTGGGAGGGCCTCGAGGTGGCCTGGGTGGGGGATGGGAATAACGTCTTGAACTCTCTTTTGGAGGTGGCCCCCCTGGTGGGCTTGCGCATGCGGGTGGCCACGCCCAAAGGCTACGAACCGGATCCCGATCTTTTGCGAAGGGCAGGGGCCCTGTTTACCCATGACCCTAGGGAGGCGGCCTCGGGTGCCCATGCCCTTTACACCGATGTCTGGACCAGCATGGGCCAGGAGGCGGAGCGGGCGAAACGGCTTTTGGACTTTAACGGGTTCCAGGTCAACGGGGAGCTCTTGAAGCTCCTCCGTCCTGAAGGCATCTTCCTCCACTGCCTTCCCGCCCATTACGGGGAGGAGACCACGGAGGAGGCGGTGCACGGGCCCCGGAGCCGGGTTTTTGACCAGGCGGAAAACCGCCTTCACACCGCCAAGGCGGTCCTCCTCCGCCTGTTAAGCTAGGGGTATGGTGCAGCCTTACCGCTTGTTGGAGAAGTTTTTGAAGCTTCCCCTGGCCTTTGGGGATTGGGCTCGGCTTTGGCCTTTGGTCCTTGGGGCGGGCATCCCTTGGAGGGCGCTTTGGTAAGGGTGGGCATCCTGGGAGCCTCGGGGTATGGGGGCGGGGAGCTCCTTCGCCTACTCAAGGCCCATCCAGGGGTGGAGCTCGTGGGGTTCACAAGCCGGAGGCGGGAGGGAAGGCCCCTTTCCGCCGCCTGGCCCCAGCTATGGGACGATAGGCCCTTTGCCCCCCAGGAGGAGGTGCTGGAACGGGCGGAGGTGGTCTTCCTGGCCCTGCCCAATGGCCTAGCCATGGAGATTGCCCCCCGGGCCCTGGAGGCCGGCAAGCGGGTGATTGACCTTTCCGGGGACTTCCGGCTTCCTCCTGCGGTCTACGAGGCCTGGTACGGAATCCCCCATAAAAGCCCAGGGCTGTACCGGGAAGCAGTTTATGGGCTTCCTGAGCTCCACCGGGAAGAGCTTAGAGGGGCTAGGTTGGTGGCCAACCCCGGCTGCTACGTGACTTCGGCCACTTTAGCCCTTGCCCCTTTGGCTAAAGAGGGCGTTTTACGGAAAGCCTTTCTCGTGGGCCTAAGCGGGGTTTCCGGAGCGGGTAGGGAAGGGGAAGGAACGTTTTTTGCTGAGGTGAACGAGAACCTAAAGCCCTATAAGGTGGGGGGTGTCCACCGTCACATCCCCGAGATGGAGCAGAACCTGGGCCGCCTTCTGGCCCAGGGGCGCCCGGTTAAAACCCACGGACCCAAAGGGGAGGTGCGCTTATCCTTTGTTCCCCACCTGGTGCCCATGACCCGGGGCATCCTGGTGACCGCGGAGGTGGAGGCGGAGGGGGGTTGGAGCCAGAAGACCTTGGATGACCTTTACCAGGATTTCTACGCCCAGGAGCCTTTTGTGCGGGTTTTGCGGGAGGCTTTGCCCGAAACCAAGGGCACCTATGCCTCCAACCGTGTGGATGTGAAACCCCTTTTTGAAGCCCGCACAGGGCGCATTTTGGTCTTTGCCGCCCTGGATAACCTGGTCAAGGGTATGGCGGGCCAAGCGGTGCAGAACCTGAACCTCATGCTGGGTTTTCCTGAAGAGACCGCGCTTCCCAAGGAGGGGATATGGCCGTGAGACTGCCTTTGGGGTTCCGCGCAGGGGCCACCCGGGCGGGCATCAAGCCTTCGGGAAAACCCGATCTGGCCCTTTTGGTGTCCGGCCTTCCCGCTTCCTGGGCCTATGTGGCCACGCAGAATCGGGCCGCTGCCCCTTCCATACATCGGGGCAGGGCCCTTCATGCCCAAGGGGGCCCCTTACGGGCAGTGGTGGTTAACGCGGGCAACGCCAACTGCGCCACCGGGGAGCGTGGTTTTGGGGACGACCAGCGCATGGCCGAGGCCGCGGCCCTGCGCTTGGGGCTTTCCGTGGAGGAGGTCTTGACGGCTTCCACTGGGGTCATCGGCGTTCCCCTTCCCGTGGAGAAGGTGGAGGCGGGTCTACCCCAGATTGAGCTCACCCCCTACGCCGATGCCTTTGCCGAGGCCATCCTCACCACCGACCTGGTGGCCAAGGTGGCCGAGGCTGAGGTGGAAGGCGCCAGGGTGGTGGGTATCGCCAAAGGGAGCGGGATGATCCACCCCAACATGGCCACCATGCTGGCCTTCCTGGTGACGGATGCTGCCTTGCCCCAGGAGGCCTTAAGGGAAATCTGGCGGGGCATTGTGGACCGCACCTTCAACCAGGTTACCGTGGACGGGGATACCTCTACCAACGATCTCGCCCTGGTGATGGCGAACGGGGCTTATGGTGGGGTGTCCCTCGAGGCCTTCGCCCCCGCCTTGGAAGGAGTGGCCCGGGAGCTGGCCAGGAAGATTGCCCGGGATGGGGAGGGGGCCACCAAGCTCATGACCGTGCGGGTGGTGGGGGCGGCCACGGAGGAGGAGGCCAGGCGGGCGGCCCGGGCGGTGGCGGGCAGTGCTCTTTGGAAGGCAGCCCTTTACGGTAACGACCCCAACTGGGGCCGCATCCTGGCGGCTTTGGGCAACTCGGGAGCGCGGTTTGACCCCTCGAGGGTGCAGATTCGGGTGCAGGGGATTCCCCTCTATGGGGGTGGGACCCTGCCCTTTGACCGTCAGGCTGCAAGCCGGGCCATGCGGGCGGAGGAGGTGGAGGTCTGGGTGGACCTGGGGGAGGGTTACGGGGAGGGCATGGCCTGGGGGTGCGACCTGACGGAGGGGTATGTTAAAATAAACGCTTTATATACTACTTGACGGTTGAAAATTATTTTGCTAATCTTAAAGGTGGAGGTGGTAGTAATGAAGAAGGTTTTTTGGGGCTTTTTGGGGATTATTGCCTTGTCTTTTGGCTTTGCCCAGACTCCAGGTATTGGTTTTTACTCCGGCTATCCTACGTATCTCGGCCTCCAATACCAGAGCGCTAGTCTCCGCTTAGGGGCGGGGTTTGGTTTCTTTGGTGTTGCGGGGGATGCTGCTTTCATCTTGGCCAAGACTCCATTACCTAGCTCCCCGGGCCTTGCGATGAGTTGGTACTATGGGCTCGGTTTGGGGGCGAGCGCTTACCTGGGTGGGGCTGTCTTTGGCATTTACCCTCACGGCTTGGTAGGGGTGGAGGTTCAGCTTCCTGATCCAACTATTAATCCCTACTTTGAGGGTCAACTGGGCGCCAATGTGCTCCTTCCCGGGGCGGCTTTTGGTCCGTATTTTGCTGGGCGTGTGGGTGTGATCCTGCGTTAAAGCGCCTTTGCGCTTTACGATAGGGGAGATGCGGATGCTTCTCCCCCTTCTTTTCCTCTTCCTAGCCTCTTGCGCTAGGCCCGATACCGTTCCCCCAGAAGTGGGGTTGGTGGAGCCCTTGGGTGGGGCGGTGGCCCCGGGAAAGGAGATTAGGGCTCAAGGCTACGCTTTTGACCCCTCAGGGGTGATGAGCGTTCGGGTGAACGGGCAGGAGGTCCTTTCCTCTGAGGAAAAGGGAAAGCGCCTAGTCTATTTCCGTTTCCGCCTCCAGGCCCCGGCCTCCGGAAAGGTAGAGCTTCTCTTGGAGGCGGAAGATACCCAAGGTAACCGCGGGGCGAAGCGGGTCCCCTTAGTGTTGGATGCCGCGCCTCCCCGCATCGTGGTGGAAAGGGTGGAGAGGGAAGGCGGCTTGTACCGGGTGTACGGACGGGTGGAGGACAACGTCCAGGTGGACCGGGTGGTGGTTCAGGTGGGCGGTCGCTACAGTCCCCTTTCCCTTCCCAAGGAGGCCACGGTGGCCTTTTCTGCGGAGGTACCCGCTGGGGCCTTCTTGGTGGCGGTGGATGCTGCTGGCAACCGTACGGGCCGGCGCATTCCATAGGGGTAGGTATGGTACACTCCTTGGGGTTATGGGGCGGAGCGGCGACACCTTGGCGGACCTGGCCCGGGCCTTGAGGGGTACTCCCCTCGAGGCCAGCCAGGTTCCCAGGTTTCGCGAGATCGCCAGGCTTCTCCACCGGCTTCCCCCTGGGCGGGAACGGGATGGGCTTCTGGCGGTGGCCTACCTTAGGCTTTACCAGCTTTTGGGTCAAGAAGAGGATTATTTGAGAGGTTACAGCTATGCGCGCACCTCGCAGCTGGAGCCCGTGCGGCTTCTGGGCGAGCGTCTAGGGGAGGAAAGGGCGTGAAAGAGCTGTTGGGCTTGCTGGCGGTTTGGAGTATTGTCCTCTCGGGGTTGGCGCTACTGGCGGGGGTTGCCCTGATCAAAAGGGGGAAGAGGGTTTGGCATCACCGGGCCATGCTTACGGGCACCTTCCTGGCCCTTCTTTTCCTGGTCTTTTACCTGGCCAAGTGGGCCCTTCACGGCACCACCGCCTACGGGGGGCCTGAGGCCTGGCGGGGTGCTTACTACTTTCTCCTCATCACCCACACCCTCCTGGCTGCCCTCAACGGACCCTTGGCCCTTTATGTGATCTGGCGGGCTTTTAGAGGGGAGTTCGTTCTGCACAAGCGTTGGGCCAAGGTGCTGGTGCCCATCTGGCTGTACGTAGCCGCATCGGGTTGGGTCATTTACCTCGTGCTGAAGCGGTACGGGGTAGAAACAGGAACTATCGCTTTCTAGCCGGCTCCACCACGATGGTTCCTTCCTGGACCCGGGCGATCTCGGGGCCCCGTGTGTCAAGGCCCTCCGGGGCTTGGGCCAGGTGGGGGCCGATGCGCACCTGCTTGGCGGCCAGTTCCAGGGCAAAGATGAAGCGCTCCGCGTCGCCCCCTGCCCCTGCATGGGCCAGACCCCGCAGTTTGCCCACCACGATCACGTCCCCCCCCGCCACCACCTCGGCTCCTGGGTTCACATCCCCCAGGACCACCACGGTGCCGGGGTGTTCCACCCGTTCTCCGGAGCGAAGGGTTTTGCTGAGGACCAGGGTACCGGCGGGGGGGCGGTTTCGGGGAGGGACTAGGGTGAGGGGCCGGCCCAACTCCAGTAAGGCTTGGAGCACGTCCCCAGGCACAGGCCCGGCCACCTCCACCTCGAGGGGAAGGTCTTCCAGTAGCTTGAGGTTTCGGATTTCTTCCGGGGTTTCTCCCCCATCCAAGCGTAGGGCTAGGGCCTTGGGGGTGGCGCGGAGCCGCATGGGGTTATTCTACCTGGCCTGGGCTTCCTCTACCCGCCAGTAAGCGGCCATCACCTTGCGCACGGCGGGAAGGGCCACCCGGCTTCCCTCGCCCCCGTTCTCAAAGAAGGCCACCACCACCAGTGGGGGATAAGGGGAGGTGGGGTCGGTGGGGCCATAGCCCATATACCAGGCGTGTTCCAGGCCTGCCCGCTTGCCTGGGGTTTCCGCGGTACCCGTTTTGCCACCAGTGGGCACGGGGAAGTTCCCAAGGACATGGCGGGCCGTACCTTGCTCCACCGTTTTTCGCAATCCGTCCTGGAGAATCCCCCAAAAACGCCCAGGTACCGGCTCAAGCTTGGGTCTAGTCTCCGCCTGACCGATGCGCTTGACCAGATGGAGGTTGGGCTTTAGCCCGGAGTTGGCGATGGTGGACAGCATGCGGGCCACCTGGGCTGGGGTGGTGAGGGTGGGCCCCTGGCCAATGGCCAAGGAGAGGGTTTCGCCGGGGTACCAGGGTTCCTTCAGGGCCTCACGCTTCCAGGCCCGGGTGGGAAGAAGGCCGGTCCGTTCAGCTACCTCCAGGCCTGTGGCCTCCCCTAGGCCCAGGAGCCTGGCCCTGGCCGCCAGGCGGTCCACCACCCCTAGGGGGTCCTGGGCCACCGCCTGGTAGTACCAGGTGTTGCAGCTCCAGGCGATGGCCTCTTTCACGGTCATAGGCCCCATGTCCCACGTGGCCCAGTTGCGGCGCACCTGGCCGCCAAAGACGATATAGGGGCTACACCGGTACGGGGTGGAGGGGCTCACGTAGCCCTCCTCCAAGAGGGCGTAGCTGGTGGCCAGCTTGAAGATGGAACCCGGGGTGTAGGGCTGGACGGCCCGGTTAAGAAGGGGAAGGTCCTTGTCGGTCAAGAGGGTGCGCACTTCGGGCGGCACCGGCCGCTTGGCGAATAGGCTTGGGTCAAAGGAGGGGGCGCTGGCCATGGCCAGGACCTCCCCTGTTTTGGGGTTCACGGCCACGATGGCCCCCTTGGGCCGGGTGGCGGGAGGAAGGCCCTTTGCTCTCCGTCCGGCGTTGATGTCGGTCAAGGCCTCTTCCAAGGCCTTTTCCGCAGCCCTTTGCAGGTCCAGATCCAGGGTCAGGACCACGTCCTGCCCCGGGCTAGGCTCCTCCAGAATGTTTTCCCTGAGGCGTTCCCCCCGGACGTTGACCTCCACCGCCTTCAGGCCGCGCTTGCCCCTGAGGTAAGGCTCGAGGGCCGCCTCGAGGCCCGCTTGGCCCACCTGCTCGTCGGGGCTGTATCCCCGTTTCACCTGCTCGGCGTTGGCCTGAAGCACATACCCGAGGACGGGCCCCGAGATAGGGTTGGGGTAGTGGCGCTCAATCCGCTCCACCAGCTTGAGGTTTTTCTGTCCGGCGGTGATCTCTGCCAGGGTGGGAAGCAGGTATTCGGGCACCCCTGCTTTCAGGACCTTGGGACCCTCTACCTTGGGAAGCTCCCGCAGGCCTAAAAGGGGTAGAAGCCTCTCCGCAAAGGCCACCTCCCCCCCTTCGTAAACCAGGTCCACCACCAGCCGGTCCTGGGCGATCACCCGGCCCTTGCGGTCCAGGATGCGGCCCCGCGGGGCGGGGATGCCCTCGGTCTTCAGGTAGTTGCCTTGGCTCCGCAGGGCGTACTTCTCATGCTGCAGAACTTGCAGGTGCCAGGCCCTTAAGGCCAGGAGGCCGAAGGCCAGGAGAAGGAAGAACATGAGGGCATAAAGCCGGCTGGTCATGGTCGTCGGGGAGGCGGCAGGAGGCGCCACGCCAGGAGGGCCAAGGGAAGGGTGAGGAGGCCCTCGAGGAGAAGGTCTAGGGGCCAAAAAGGAGGAAGCTCCAGGCGCAGCCAATAGGCCACCAGGAAGTAGCCCGCCCACTTGGCAAAAAAGGCCCAGATGAAGGAGAAGAGGATCCCAGGAGCCTCCCCCGGAGCCAGGCGGCGGCGCGCGGCATAATAGGCGTAGCTGGCGCTTAAAAGCCCTACCGCATGGAGACCCAAAAGCCCATATCCCAGGAGGTCTTGCACAAGCCCCAGGAAAAAGGCCCAGGGAAGGCCCAGGTAGTAGGGGAGAAGACGGGAGTAAGCCAGCGCCAGGACCAGGAAGAGGTCCGGAGCCATCAGCCCTTGGGGCCAAAGGGCTCCCGCGAGTCCGGCCAAAAAAAGGGTGATCAGGAGTAGGATCCCCATCATAAGGGCCTCAGTACTATGACCTCCTCTAGGAGGGAGAGTTCCACCAGGGGTTTGGCCCAGACCCGAAGCTTCAAGCCACCCTGGACGCGCTCCACACGTTCCACGCGCCCCACAGGTATGCCGTCGGGGAAGAGCCCCAAGGGAGCCCCCGTGAGGAGCAAGTCCCCAGGGGCCACCTTCACCGTGGGGGGAAACTCCGCCAGCAGATGGTCTGGAGGGACTCCCCGGGCCACCCCCCGGCCTGGAGCCTTCTCCGGCCTTACCCCCACCTGACTTTCCGGATCCAAGAGGGTGCGCACCAGGGCTCGGTTTTCGCTAACTTCCACCACCAGGCCCACAAGCCCCTCAGGGGCGGTGACGGGCATGCCCACCCGAAGTCCGTCTCGCTCCCCTAGGCCCAGGACGAGGCGGCGGTAGAGGCCGGAGAGGTCCTCCCCCACCACTGGGGCCACCGCCACCACCCCGGGGGCCTGGGTGGCCTGGACCTTGAGGGCCCGGGAAAGGCGCGCCACCTCGAGGCGAAGCCTCCGATTCTCGCTTTCCAGTTGGGACAGCCGTGCCTTTAGGGCTCGATTTTCCGCAAAGAGGTCTTGGCGGTTAAGGAGGGCGGTCAGAGCGGCCCGCAGGTTCTGCCCTAGGCGGTGGCCCAAGGCGGGAAGGGGGGCGGTGAGGGGGGAAAGGGTTAGGGCCAGGCGGGGAGCAAGGGGGCGCGTTAAGGCTGCCATGGCCAGGCCCAAGGCCAAGAGGAGGAGGAAAAGCCCCCGGCGCAGGGCCACTTCCCTCACGGCCTAAACCCCCTCTCCCAAAGAAGAGCAAAAACCCGGGCCACAGGCAGGCCCACCACCGTGTAGAAATCCCCCTCGATCCCCTCCAAAAGGGCCATTCCCAAGCCCTGGGCTCCGTAGCCCCCCGCCTTGTCCAGGCCCTCGCCGCTCTGCACGTACCAGGCGATCTCCTCTTCGGAAAGCCTGCGGAAGCGAACCTGGGTGGTGTGCACCTCCGCCACCAGGTCGCCTGGGGTACGCAGGTAGATGGCGGTGTGGACCCGGTGGGTTCTGCCGGAAAGGAGGCGGAGGAAGAGGTGGTTTTCCGCCCGATCCTTGGGTTTGCCGAGCACCCGGCCGTCCAGGTCCACCACGGTATCCGCAGCCAGTACCCACTCCCCTGGCACCTCTTCCCCCTTGCGCCGGGCCAGGGCCAGGGCCAGCTCCTTGGGGTCTAGGGGAAGGCTTTCCCCTTCCTCTTCCACCCCAGGGGGGACCACCCTTAAAGGGAAGCCCAGGGCCTCGAGGAGGGCCCTACGCCTCGGACTACCCGAGGCTAGGGTGAGCACTAAAGGGGCGTTCCTTCCTGCCATAGCCTCAAGAACTCCTGCCGGTATCGCTCGGCCAGGGAGGGGCTTTTCAGGATGAGGAGATTTTCGTTGTTTACCTGCCAGGCCCTGGCGGTGAAGTTGTAGCTTCCCGTGACCACCCAGGTGCCGTCTATCACCATTACCTTGTGGTGCAGGGTGTAAGGGTTGCCATCCTTGCGCACCGCTACCCCGGCCCGGAGGAGGTCGTCTTCCCGGCTATCCCGGAGGTTGCGGGTTTCCAGGAGGACCTGCACCCCCACCCCTCTCCTCTGGGCCTGGACCAAGGCCCTCACCACCTCCTGGTCCGTGAGGACAAAGGCCGCCACCAGAATCTCTTCCCTGGCCGCTTTTAGCCTTTCCAGGAGGGCTCCCCGCGCCAATGGACCCCCTCTTGGGCTGAAATAGGCGGTGCCCTCCAGGGAGAGGTTTTCGTCCGTAAGGGCGAAGGCCACGGGCTCTCCCAAGCCCTCCTTGTTGCCGCCAAAAAGGGCTTGGAACTCCTTGGCGTATCCCTGGGCCAGGGTGGGGGACGGAAGGAGAAGGCCATTCTCGTTGTTGCGGGCGAAGGCGTTCCAGGTCATGTTGGTGCTCCCAGTCCAGACCGCCTTGCCGTCCACCACCAGGAACTTATGGTGCATGAAGCCCTCCCGTTCGTCAAAGCAGACGGGAATGCCTGCGATCTCTTCGCAATCCAAGGATAGGGGCTTAACCCGTTGCCCCAGGGCCTCCTGGGGCACCCTGGGAGTTTCCCCCTGTTGGCCCAAGGCGGCTCCCACCAGGTAGCGGCGAAAATCGCTTCGGTAATCGCTTTCCCCGTACACCCTGATCCTTACCCCTCGCTCCTTGGCCCGCAGGAGGGCCCTGGCGATCTCCAGGTCGCGAAACTCGTAAAAGGCGCCCTCCAGGCTTTCCTTGGCCCCGGTTATGAGGGCTATGAGGCGGGCCTTGGCGGCCTCCCCCTCCTGGGGCATGAAATAGACCTCAACCCCCCCCCGTTCCGCCTGGGCGGGGGAGGAAACCGGGCCTGGGCGGAGCTCCTGGAAAAGCCAAAGGAGGAGAATGACCAGGAGGAGCACGTACCCCGGAAGCCCGGCCAGGGTGGATTTTCGCCGCCGCCTTTTAGTACCCATCCCCACTTTTCCCTTTCACCAGGGCTACCCCGCTGGAGGTGCCGAGCCGGGTGGCCCCCGCTTCCAGAAGCCTGAGGGCCATCTTCGGGTCACGGATGCCGCCTGCCGCCTTCACCTGGGCCCGGCCCTGGGCTATTCCTACCAGGAGTTCCACATCCTCGAGGCTGGCTCCCCGGGGCCCAAAGCCGGTGGAGGTCTTCAGGAAGTCGGCCCCACCCCGGATGGCGGCCTCGGCTAGGGCTTCTAAAGCCTTGGGGGTGAAGTGGCCTGTTTCCAGAATCACCTTAAGGACGGCACCCGGCACCGCTTGGCGGACGGCGCGGACTTCTTCCTCTACATAGGCGTAGTCCTGGGCCAGGGCCCGGCCTAGGTGGATCACCATGTCCACCTCTTGGGCTCCCTGGGCGAAGGCTATGGCCGCCTCGAGGGCCTTGACCTCCTTGGTTTGGTAGCCCAAGGGGAAGCCCACCACGGTTACCAAGCGAAAGGGGGCATGGGGGTAACGCTCCCGCACCAAGGGGACGTAGGACGGGGGGATACAGAGGCCGAAAAACCCGTATTCCAGGGCTTCTTCCGCCACCTTTAGGATCTCTTCGGGGGTGGCGGTGGGCTTCAGAAGGGTGTGGTCAATGTGGGCGGCCAGGTCCATACCCTGCCATCATACGCAAAGGGTGTGATAGGATGAAAAGAGGCCCCTTGGTGGGGCTTTTTTTGAGGTCAAGATGCTGGCTGTGGGAATCGTCGGTCTACCCAACGTGGGCAAATCCACCCTCTTCAACGCCCTCACCCGGGCAAGGGCTTTGGCGGCCAACTACCCCTTCGCCACCATTGACAAGAACGTGGGGGTGGTGGCCTTGGAGGACCCAAGGCTTTACGCCTTGCAGAGGGTGTTTGCCAAGGGCGAGAGGATGCCTCCCGTGATCCCCACCCATGTGGAGTTTGTGGACATCGCCGGGTTGGTGAAGGGTGCCCATAGGGGGGAAGGCCTTGGCAACCAGTTCCTGGCCCACATCCGCGAGGTGGCGGCCATCGCCCACGTGCTTCGGTGCTTTCCCGATCCCGATGTGGTGCACGTGATGGGCCGGGTGGATCCCCTGGGGGATGCCGAGGTGGTGGAAACCGAGCTCCTTTTGGCTGACCTCGCCACCTGGGAAAGGCGCCTTGAACGGCTGAGGAAGGAGGCCCGGGCCAACCGGGACCTGGCTCCCGCCCTCGAGGTGGCGGAGGCCCTTTACGCCCACCTGCAGGAGGGGAAGCCCGCCCGCACCTTCCTCGGAAACGGGCAGGAGGGGGAGGATACCGAGCTCCGCCGCCTGCTCAGGGAAACCCCTCTTCTCACCGCCAAGCCGGTGATCTATGTGGCCAATGTGGGCGAAGAGGACCTGCCCGAAGGTGAGGGTAACCCCCATGTCCGGGCGGTCCGGGAAAAGGCCATGGCCGAGGGGGCGGAAGTGGTGGTGGTCTCGGCCCGTCTGGAGGCGGAACTGGCCGAGCTTTCTCCGGAGGAGGGGCAGGAGCTTCTCGCCGCCTATGGCTTGAGGGAAAGCGGCCTGCAACGCCTGGCCCAGGCGGGGTATAGGGCGCTTGGCCTCATCACCTTCTTCACCGCCGGGGAGAAGGAGGTGCGGGCCTGGACGGTGCGCCGAGGGACCAAGGCCCCCGAGGCGGCGGGGGAGATCCACTCCGACATGGAAAAGGGCTTCATCCGGGCCGAGGTGGTTTCCTGGGACAAGCTGGTGGAGGCTGGGGGATGGGCCAGGGCCAAGGAGAGGGGGTGGGTGCGCCTCGAGGGCAAGGATTACTTGGTGCAGGATGGGGATGTCCTCTACATCCTCTTTAACGTGTGAGGGGGGTTTGACGGGAAAGGCCCTTTGCCCTACAATCTGGGTGGCTTTGCCCCTTGGGGCAAGCGCCTGAATGCTGGGGCGTCGTCTAATGGCAGGACAGCGGACTTTGGATCCGCCGGTCGTGGTTCGAGTCCACGCGCCCCAGCCATTTTTCACGTCGTTTTTGCACCCTAAGGATAAACTGGCCTGGTGGCGGTGGATTTCCCAGGCCTACTTCTATTAAGCCGCAACGAGGCCTTGCGGGCCTATGTGGACCTGGTCCTTTCGGAACAGGGCATTTCCCTACGCCACTTCGACCTGGCCCGGGAGGGAATGTTCTGGCTTGTGGAGCACACCCCTAGGTATATCCTTCTGGATCAGGACCTGGACCTGGATCCCTTCGCCGTGGCTGCCCGCATCCGGCACGTGCGTAGGCTTAAGGAGATTCCCTTGGCGGTGCTCATAGAGCCCAGCGAGAAGCTCAGGACCACCGCTGAAGTGGTCCGGGTAACGGCCATAGAAAAGCCCCTTAACCGGGATAGGCTCTTCCGCTTTTTGGGCTTAGGTCCAGCTAAGTCCGTGTAAACTGGAGGCCGTGCGGGTGTTCCGCTTCCTTATCTTCTCTTTGTCTGGCCTTCTTGTGGGGGCGGTCCTAGCGTTAGGCTATCTGGCCTATGCCTACACCCGGGATCTTCCAGATCTCTCCCAGTTTGACCGGCTTCGCCTGACCGCCACCTCCACCCTCTATGCCCGGGATGGTACGCCCTTGGCCCAGATCGCCAGCGTGGAGGAAGGGCGGGCCATTCGCCGCAGTCTGGTGCGGCTTGCTGAGGTATCCCCGGCGGCGGTGGCGGCCATCGTTTTCTCGGAGGACCGCCGCTACTTCCAGCATTACGGCGTGGATCCGGTCCGCCTTTTGGGGGCGCTTTATGCCATCCTCCGGGGCGATCTCCAAGGCGGAAGCACCATTACCACGCAGGTCATCAAGAACACCCTCCTCAAGGAGTTGGCCCAGGCTCGCTCCCTGGAGCGTAAGTTCAAGGAATGGGCCTTGGCCTTGGAGCTGGAGAGGCGCTACACCAAGGAGGAGATCCTGGAGATGTACTTGAATGTGGTGCCCTGGGGTGGCAATGCCGTGGGCATCAAGGGGGCAGCGGAAGCGTATTTTGGTAAGGATCCCGCGGCCCTTACCCTGGCGGAAGGGCTTTACCTCGCCTCCTTGATCCCGGCTCCCAACGCCCGCTATCAGGACTTTAAAGGGGTGCGGCAGAGGATGCGCCTGCTTTTGGACCAGATGGTGGCCGAGGGCTGGATAAGCCCGGAAGTGGCCAAGGCCGCCTGGTGGGAACCCCTTGCTCCCAAGGGCTGGGAGGTGCGCTACGACGGCGAAGGGAACCTCTTGGAGGCGAGGCTTGTGGATCCTGAGGCCCGTATCCTGCGGCAACTGGACTACCGCATGGCCCCGCATTTCGTCCTGGAGGTGCGCCGGTTCCTCGAGGCCCGTTTCGGGAAGGAAAAGGTCTACAGCGAGGGGGGGCTGAAGGTGTACACCACCTTGGACCCAGCCATGCAACGGGCGGCGGAGGCTGCCGCCAAGGGGGCCAGGTTGCCGGAGGGGGCGGAGCTGGCCATCGTGGGACTGGACCCCGAAACGGGGGAGGTTCTGGCCCTGGTAGGGGGAGTGCGGCGGGAAGGGGACGAGTACAACCGGGCCACCCGGGCCCTGCGCAACCCAGGGAGTGCGGTGAAACCCTTTGTCTACGCCACCGCCTTTGAAGAGGGTTGGACCCAGGCCAGCTTGGTTCCCGACCGCCCCCTGGAGTTTCCCGACCCCAGCCAGAAGGGAGGGGTATGGCGGCCCAAGAACTTCTCCGGTACCTTCCTTAACCGGGAGGTTACGGTGCGCTATGCCCTGGACCTCTCCCTCAACCTGCCCGCCATCTATACCGCCCAGGCCATTGGGGTGGAGAAGGTGGCCAGGAAGCTTTCCCAGGCGGGGTTTGCCGTCAAGTACCCCACCCTGGCCATAGCCATCGGGGGCGCCTCCATCACCCCGGTGGACCTGGCCGCGGCCTACGCCGCCTTCGCCAACGGAGGGTATCGGGTGACCCCAATCTACGTGAAGCGGGTGGAGGACGCCCAGGGGCAGGTGCTTTACCAAGCCTTTCCGGAGCGGCGCCGCCTTTTTGACCCCCAGGTGGCCTACCAAGGGTGGGACCTCTTGAAGGGATACGTTTACGACCTGGGAGAGAAGGGCCTGGCCAAGGGGGCCCGTATCCCCGGCCGGGTGGTGGGGGGGAAGACGGGGACCACCAACGAGGCCCGCGACCTCTGGTTTGCTGGGGTGACCCGGGGGCTTTCTGCGGTGGTCTGGGTGGGCCGCGACGATAACAAGCCCCTGCGCATGGGGGGGAGGGAGCCTTCCAGCTCCGTGGTCAACCCCCCCATTTGGCGGGAGTTTGTGGCTGCGGCCTTGAGGGGACGTCCAGGAGGGGATTTCCCCCCACCAGCGGGCCTGGTGCAGGTAGAGGTGGACCTACTTTCGGGCCAGCCCTCCCCGCAGGGGGTGAAGGCCTGGTTTCCTGAGGGGAAGGTGCCCGTGCCGGTCCTAACGCCTTCCTTGCGGGAAGGGGAGGAACGTTCCCAGGGCGCTTCCCCAGCACCTTCTGTCCCGGCTGGGGTGAGCCCTGCGGACCACCCCCCGGATTCCCACCCCCCGGATTCTAGCCAGGAAGGTTTTCCTGCCTTTCCACCCGGGCAGTGAGGATCTCGAGGAGGAAGCCGTGCTGGAACGTGTTCGCATCGTCTTGGTAGAACCCCAGGAGCCCATGAACGTGGGGGCCGTGGCCCGGGCCATGCGCAACTTTGGCCTTTCTCGCCTCTACTTGGTGAACCCAGGCCCCCGGGTAGGCCCTCCTTGGGCCCGGGAGGCCTACTGGCTGGCGGTGCATGCCGAGGAGGTGCTGGACCGGGCGGTGGCGGTGGAAAGCCTTAGGGAGGCCCTCGAGGGGGTGAGTTTTGTGGTGGCCACCACGGGAAGGCCCCGGGAACTGTACCCGGCCCCGGTGGTAACGGCTAAGGAGGTGCCCGTTCACGTGCTCTCTGTGGAGGGGGAGGTGGCCTTGGTCTTCGGTCGGGAAACCTTTGGCCTCACCAACGAGGAGTTGGACCTGGCTCACCTCATCGGCACCATCCCCACCGCCCCCGAGCAACCTTCCCTGAATCTGGCCCAAGCGGTGGTGGTCTTCGCCTACGAGCTTTACCAGGCCTGGGTGCAGGAGGGCGCTTTGGCCTTCAAGGAGGAGCTGGCGGACCTGACGGCCCTGGAGGGATTTTTTGCGGACCTGGGGCGGTATGTGCTGGAAATCGGCTTCACCGACCAGCACCGCCACCCTTACGCCATGCGGCGCTTGCGCCGCATCTTTCACAAGGCCCGGCTTTCCCCAGGCGAGGTGCAACTTCTTAGGGGGCTTCTGCACCAAAGCCGGTATGCGGTAGCCTCCTCCCGGAAAAAGGAGGGTACGAAGGAAAAGGATGGCTAGCCACAGCCTCTACCGATTGGTGCGCTTGGCCCAGCGGCTTTTGCCGCCCCTGATCGCCGCGGTGGTGGTGGCCTTTGAGCTGGCCCTTTTGCCCTACCGGCACGTGGATAGCCTCTTGTGGTTACGGCTAGGCTTCTACGGCCTGGTGGGCCCCTTGGTCACCTATGCGGTGCTGGAGTGGATTGCCCAGGAAACCCTGGAGAAGGTGCGGGCGGAAAGGGCCTTGGAGGAGGCAAACCGCCGCCTTTTAGCGGCGGGGAGGGTGTTTCGGGAGGCTTTGGAGAGCGAGAACCTGGAGGAAGCGGTCTCCCGGATCGCCCAGGCTTTGGGGGAAACGCTGGGGTATCCCGTGGCCCTCGAGGCCGAGGGGGTCCATGCTGGAGAGGAATGCGGTGGGGTACGGGTGGAGCTTCCGGGTTTAAGGGGATACCTGGAGGCCTGCCCTCCGGAGCCGGAAAGGGTGTTTTTGGAGGTGCTGGCCCATGAGGTGGCGGGGGCCCTGCAATCGGTGGTGGCCCGTAGCCGGGACCGCCTCACCCTCTTTGAGGTGGACCAGGCCCTTAAGGCCGAGGCCAACCTGGACCGGCTCCTGGAGGGCCTTTTGGGGCGCATCCAGGCTTGGGCTGAGGCGGAGGGGGGTGGGGTTCTCCTTCTGGATGAGGAAGGCTTCCTGGTGCCCCGGGTGGTGCGGGGGCTAGCCCTGCCCCCCCATCCCTTCCTCCCGGATGGGGTTTGGAGGGGAAGCCTCGAGGGCCCGGTGTTTGTGGACGACGGCATCCTGGCCCTGCCCCTGAAGGCGCGGGAAACGGTGGGGGTCTTGGTGTTGAAGGGCAAGGACCTCTCCCGGCGTATCCCTTTCCTTTCCTTCCTGGCCTCCCAGGTGGCCTTGGCGGTGCGCAACGCCCAGGCTTACCTGCGGGCTGAGGAACTGGCCATCAACGAGGAGCGCACCCGCATCGCTCGGGAGATCCACGATGGTATTGCCCAAAGCCTGGCCTTCATGGCCTTAAAGCTGGACTTGGCGGAGAGGCTTTTGCCTAAGGACCAGGAAGCGGCCCTGAAGGCTTTGCACGAGGTGAAGGAAACCCTCAGGGCCCAGATCCGGGAGGTGCGGAGAAGCATCTTCGCCCTAAGACCTATAGACCTGGAGCGGTACGGCTTCCTGGAGTCGGTGCGCCGCTACGCTCAGGCCTTTGCGGAGCAGGCGGGGTTTCGCGTGCAGCTTTCCTTGCCAGAGGGGGTGGGGCTTTCCCAGGCGAGCGAGCTGGTCCTTTTCCGGGTTCTCCAAGAGGCCCTCACCAACGCCGCTAAGCACGGCAAGCCCAACCGGGTGGAGGTGGAACTTCTTCCCTTGGGAGAGCGGGGGGCCAGGCTGGTGGTGCGGGACAACGGGAAAGGCTTCCAAAACCCAGAGAGCCGAGGGCTTGGTGGTTTTGGCCTCACCCAGATGCGCGAAAGGGTGGAGGCGCGGGGCGGGCGTTTCCTGGTGCGTTCGGAGCCGGGAAAGGGCACGGAGGTGGTGGCGGAGGTTCCCTACTGAGGCCCCATTTATCATGGGAGGCATGGACCGCATACGGGTGCTCTTTGTCTGCCTGGGGAATATCTGCCGAAGCCCCATGGCGGAGGGGGCTTTCCGCAAGCTCATCCGGGAGCGGGGCCTCGAGGCCCGGTTTGAGGTGGACTCCGCAGGGACGGGAGCCTGGCACGCGGGGGAGCCCATGGATCCCCGTGCACGCCGGGTACTGGAGCGGGAAGGGGCCTACTTCCCCCATGTGGCCCGGCAGATGACCCGGGAGGATGCCCAGCGCTACGACCACATCCTGGTGATGGACCGGGAGAACCTGGCCGAGGTCTTGAGGCGGTTCCCCGAGGCCAGGGGGAAGGTGCGCCTCCTCCTGGACCACCTGGGCGGGGGAGAGGTGCCCGACCCCTACTACGGGGACCTGCAGGACTGCCTCGAGGCCTACTGGACCATTGAGGCGGGCGTCCGGGCCTTTCTTGACCATTTGTTGGAGAGGGATGGATCCCAGGGAACTTCTGCGTCGGGCGGGGCTTGAGGCCAAGGGTCCGCCTCAGCCTCTGTATGGCGGGGATATTTCCCGGGTATATCGCTTGGAAGCCTATGTGGTGAAGCTTTCCCCCAACCCTCCTCCCGGCCTCTTTCCCGCGGAGGCCCGGGGGCTTAAGGCTTTGGCCGAGCGGGGGGTGCGGGTGCCGCGGGTCTTCTTCGCGGCGGAGGAGGGGTTGGTCCTGGAATATTTACCGGAGGGTCCTGCTGATTGGGAGGGACTGGCCCGCATGCTGGCGGGGCTGCACCGGCAGCGCGAAGCCTTCTACTGGGCCGAAGCGGGATTCTTGGGCACCTTTCCCTTGCCCGGTGGGGAGGGAAAGGAGTGGACGGAGTTCTTCTTCCTGCGGTGCGTAGAGCCTCTCCTGAAGGCCACCTGGGATCGCCTGGAGGGCCTGGGTCCGAGGGTGAAAGCCCTCTTCCAGGAGCCCCTGCCCACGGAGGGGCCTGCTCCCCTTCACGGGGATCTTTGGCACGGCAACGTCCACTTCACCCCGGGGGGGCCCGCCCTTCTGGACCCCTCCTTCTTCGTGGGGGAGCGGGGAGTGGACCTGGCCATGATGCGCCTTTTTGGAGGCTTTCCTCAGGACTTCTGGAGGGCGTACCAGGTCCTTTATCCCATACCGGAAGAGGTGGAAAGGGCCCTGCCCCGGTACCAGGTCTACTACCTCCTGGCCCATGTGCACTTCTTTGGCAAGGGGTACCTCGGTGCCTTATGGAAGGCGATTTCCGCCTCTTAGGTCCCATTGACTGGTTGCAGCTCCTCGCCCAGGGGGGAAGGACGGGGGTTTTCGTGGTGGAGGCTCAGGGGGGAAGGGGAGAGGTGTACCTGGAGCGGGGCCGGCCGGTCCATGCGGTGTTTGGGGAAAGGGTGGGGCGGGAGGCCTTGTTGGAGGTGCTGGCGTTGAAGGAGGGTCGGTTTCAGTTCCAGCGTGCCGTGCGCCCACCCTTGAGCTCCTTGGAAGGGCCCCTCGAGGTCCATCTCCTGCAGGCCATTCGCCTTTTGGATGAGCGGGTGGAGGTGGGCCCTTTTGACCTAGTGCAGCCTGGTTCCCGGGCCCAGGCGGTCCAGGGTACCCTGGACCCCGTGGAGCTTTCCCTGCTTTTGGCCCTGGAAAGCGGCCAAAGCCCCTTGGATCTGGCTTCCCGGCTGGCTCTTCCCCTGGGGGAGGTCCTGAGGCGCCTGGGCCACCTGGCCCGGTTGCGCCTGGTGGAGGTGTTCCCCCGGGTGCCCCGCACCGCCCGGCTTCGGGTAGCCCTGGGACGCCAAGGGGCGCAGGTGGACGCCTTGCTCCTTTCCGCTTGGCGGGAGCATTACGGCCTCTTCCAGCAGGTGCGGGTAAAGGCCTATAAGGAGGTTCTCCTATCCGTGGAGGGCGTGGGGGGGCTGGGGGTGGAGATCCGGCTTGCGCCCGAGCTTCTCCTCTTCCACGGGTTCAAGGTGGGGGAAGAGGTCCTGGTGTGGCCGGAGGTTTGAGGCGTGGTATCCTTCCCCCATGGCGGAAGCTGTGGTGGCTCTGGAGTCGGCTCTCCTCACCCACGGGTTACCCTACCCCTTGAACCTCCACACCGCTAAAGCCCTGGAGGAGGCGGTGCGCTCCGAAGGGGCCATGCCCAAAACCATTGGCATCGTAAGGGGCGAGGTACGTGTGGGCCTTTCCCGGGAGGAGATGGAGGCCTTGGCCCAGGGGGGCGCGGAGAAGGCCAGCCTCTGGAACCTTCCTGCCCTTCTGGTCCAGGGAAAGAGCGCCGGGACCACGGTGGCGGCCACGGTCCACCTGGCCCACCGCCATGGGATAGAGGTCTTTGCCACCGGAGGGATCGGCGGGGTGCATCCCGAGCCCTTTGACGAAAGCGCCGATCTTCTGGCCCTTGCCCGTACTCCCATCCTGGTGGTCTCTTCGGGGCCCAAGGCCATCCTGGACCTGAGGGCCACCCTGGAGCGCCTGGAAACCCTGGGGGTTTCCGTGGTGGGTTACCGCACGGACCGGCTACCGGCCTTTTTTTCTCCGGACTCCCCCTTCCCCGTGCCCTCCCGGGTGGAAACCCCCCTCGAGGCCGCCCGGATCCTCCGCAAGTCCCGGGAGCTGGGCCTGGGGGCGGTCCTCCTGGTAAACCCCGTTTCCCAGGGCCTGCCCTACGAGGAGGTGGCCCTTTGGGTGGAGGAGGCCAACCACCAGGCGGCCCGGGAAGGGATCTTCGGTAAGGCCCTTACCCCCTACCTGCTGAGGCGTCTCTCTGAGCTTTCCCATGGGGAAACCGACCGGATCAACGAAAGGCTTCTCGTGGAAAACGCCCGCCTGGCGGCCAGGGTGGCCTTGGCCCTAGCCGCGCTAGAATAGCCTTGTGTGCGAACTGGGGGAAAGGCTTCGCCGGGCCCGGGAGGAAAAGGGGCTTTCCCTGAAGGAGGCGGCGGCGCGGCTGGCCTTGAAGGCTAAGGTATTGGAGGCCCTCGAGGCGTGCCGCTTTGAGGACCTCCCCGAACCCGCCTTGGCCCGGGGCTACCTCCGGCGTTATGCCCTCCTTTTGGGGCTGGACCCCGAGCCCCTCCTGGCCCTCTATCCCGTAACCCCGGGCCCTCCGCCCCCACCCCCGCCGGCTTCCCGGCGCCCTTGGCCCTGGCCTCTTCTCTTGGCCTTGGCCCTCTTGGGGGTTTTAGGGTACGGGGCCTACCTGGTCCTGCGCCCCACGCCGGTACAAACGGTAAGCCTGCCGCCCGAGCCGCCTCCAAAATCCCCGGAACGTTTTAGCCTCGAGGTGGCCAGCGAACCCCCAGGGGCCCGGGTGTACCTGGATGGATTCTACCTAGGGCAGACTCCCTTGAAGAGCCCCCCCCTGGAAGGAGGCCGGCGGGTGATCCGGCTGGAAATGCCCGGGTATGAGCCCTTTCAGGAGGAGGTGGTACTGGACCGTGACCGCGCCCTACGCTACCGCCTTTCCCCCAAGCCCCAGGAGCCTCAGGCTGTCCCGGCTCCCTCGCCTTCTCCGGCACCTTCCGGGAGGCTGGTCCTTCGCCTGGAGGGCCGGAGCTGGCTTAGGGTCACCCAGGGAGATCAGCGGCTTTACGAGGGCATTCCCGAGGTGGGGGCGGAGCTCAGCTTTGACCTGCCGGTGGAGGTGCGCTCGGGGAACCCTGGGGCGGTGCGGGTTTTTCTGGACGGCAAGGACCTGGGCCCTTTGGGGGAGCCGGGAAAGCCCCTCACCCGTCGCTTTGAAGCCCCTTGATGCCCCTGCTCGCAGGGAGGCTGGAAGGGGGCTATACTGGTGCGTTGGAGCCCCGAAGAGACCCCTTCGGGCTGGGCGGGCTCCTGGAGGTCTATGGCGAAGATCGGCTTTGTGAGCCTGGGCTGCCCCAAGGCCCTGGTGGACTCGGAACAGATCCTTTCCCGGCTGAAAGCCTTGGGTTACGAAACCAGCGCCACCTACGAGGAGGCGGAGCTGGTGGTGGTGAACACCTGTGGCTTCATCACCCCAGCCATAGAGGAGAGCCTCGAGGCCATTGGGGAGGCCTTGCGGGAAAACGGCAAGGTGGTGGTGACGGGGTGCCTGGGGGCCCGGCCTGAGGTGATCCGAAAGAGGCACCCCCAGGTGCTGGAAATCACCGGTCCGGGGGAGGTGGAGCGGGTTTTGGAGGTGGTGCAGGAGGTGTTGCCGGCGTCCCGCAACCCCCTCTTGGACCTGGTCCCGCCCCAGGTGAAGCTCACGCCCCGGCATTACGCCTACCTGAAGCTTTCCGAGGGGTGCGACCACCGCTGTAGCTTCTGCATTATCCCCAAACTCAGGGGGTCGTTGCGCTCCCGCGACGCCGGGGAGGTGTTGGCGGAGGCCGCCCGGTTGGTGGCCACCGGAACCCGGGAGCTCCTCCTCATCGCTCAGGACCTCTCCGCCTATGGGGTGGACATCGGCCACCGGGAAGGCTTCTGGGGCGATCGCCTGGTGAAGGCCGAACTTAAAGACCTCTTGACCCAGATGTCGGAGCTCGGGGCCTGGATCCGCCTGCACTACGTCTACCCCTACCCCCATGTCCGGAACCTCCTTCCGCTTATGGCCGAGGGCAAGGTGCTCCCCTATCTGGATGTTCCCCTGCAGCACGCTTCCGAAAGGATACTTCGCCTCATGCGCCGCCCCGGGGGGTACGAGAGCCATCTTCAGACCTTGAGGGCCTGGCGGGAGGTGGTGCCGGAGCTGGCCATCCGGTCCACCTTCATCGTGGGCTTTCCCGGGGAGACGGAGGAGGACTTCCAAAAGCTTCTGGACTTCCTGGAGGCGGCGGAGCTGGACCGGGTGGGGGTCTTCACCTACTCCCCGGTGGAGGGCGCCGAGGCCAACACCTTGCCCAACCCTGTGCCCGAGGAGGTGAAGGAGGAAAGGAAGGCGCGCCTTTTGGAGCTCCAGGCCCGGATCAGCCTGAGGAAGAACCAAGGCTTCGTGGGCCAGACCCTCGAGGTCCTGGTGGACGAGCTTCCGGAGCCGGGCTTGGCCGTGGGCCGGAGCTACCGGGACTCCCCGGGTATTGACGGGTTGGTCTACGCGGAAACGGACGGCACGGCCCGGGTGGGGGAGAGGATCCAGGTTCGGATCACCCGGGCCGAGACCTACGACCTTTACGGGATCCAGGTTTAGGATAGGGGCGGTATGTACATCGTCATCGCCGGGGGCGGGGAGGTAGGCGGGGAGCTGGCCCGCACCCTGGAAAAGGCTCATGAGGTGGTGGTTCTGGACCGCAACCCTCAGGCCAAGGAGCGCTTTGCCCATCTGGACGTAAAGGTGGTGGTGGGCGGGGCCACGGACCCGGACGCCCTTAGGGAGGCGGGGGTGGACCGGGCGGACCTCTTCATCGCCAGCACGGATTCCGACGAGGTGAACCTCCTGGCCTCCCTTCTGGCCAAGGGCCTGGGGGCCAAGGAGACCCTCTGCTTTGTGGGCAAGGGAGGGTATGTGGAGGTGCTCACCGACCCCCGTACCGCCGAGATCCTGGGTACCCGCATCGACAAGGTCCTCTGGCCGCAAAGGGCCATGGCCCGGGAGATCGTGGAGGTGATCCTGGTCCCCGGGGCTGTGGACACCGAGGTGCTGGCGGAGGGACGGCTCCGCTTTGTGGAGTACCGGGTGAAGGAGGGTGGCCCCTACGCCCACCGGCTTCTCGCTGAGCTTCCCTGGCCCGAGGGGGTCTTGGTGGTGGGGGTGGTGCGGGAGGGGGCCTTTTGGAGCTTTGCCCACCCCGAGTACCCCGAGGTCATCCTGGAGCCTGGGGACAAAATCCTCTTCGTCACCACCTTACGGGCTTTCCCCGAGCTGGAGGCCTGTTTCGCCACGGGGCGGGGGGTGCGGAGGGTGATGGTCATCGGTGGGGGCAACGTGGGCTTCATGGTGGCCCAGGAGCTTTTAAGGCGGCGCCTGGAGGTGGTGATCATCGAGCCCAACCGCGAGCGGTGCGAATGGCTTTCCCAGGAGCTTCCCGGCGCCCTCATTATCCAGGGGGACGGTACCGATCTGGAGCTCTTGGAGGCGGAGGGGTTGCAGGAAGCCGATGCGGTGGTGGCGGTGACCGACAACGACGAGAAGAACCTCCTGGCTTCCTTGCTGGCCAAGCAGCTTGGGGTAGGCAAGGTGATCACCCGGGTTTCCCGCTCGGAGACCCGCAGGCTCTTTGAACAGGTGGGTATAGACCTCCCCCTCACCCCCCGCCAGGCGGCGGTGCGGGCGGTATTGGACTACCTGGGGCCGGAAAACGTGGAGCATGTGTCCACCATGGACGAGAACATTGAGCTCTTAGAGGTGGAGCTTCCGGAAAGCTTTAGGCCTAGGTACCTGAAGGCTTTGGCCACGTCCCAGGTGGCCCCGGTGGCCCTGGAGCGCGACCATCGGGTGATGCTCTACCGCGAGGACCTCGAGGCCCTTCCCAACGACCGACTCTTTTTGGTGGTGGCCCGGGAGGTGGCGGATGAAGCCGTGGCCCGCATCGTCGGCTAGGCAAGGGTTTCGCTCCAGCCTGTACCTCCTGGGCTTGACGTATCAGGGTCTCGGCCTTCTCATGCTGGCCTTTGCCCTCTTGGCCCTGGGCTGGAAGGAGGACGCCAAGGGGTTTCTCCTGGGGGCGGTGCTGGGGATAGGGTTGGGCAAGGCCCTGCAGGGGGTGGGGCATCCCCAGGCCCAACCGCCCCGGGCCGAGGTCTTTGCCGCCGTGGCCCTGCTGTGGCTGATGGTGCCCGCCCTGGGGGCCATACCCTACTGGATCTCTGGGGGGCTGGGCTACCTGGATGCTCTTTTTGAGGCTTTTTCCGGCTTCACCACCACCGGGGCCACGGTGCTTGCGGATTTTGGGCAGTTTGGCCAAAGCCTCTTTCTTTGGCGGAGCTTTACCCAGTGGATGGGGGGCATCGGCATCGTGGTGCTCTTCCTGGGCGTCTTTCCCCAGCTTCAAGTGGCGGGTCGCCAGGCCTTCTTCGCCGAGAGCACGGGGGTGGAGAAGGAGAGGCTCACCCCCAGGCTTCGCCACACCGCCCAGGCGGTCTTGCGGGTGTACCTGACCCTTACCGCTTTGGCCTTTTTGGCCTACTGGTGGGCGGGCATACCCGTCTTTGAGGCCTTGGCCAACGCCCTCACCACCACCCCAGCGGGGGGGTTCAGCCCCAACCCGCAAAGCTTCGCCACCTACCCCCTCCTTGCCCAGTGGCTGGGTAGCTTCTTCATGTTTTTGGCGGGGGTGAACTTCCTGCTGCAGTACCGCCTTTTCTTCGGGCGGGAGATCAAGCCCCTCCTCAAGGATGCGGAGTTCCAGGCCTATGTGTTGCTGGTGCTCCTGGCGGGCTCGCTCCTATCCCTTTACCTGTATACCCACCACATGTATGGCCTCGAGGCCAGCCTCCGCCACGCCTTTTTTCAGGTGATCTCCATCATCACCACCACCGGCTTCGCCAGCGTGGACTTTGCCCAGTGGGTGGTACCGGCCCAGGCCATCCTGGTGATCCTGATGTTTGTGGGGGGAAGTGCCGGCTCGGGGGCGGGAGGCATCAAGGTGGTGCGCTGGCTTCTCCTCTTCGGCCTTCTCCGGCGAGAAATCACCCGCACCCTTCACCCCAGGGCGGTCCTTCCCCTGCGCCTGGGCCACCGGGTGGTTCCCGAGGAGGCCTTGTGGCAGGTTTCCGTGTTCATTTTCCTTTACACCCTTCTCTTTGGTTTCGGTACCCTGACCCTGGCGCTTTTGGAAGGGGATTTTGTGAAGGCTTTTACCGCCAGTGCCCAGGCCATCGGTAACATCGGCCCAGGGCTAGGTTCGGTGGGGCCTATGGGTTCCTATGCTGAGCTTCACCCCCTTTCCAAGCTGATTCTGATCCTGCAGATGTGGGTGGGCCGGATTGAGATCCTGCCGGTGGTGCTCCTCTTTAGCCCGGAACTATGGCGGCGCTTGCGCTAAGCGGGGAAGGCCTGCTGCCTGGAATAAGGCCGTTATGCTTCCCTAAGGGGGGCGTTGGAGCCTCGAGGAGGAGCGGGTATAATCCCCTTTGTGAAGGTACTGGGACACCTTACCGCTATGCCCGAGCTTCCCGAGGCCCTTAAGGGTTTAAGGAAGCTGGCCTATAACCTTTGGTGGAGTTGGAACCCAGAGGCAGCCGAACTCTTTCAGGAGATAAACCCCCAGCTTTGGAAGCGCTTCCGTGGGAACCCGGTCAAGCTTCTTCTGGAAGTGGACCCGCCCCGTTTGGAGGTCCTCACCGCCACCAGTTACCCAGCCCGGGTCCAGGCGGTGGTGGCGGCCTTGGACAGCTATCTAAAGGATCGGGAGAGGAAGGAAGGGCCGCTAGTGGCCTACTTCTCGGCAGAGTATGGGTTTCATAGCTCCTTGCCCATCTACTCCGGGGGGCTTGGGGTCCTGGCGGGGGACCACATCAAGGCGGCCAGCGACCTGGGCTTGAACTTGGTGGGAGTAGGGATTTTCTACCACGAGGGCTACTTCCACCAGCGCCTGTCCCCGGAGGGGGTCCAGGTGGAGGTTTACGAAACCCTTCACCCAGAGGAGCTTCCCCTTTTGCCTGTGCAGGATCAGGAGGGCCACCCCGTGAGGGTGGGGCTGGAGTTTCCGGGCCGCACCGTATGGCTCGGGGCCTATCGGGTGCAGGTGGGGGCGGTACCTGTCTACCTTCTCACCGCAAATCTGCCCGAAAATACTCCCGAAGACCGGGCCATCACCGCCAGGCTTTATGCCCCAGGCCTGGAGACGCGCATCCAGCAGGAAATGGTTTTGGGCATTGGGGGAGTGAGGCTTCTCAGGGCCTTGGGGCTTAACCCCCAGGTCTTCCACATGAACGAGGGGCACTCCGCCTTTTTGGGGCTGGAGCGGATACGGGAACTGGTGGCCGAGGGGCATCCCTTTCCTGTGGCCCTAGAGCTGGCCAAAGCGGGAGCCCTTTTCACCACCCACACCCCCGTGCCTGCGGGCCATGATACCTTCCCCTTGGATCTTGTGGGCCGTTACCTGCATGGCTTTTGGGAAAGAATGGGCACGGACTGGGAGGGGTTTGTGGCCTTGGGTTTGGAGGAGAAGCCCTGGGGCAAGGTCTTTTCCATGTCCAATCTGGCCCTTCGGACCAGCGCCCAGGCGGGAGGGGTTTCTCGTCTCCACGGGGAGGTTTCCCGGGAGATGTTCCACCATCTATGGCCGGGGCTTTTGCGGGAGGAGGTGCCCATTGGCCATATCACCAATGGGGTTCACACCTGGACCTTCCTGCATCCCAGGCTTCGCCGCCACTACGCGGAGGTCTTCGGCCCGGATTGGCTAAGGCGGCCCGAGGACCCAGCCACCTGGAAGGTGGAGGGGTTGGGGGAGGAATTTTGGCGCATTCACCGGGACCTCCGGGCGGATTTGGTGCGCGAGGTGCGCCTGCGCCTTTACGAGCAACGGCGTAGAAATGGGGAAAGCCCAAGCCGTCTACGCCAGGCGGAACGGGTTTTGGATCCGGAGGCGCTTACCGTGGGTTTTGCCCGGCGGTTTGCCACTTACAAGCGGGCGGTTCTCCTTTTCAAGGACCCGGAGAGGCTTCTAAAGCTTCTTCAAGGCCCTTATCCCGTACAGTTTGTCTTTGCGGGGAAGGCCCACCCCAAGGACGAGCCCGGTAAGGCTTACCTTCAGGAGCTGGTGGCCAAGATCAAGGAGTATGGCCTCGAGGACCGCATGGTGGTCCTGGAGGACTACGACATGTACCTGGCCCGGGTCTTGGTGCACGGCTCGGACGTCTGGCTCAACACCCCCCGCCGGCCTATGGAAGCTTCCGGAACCAGTGGAATGAAGGCCGCCCTGAACGGGGTCTTGAACCTGAGCGTTCTAGACGGCTGGTGGGCCGAGGCCTATAACGGCAAGAACGGCTTTGCCATCGGCGATGATCGGGTTTACGAGAACGAGGAGGCCCAGGACATGGCGGACGCCCAGGCCCTGTATGACGTGCTGGAGGGCGAGGTCCTCCCCCTTTTCTACGCTAAGGGTCCTGAGGGCTACTCTTCCGGTTGGCTTTCCATGGTCCACGAGAGCCTGCGCACCGTGGGCCCTCGCTTCAGCGCCGCCCGCATGGTGGGGGAGTACCTGAGGCTATACCGCCAGGGCCAGGTCTGGGCGGAGAGTGCACGGGGCCATGAGAGGGTGCTTCAAGCCTTTCATCGGGCATTTCCCGCCTTCTATACCCTGGGCCTCAGGGCCGAGGCCCCGGGGGACCTAACCCTAAACGGCGAGCCCGTGCAGGTGCGGGCCTATGTGGAGGGGGAGATTCCCGAGGCCCTAAGGCCTTTTTTGGAGGTCCAGCTGGTGGTGCGCCGTTCAGGGGGTGGGCTGGAGCTGATTCCCATGACCCAAGGGGAGGGAGGAAGGTACGCGGTTTCTTACCGGCCCTCGCGCCCAGGAAGTTATGCCTATGGGGTGAGGTTGGCCCTTAAGCATCCCATCACCCATCGGGTGGAGTGGGTGCGCTGGGCTTAACGGCGCATGGGAAAAGGGGCCTCGGTTGCCTCGAGGCCCCTTGGCCGTGGCCCCTTTTACTTCTCGGGGAGGGTTTGCAGGTAGGCAAGGAGGTCTTGAAGTTGGGACCGGAGGAGGAAGGAGAACCCAGGCATGACAAAGTTGCCAGGCTGGCCGTTGAGGATCTTGTGGAGGGTCTCCTGGGGATTTGCCTTGGCTAAGGTCCCCACGTATTCGGGGTTCTCCGGGGTGAGGAAGTTGATGGCCCGGCCGTCTTGACCATGGCAGGAGGCGCATACCCGGCAAGGTGCTTGTCTCTTTTCTTGACCCTCGAGGCCTAGCCGGTATAATCAGCCCGTGTTACAAAGGAGGTGGGGTGTGAAAAGGTGGCTTTTGGTGCTTGGGGTACTGGGTCTAGCCATGGGCTTGGCCCAGGTGCGCACCCTGGACCAGATTAAGCGTTCGGGGGAGATCCGTATCGGTACGGAAGGAGAGTTTCCTCCTTTCAACTACTTTGACCAGAAAAACCAGCTCACCGGTTTTGAGATTGACCTGGGGAACGCCCTTGCCAAGAGGTTGGGGCTAAAGCCCGTTTGGATTACCCAGGCCTTTGATAGCCTTCTCATTCAGCTGAACCAAGGGCGGTTTGACTTCGTCATTGCCTCCCACGGCATCACCGAGGAGCGGGCCAAGGCCGTGGACTTCACCAATCCCCACTACTGCACGGGCGGGGTTATCGTGAGCAAGAGGGGTGGGCCAAAGACGGCCAAGGACCTCCAGGGCAAGGTGGTGGGGGTGCAGATTGGCACCACCTATATGGAAGCAGCTCAGAAAATCCCCGGCATCAAGCAGGTGCGCACCTATCAGAAGGACCCCGATGCCCTGCAGGACCTGTTGGCTGGCCGCCTGGATGCCTGGATCACCGACCGCTTTGTGGCCAAGGAGGCCATCAAGGAGCGCAAGCTGGAAAATACCCTCCAGGTGGGGGAGCTGGTCTTCCAGGAAAGGGTGGCCATGGCGGTGGCCAAGGGCAACAAGAGCCTGCTTCAGGCCCTTAACCAAGCCCTTGCCGACCTGATGAAGGACGGCACCTACGCCCAGATCAGCAAGCAGTGGTTTGGGGAGGACGTGCGCTGCAAGTAGGCCTCGTGTGGGCCCGGGGTAGTAGGATGCCCTGGGCCCTTTTCCTGCCTTAACCATGCCCCTTTGGTTGCGGATTCCCCTGCTCCTTGCCCTCCTCATCGGGGGGTATTTCGGCTTGTTTGCCCTTTTGGGCGTGGCATTGGAGCGTTATTTCCTCCTCATGGGGTTTGGTCCCGAGCGGGCCGCCTCCGCGGGCGCGGCCATGGCCCTGGGGGCGGAGATCACCCTAAAGCTCACTTTGATCTCCAGCTTGGCGGGGCTGGTCATCGGTGTGTTTGCCGGGATGTTCCGCCTCTCTCGCCGCCTTTGGGTGCAGCTTCCCGCCAGCTTCTACATCTGGGTCACCCGCGGCACACCCCTTTTGGTGCAGATCCTCTTCGCCTACAATGCCTTGCCCCTTTTGCTTCAGCCCCTCTGGCCCGCGGCCCAGCAGGTTCTCACCCCTTACTGGGCGGCTTTCATTGCCCTTTCCTTCAACGTGGGGGCCTACAACGCCGAGGTGGTGCGGGCGGGGATCCAGGCCATCCCCAAGGGGCAGTGGGAGGCTGCCTGGTCCTTGGGGCTTACCCCAGCGGACACCATGCGCTTTGTGATCCTGCCCCAGGCCTTGCGCATCGTGGTGCCCCCTTTGGTGAACAACGTGGTGGCCCTTCTCAAGGACTCTTCCCTGGCCAGCGTGATCGCCCTCACCGAGCTAGCCCTTTCCGGGCAGCGCATCATCTCCGCCACCTTCCGGCCCGTGGAGGTGTACTTGGCGGTGGCCGCCATCTATCTGCTCCTCACCACCATCCTCACCTTTTTTACCAACCTCCTGGAGAAACGCCTCCAGGTGGCCACGCGTTAGGGCTTGCGGCCCGGGGGAAGGTATGGGTATACTGCCTTGGGCGTTAAGGAGGTGTGGGTTTATGCGGACACGGAACCTGTTGTTGGCAGGGCTTGCCTTTCTAGGTCTGGGCCTAGCCCAGGAGTTTATCACCATTGGCTCGGGTTCCACCACGGGGGTCTACTTCCCCGTGGCCACGGGTATGGCCAAGCTGGTGAACGATGCGGGTGTGGGCATCCGGGCCAATGCCCGTTCCACTGGCGGAAGCGTGGCCAACATCAACGCCATCGCCGCCGGGGAGTTTGAGATGGCCTTGGCCCAGAACGACATCGCCTACTATGCCTACCAAGGGTGTTGCATCACGGCCTTTGACGGCAAGCCGGTGAAGGGCATCCGGGCCTTGGCAGCCCTTTACCCCGAGGTGGTGCATATCGTGGCCCGGGCGGATGCGGGCATCCGCACCGTGGCCGACCTCAAGGGCAAGCGGGTGGTGGTGGGCGACGTGGGCTCGGGCACTGAGCAGAACGCCCGGCAGATCCTCGAGGCCTACGGCCTCCGCTTTGAGGACCTGGGCCAGGCCATCCGGGTGAGCGCCACCCAGGGCATCCAGCTCATGCAGGACAAGCGGGCGGATGCCCTTTTCTACACCGTGGGCCTGGGGGCTAGCGCCATCCAGCAGCTGGCCTTGACCACGCCCATCACCCTGGTGGCGGTGGACCTGGCCAAGGTGCAGGCCATCGCCAAGAAGTACCCCTTCTACGTGGGCTTCAACATTCCCGGGGGGACCTACAAGGGGGTGGACGTGACCACGCCCACGGTGGCGGTGCAGGCTATGCTCATCGCCTCGGAGAAGCTTTCCCCCGATACCGTATACAGGTTCATGAAGGCGGTCTTCGGCAACCCGGAGGCCTTTAAGAAGATCCATCCCAATCTGGAGCGTTTCTTCAGCCTCCAGAAGGCGGCGAAAGGTCTTCCCATTCCCTTGCATCCGGGGGCGGAGCGCTTCTACAAGGAGATTGGGGTCCTCAAGTAGGCGCTTGGCTAGACCCTGGGGGCCCCGCCTGGGGCCCCTTTTGCCTGGAGGAAGCATGGACAATGCCTCGTTGCTGGTGGAGGAAAGCGAGCTGGGGGGGCGGAGGCCCAAGGGAGGTAGCCGGTACCTCCTCTTCGGCCTGGGAGTCATCTGGAGCCTTTTCCAGCTTTGGGCCACCGAGCTGGGTACCCTGGACCCCATGCGGCTCAGGGCGGTCCACCTAGCCTTTGCCCTGGCCTTAGCCTTTCTCGCTTACCCGGGGAGGCGGGGTCCGAGGGATCGCATTCCCCTACTGGATTGGGTCCTGGCCCTTCTTGGGGTGGTGGGGGCCCTCTACGTGGTCTGGGATTACTACGGCATCACCCAGCTCAGGGGGGGTATTCCCAGCCACCGGGATGTCTACCTGGGGACCCTAACCCTTCTGGTCCTCTTCCTGGCGGCCTGGAGGGTGGTGGGGCCGGCTTTGCCCATCATCGCTTCGGTTTTCGTCCTCTACGCCCTCACGGGGCCCAAGGGGCTTCTGCCCTTTACCCTTCCTCCCTGGCTCCAGCTCCATGCGGGCAGCCAGTGGGGCCAGCTCATGGGGCAGCTTTACACCACCGCCGAGGGCATCTGGGGGGTGCCCTTGGGGGTTTCCGCCACCTTTGTCTTCCTTTTCGTCCTGTTTGGGGCCCTTTTGGAGAAGGCGGGGGCGGGGCACTTTTTCATACAGGTGGCCTATGCCCTTCTGGGCCACTTCCGCGGGGGGCCGGCCAAGGCGGCGGTGGTGGCCAGCGCCCTCACGGGGGTGGTCTCGGGGAGCTCGGTTTCCAACGTGGTCACCACCGGGACCTTCACCATCCCGCTGATGAAGCGGGTGGGCTATCCGCCGGAGAAGGCGGGGGCGGTGGAGGTGGCCAGCTCCTCCAACGGCCAGCTGATGCCCCCGGTGATGGGGGCGGCCGCCTTCATCATGGCGGAGTTTTTGGGGATTCCCTATAGCCAGCTGATCCTCATTGCCTTGATCCCCGCGGTGTTAGCCTACGCCACCTTGTTCATCACCGTGCACCTCGAGGCCCTTCACCTGGGCCTGAAGGGGGTGCCGCGTTCGGAGCTTCCTCCCGTGGGCCCCATTCTGCGTTCGGGTTTCCACTACCTGTTGCCCCTTGTCTACCTGATCTACGCCCTGGTGGGCTTGCGCCTTACGCCCGAGCGGGCAGCCCTGAACACCGTCTTTTTCATGCTACTTCTCATCCTTCTCCAGGAGGTGTGGCGGGCCCGGAGGAGTGGGGTGGGCTTGGGCTTTGGCCTGGTGCGGGGTGGGAGGCTCATCCTGGAGGGCCTCGAGGCGGGGGCCAGGGGCATGGTGGGCATCGCCTTGGCCACGGCCAGCGCCGGGGTCATCGTGGGCATCGTCACCATGACCGGGATTGGCTTTGGCCTCACGGACATTGTGGAGCGCCTTTCGGGGGGAAACCTTATCCTGGTCCTGATCCTGGCCCAGATCACCAGCCTCCTCCTGGGCATGGGCCTTCCCACCACCGCCAACTACATCGTCATGGCCTCCTTGGTGGTGCCGGTGGTGCTCCAGTTGGCGGAGAAGGCCGGGTATGCGGTGCCTCCCGTGGCCGCCCACATGTTCGTCTTTTACTTCGGCATCATGGCCGACTCCACCCCTCCCGTGGCCTTGGCCGCCTATGCCGCCAGCGCCATCGCCAAGTCGGATTTCTGGAAAACGGCGGTCCAGGGTTTCGTGTATGAGCTTCGCACCGCCCTGCTTGCCTACATGTTCTTCTTCAGCCCCAAACTTCTTCTTCTGGGGGTGGAAAGCCTGGGAGAGGGGGTGGGGATCGTCCTTTCCGCCCTTTTGGGCATGACCGCCTTCAGCGCCAGCCTGGTGGGCTTCCTGCACAAGCGCACCACCCTCCTGGAGAGGGCCCTTCTCATGGCGGCCGCCCTCACCCTGGTGGTGCCCGGCCTCCTTACGGATGCCATAGGCCTGGCGCTCTTCCTCCTGGTCTACGCCATACAGCGGGTGAGAAAATGAAAGCGGTGGACCCCATCATCCGCATCCACAACCTGCACAAGTGGTTTGGCCCCCTGCACGTGCTCAAGGGGATCCACCTGGAGGTGGCTCCTGGGGAGAAGCTGGTGATCATCGGCCCCTCGGGCTCGGGGAAGAGCACCCTGATCCGGTGCATCAATCGTCTGGAGGACTTCCAGGAGGGGGAGGTGGTGGTGGACGGGCTTAACGTGAAGGACGAAAGGGCCCTAAGGCAGGTGCGGCGGGAGGTGGGGATGGTCTTCCAGCAGTTCAACCTGTTTCCCCACCTGACGGTGTTGGAGAACATCACCCTGGCCCCCATGCGGGTGCGGGGGTGGCCGAGGGAGAAGGCGGAGGGCAAGGCCTTGGAACTTTTGGAGCGGGTGGGGATTCTGGACCAGGCCAGGAAGTACCCAGCCCAGCTTTCAGGGGGGCAGCAGCAGCGGGTGGCCATCGCCCGGGCCTTGGCCATGGAGCCCAAGGTGATGCTGTTTGATGAGCCCACGAGTGCTTTGGACCCGGAGATGGTGGGGGAGGTGTTGGACGTGATGCGGGACCTGGCCCGTGGGGGGATGACCATGCTGGTGGTGACCCACGAGATGGGCTTTGCCCGGGAGGTGGCGGACCGGGTGATCTTCATGGACGGGGGCCAGATCGTGGAGGAGGGGAGGCCGGGGGAGATCTTCACCCAGCCCAAGGAGGGGAGGACCCGGGCCTTCCTGGAGCGGGTGCTCCACCACTAGCCATGCCTGGTCCTAGGCTTGGCCAGGGGCTTTGGGAGGCCTTACGAGCCCTGCAAGACCCCAAGGCACCCCCGGCCTTGCGGTTAAGGGGACTGAGGCTCTATGCGGGATTTCTCCTCTCCCTTCAAGGGCTCTTGCTCCTCCTTCTGGCCTGGGTGCTTCCCCGGGCGGCGCACCCCTTTCTGTGGGCCTTGGCCTTAGGAGGAGGCGCATGGCTTCTGGCCCAGGCCCAGGGGACCTTGGGACAGGAGGAGCCCTTGGCTCCCTTGGTGGCCGTGGGTTTGGGGGCCGCCCTTTTCTTTTTCCTGGGGGTGATGGGCCTTCTTCTTTGGCCTGGGGGCTCCCTGCTTTGGGGATTGGGGATGGCGGGCTTCGCCTACCTCTGGCGCCGGGCCGCCTTAGCCTTAACCCAAGGGGGCTAAGGCCGGACCCTCAGGGCGAGGGCTAGGTCTTTTAGGCGAATCTGGGCTAAGGCGCGGATTTCCTTTAGGCGTTCCTGGGCCCGCTTTCTGCCAAGCTCATAGACCAAGGGGATTTTTTCGTGGTCAAAGGTGTCAATGGCCATGGGGGGATTGAGGGCCAGGACCAGGTCGGCCTCTCGCAGGGCCCGGTCCTTCAGCCGTCTGCGGCTGGCCTCGCCCGCAAGGAGGGCGGCTTCCAAGGCGGTCTTAGGGCCTTCCTGGGGTGGGGGGTTGGATACGTCCACGGCCACCACCTTGGGAAAGAGGGCCTTGGCCGCCCCTACGGGCACCTTCTCGGCCACATCCCCGTCCACCAAAAGCCTACCTTCCCAAGTTACCGGGGGAAAGAGGCCGGGTATGGCCATGCTGGCCAGGACGGCCCTCCACACGGGTCCCTTGCGGAGGACGATGGTCTCCCCGGTGAGGAGATCCGCCGCTTGGATGGCCAGGGGGATGGGGCTATCCTCGAGGCGGGCTTCCCCAAAAAGGCCCTGCAATCCCGTGGCGAGCCTTTCCGCTTCAAAAAGGTGGGGACGGCGGAAGGCGGAGAATAGCTTGGCCAGGGTCCGGAGGTTACCGCCTCGGCGGAGGCCGGCGATCTCCCGGTCAAAGATGGCCTCGTGTACCCTCCAGGGGTCCTTGTGGCCAAAGGCATAGGCGGCAGCGGCCAAGGCGCCCGCAGAGCTTCCCGCAAGCCCCCGGATGGGGATTCTGGCCTCCTCCAACACCGCCAACACCCCCAGGTGGGCGTACCCGCGGACACCACCGCCACCTAAGGCTATGGCTACGCCATACACGGCTAGTAACCAAGACCCAGTTCTTGGGCTTCCTCGGTCAGCTCCTTGAGGATTCTTTCACCTTCCTGCCGGCTCCTTTCTTTGTACGCCAGCAAATCCCGAGCTTTAATCCGCCTGTGGGTACCTACCTTACGGTACGGTATCTTGCCCTCTTCTAGAAGACGGATAAGGTAGGGCCGGGAAATCCCTAGCAAGTCCGCGGCTTGTTGCGTGGTGAGCTCAGCTTCAAGAGGGACGACCACCACGGGCTCTCCGCTAGCCAAGGGCTCGAGGTAGCGTTGCAGGGCCTCTAACAGGCCAGGGGTCAAAGGGAGGGTATAGTCGCTGATCCTAAGCGCGTTGCCTTGAGAAAGGGCGCTCAGAAGGGCGCGGATTTCCTTCTGTTCTGCTGGATTTACCGACACGGGCACCAACATAGCAACCCCATAGTAGCATATAAACGCAACAAACGCAACACCCTATCTAGAGCATATTGCGGAACTCCTTTACGGCCTGCGCGAAGCGTCTCAAGCCGGATCGCTCAAGGCTAGCCAGAAAATCCTCTTGGCTCAAGGGGGGGTTCTTCAGGTGCGCTCTTTGCTCCCTTAACACATCCAGGAGCTCTTTGGGGATTCCCCTTTTTCTGATGAGGAGATCCATAATCTCCATCAGGTATTCGTCGGGATGGTAGGCTATAAGGTCCCAACGTTCCAGAATCTCCTGGGGGAAATCCTTTGTATTAAAGGTCAGGATGGCCTCGGCCTTGCCCACTATGGCTGCGGCCACCACGTGGCGGTCGTTTTCGTCAGGAATATCAATGTACGCAAGCAGGTACTCGTAATCGGTTACTAGGGGCTCCTGACTTTCCAGCGCATCGGCCATTCGCAAGGGTATCTTCCTTAAGCCTTGTAAGCTGAGTTCGGGCCGCCTTTTTACAAGGTTTTCTATCCACTCATCGTGGACCTTCTGGTTCCAACGTAAGCGAATAAGGCCTTTTAGGGCCAACCGCATGAAAATGTCTCGGATAGGAGCGGGATAGAGAACGCACGCATCTAAAAAAACCACGTGGGGTAGGGGTGGGCGGTTCATGGGATTTATGATATAGGGGCATGCGTGGTCGGCCTAATCTTGACCAAGTGAGCGGAGTACTGGGGGCCATTGCCCGCAGGCGGGCCGAGGAGGTGGTGCCCCGCCCCCTTCCCCCTTTTCCCGAAACCCTGCCCTCCTTCCGGGAGGCCCTTCTCCAGCCAGGGCTTTCCGTCATCGCCGAGGTGAAGAAGGCGAGCCCTTCGCAAGGAGCCATTAGGGAGATAGACCCCGCCGAGGCGGCCCAGGCCTACGCCCGGGGTGGGGCCAGGGCCATCAGCGTCCTTACGGAGCCCCACCGCTTTGGGGGTAGCCTCGAGGACCTCCTTCGGGTCCGCCAGGCGGTGGACCTACCCCTTTTGCGCAAGGACTTCGTGGTGGACCCCTTCATGCTAAAGGAGGCCCGGGCCTATGGGGCCAGCGCCGTCCTCCTCATCGTGGCCCTCTTGGGGGAGCTCACAGGGGCCTATTTGGAGGAAGCAAAAAAGCTTGGTCTGGACGCCCTGGTGGAGGTGCACACGGAAGAGGAACTGGAGCTAGCCCTCGAGGCGGGGGCCAGTATCGTGGGCATCAACAACCGCAACCTCACCACCTTGGAGATTGACCTGGCCACGGCCCCGAGGCTCGGCCGTTTAGCCCGGAGGAGGGGGTTTAGCGGGGTCTTGGTGGCGGAATCGGGGTATTCCCGCAAGGCGGAGCTGAAGGCTTTGGAAGGGCTCTTTGATGCTGTTCTCATCGGCACCAGCCTCATGCGAAGCCCAAGCCTGGAGGAGGCCCTAAGGGCCTTGGTAGGATAACTCCATGTTGCTGATTCCCGCCGTGGACCTTAAAGGGGGCAAGGCGGTCCGCCTCTACGAGGGGGACCCTGAAAGAGAGACCCAGTACGGGGACCCGGTGGCCGCCGCCTTGCGCTGGCAGGAGGAAGGGGCTAGGCTTCTCCACCTGGTGGACCTGGACCGGGCCTTGGGGAGGGGGGATAACCTCGAGGCCCTTCGCCGCATCGCCCAAGCCCTCCGTATCCCCTTCCAAGTGGGGGGTGGGATCCGATCCTTGGAGGCCTTGCGGGAGATTCTCGCCCTGGGCGCTTCCCGGGTGGTGGTGGGTACGGTGGCGGTAAAGGATCCTGCCCTCTTGGAGGCCATGCTGGAGGCGGTGGGTCCGGCCAGGTTGGTGGTGGCCTTGGATGCCCGGGGCCTCGAGGTGGTGGTCTCGGGTTGGCTGGAGGCGGCCTCCCTTTCCGCCCTGGACCTCTTTAGGCGTTGGGAAGCCATGGGGGTGCGCACGGTGATCTACACCGATGTGCGGCGGGATGGGACGCTGAAGGGCCTGGACCTGGAGGTGGTGGCCCGGGTACGGGAGGCTTGGCCCCACGAGCTCATTGCGGGCGGGGGCATTGCTGGCCCGGAGGACCTTTTAGGCTTAAAGCGCCTGGGGGTGGAAGGCGCCCTTTTGGGCAAAGCCCTCTACGAGGGGCGGGTGCGCCTAACCGACTACAAGGAAGGGGTAATCTAAGGCCATGAAGCTGGCGAACTGGGTTTTCCTTCTGGCCACCTTGGGGGTGGCGGGTGCGGGATTTTACCTGTACCTGGCCTTTCCCTTCCTGGAGGTGCCCACGCCTTGGGGACCCTGGCCCCTTTACTATCTTCTTCCGGGGGCCTATGCCCTAGGCGTGTTGGTGGGGGGGGTTTATGCCCTTGCCCTTTGGCTATGGGGCGTGGGGGAGAGGCGCGCCCTTCTAAGGGAGGTGCGGCGGCTTCAGGGGGAGATCAACGCCTTAAAGCGGGAACGCATAGAGGAGATTCCCAAAATCCCCGATCGGGAAGAGGTATAGCCATCCCCGCGCTGCGGGGCTAGAGGAAGGAGGCTTAGGAGGTGGTATGAGGGATCGGGTGCGCTGGCATCTTCTTCCCCTGCCGCCTGTGAGGGAGTGGCGGGAGTTGATGGAGGCTTTGGGGGTGGGGCCTGAGGCCGCCTTGGCCTACTGGCACCGGGGCGTGCGCCGGCCGGAGGACCTGCAACCCACCTTGGGCCTTCTTCCCCTGCGGGGCCTGTCGGAGGCGGTGGAGCTTCTCCTGGGGGCGCTAAAGGGGAAAAAGCGTATTCGTGTCCATGGGGACTACGACGCCGACGGGCTGACGGGAACCGCCATCCTGGTGCGGGGCCTCAGGGCCTTGGGGGCGGAGGTCCACCCCTTCATCCCCCATCGCCTCGAGGAGGGGTATGGCATTCATCCCGCCCGTATTCCGGAGCACCGGGAAGCGGCGGACGTTTTCCTGACGGTGGACTGCGGTATCGCCAACCACGCCGAGGTTCGGGAGCTTGTGGAAAACGGGGTGGAGGTCCTGGTAACCGACCACCACGCGCCCCGCGATACCCCTCCTCCGGGCCTGATCCTCCATCCCGCCTACACCCCGGACCTTAAGGAGCACCCCACGGGAGCGGGGGTGGCCTTTTTGCTCCTTTGGGCCCTTTATGAAAGGTTGGGCCTGCCCCCACCCCTGGAGTATGCCGACCTGGCAGCGGTGGGCACCATCGCCGACGTGGCCCCCCTTTGGGGGTGGAACCGGGCTTTGGTGCGGGAAGGGCTTGCCCGCCTTAGGGAGTCCTCCATCCTTGGGCTTCGCCTACTGGCGGAAAGCGTGGGCTACACGGGGAAAGCGGTGGAGGTGGCCTTCCGCATCGCTCCCCGCATCAATGCGGCAAGCCGTCTGGGGGAGGCGGAGAAGGCCCTCAGGCTTCTCCTCACCGAGGACGAGGAGGAGGCCAGGGGCTTGGTGGAGGAGCTCCATCGGCTGAACGCCCGCCGCCAGGCCTTAGAGGAGGAGATGCTCAAAAGGCTCCTCCCCCAGGCGGACCCCGAGGCCAAGGCCGTCGTCCTCCACGACCCCGAGGGGCACCCGGGGGTGATGGGCATCGTGGCGAGCCGTATCCTCGAGGCCACCTTGCGCCCCGTCTTCATCGTGGCCAAGGGGAAGGGCACGGTGCGGAGCCTTCCGCCCATCAGCGCCGTGGAGGCCCTAAGGAGTGCCGAGGACCTCCTTTTGCGCTTTGGCGGCCACCGGGAAGCCGCCGGGTTTGCCTTGGACGAGGCCCGCTTCCCTGCCTTTAGGAAACGGGTTGAGGCCTTTGCCGCCTCCTTTTCCGACCCCGTGCGGGAAGTGCCTCTTGTAGGGCTTTTACCCCCTTTGGCGTCACTTCCGGACCTTTACCAAGCCTTGTTGGCCTTAGAGCCCTTTGGGGAAGGGAATCCCGAGCCCCTCTTCCTCCTCCAAGGCTCCCCGGAGGAGGCCCGCTCCATGGGGGAGGGGAAGCACCTCGCCTTCCGCCTGCAGGGGGTTAGGGTGGTGGCCTGGCGCATGGGGGAGCGGGTGGATTCCTTGCCCCCTGAACTTGAGGCGGCGGTGTTGCTTATGGAAAACCGCTGGAACGGCACCCTGTCCTATGAGGCCCAAGCCCTGGACTTCCGGGAGCCGGGGGATCTGGAAGGCGGGATACCCCCCTTTGCCTATCCCATCCTTTTGCCGGAGGCCTTGGCCAGGGCCAAGGCGGGGGAAGGGGTTTATGTGCCCGAGGATAACCTCGAGGGGCTGGAGTACGCAAAAAAGGCGGGGTTCCGTTTGCTGCCCCCCAAGGAGGCCTCCCTTTGGCTGGGCCTGCCGCCTTTTCCCGTGGAGATGTCCCCCGTTTACGTGGCCTTAGGAACGGCCACCCAGAGGCGACTCGCCGCTTGGCCTATCCTGGACACCCCAGAGGACCAGCTTAGGGCCTTGGTGGGGCAGAGGCTTCTCTTCGCCTACCAGAGGAAGCACGCCCCTCTTTTCAGCGAGGCCCTTTTGGCCTACTGGGCGGTGGGGCAGACGCTTTTGCCTGAAGAGGGGGTGAAGGGTGTATAAACAACCTCGGGAAGTACATGAGGCCAGGATCTACACCCAGGCCTACCGGGTCTACGGCCTCATCTACCTGGTACCGGGGGCCGGTACCGCGGATCTCCTAAACCAGGAGAGGTCCTATCTGCCGGTTACAGGAGCGCTCCTTTACGCCCCAGGCTATGCCCACCCCCCGGAGGCCAAGGACCTTAAGGCCAGCACGGGTTTTCTCGCCCTGCGGAAGGAGCGGATCCTGTGGGTGGTGGGTGGCAAACCCAGCGAACCCCGCACCAGCCCCAGCCTATTGGAAAGGCGGAAGCTTGCCTTCCTCTACGGGGACTACCTCCTTGCGGGCGATCTTCTGCTTCCCCGGGGGGTGCGGCTTTCCGACCACCTTTCCCAGGCTAAGCCTTTTCAGAGCCTTCTGGAGGCTAAACTCTACGCCCTCGTCCCCGGAAAACCCATTGTGGGCCTCGAGCCCACGGAGAGCTTTTCCTTCATCACCGTAAACCTACGCCTAGCCGAGGCGGTGGCCGAGGCCCCCGGGGAAGCCCAGGACCCCCGGCTCACCCTATTTGGCTGAGGGCTTCCCGGATCCGCTCCATCTGGGCCAGGTTTTCCCTAAGCCTTTCCTCCTCCGCCTCCACCACCTCCTTGGGGGCTTTTTCCCGGAAGCCAGGGGCGGAAAGCTTCCTCTGGCTCCTTTGCACCAGGTCCGTAAGCTCCTTAAGCCGCTTTTCCTGACGGCGCTTCCACTCCTCCACATCCAAGAGGCCTTCTAGGGGCATGCGCACCGTCACCTTGGGCATGGCCTTCACCAGGGCTTTCCCAGGACGGTTTTCCAGGAGCTCAGCCCGGGATAGAAAGCGGAACACCTCTAGGTTATCCCAAAGGGGTGCGGCCTCTCCTTCCACGAACACCCGCACCTCCTGGGCCAAGGGAAGCCCGGCTTCGGCCTTTAGGGCTCGTACGGCGGTCACTGCCTGTTTCAGGACTTCAAATCGGGCTTCGGCTTCCTGGTCCGTGGCCGTGGCCTGGGGCCAGGCCTCCAGGGCAAGCTCTTCCTTTCCGGTGAGGGCCTGGTAAAGCTCGCTGGTGAGGAAGGGCATGATGGGGTGGAGGAGCTTGAGAAGGGTGGCGAGGGCGTCCTGCAGGGTCATGAGGGTGTGGGCATTCCCTGCCCTGAGGGCTGGCTTGCTGGCCTCCAGGTACCAATCGCAGAACTCGCTCCAGACCAGCTCGTACACCTCCCGGGCCGCCTGGGCCAGGTCCAGGCTTTCGTAGAGGGCGGTGATCTCCCGCACACCCCGGCCTAGGCGGCTTTGCATCCAACGGTCCGCCAGGGTAGGGGTGTCGGTTTGCCCTTGGAAAGATTCCCGGCTTAGGAGGACGAAACGGGCGGCGTTGTAGAGCTTGTTAGCGAAGTTCCTGGCCATCTCCAGCCACCGGAGGTCCAGCCGGATGTCCTGGCCCCCCGTGGCCAAGTAGGTGAGGGCGAAGCGCAGGGCATCGGCCCCATAGCGCTCCACCATCTCCAAGGGGTCTATCACGTTCCCCTTGGACTTGGACATCTTCTGGCCCTTTTCATCCAGCACTAGGCCGTGGAGGAGCACGGTCTTAAAGGGCCGTTCCCCCCGGAAGTGGTAACCGGATACCTCCATCCGGCTCACCCAGAGGAAAAGAATGTCGTAGCCCGTCACCAGGACATCGCCCGGATAGAAGGCCTTGAGGTCTTCCGTCTCCTCCGGCCAGCCCAGGGTGGAAAGGGGCCAGAGGGCCGAGGAAAACCAAGTGTCAAACACGTCCTCGTCCCGCTTGAGGTTAGGGCTTCCGCAGGTTTCGCAGGTGCTGGGGTCTTCCAGGTAGCGCTCAGGGCGGGGGACGTTAACGGCACCGCAATCCTGGCAGTACCAGGCAGGGATCTGGTGCCCCCACCAAAGCTGGCGGGAGATGTTCCAGTCGCGCACGTTTCTCAGCCAGTCCAGGTTGACCTTTTTCCAGCGTTCGGGTACGAAGGCGATCTCATCCCTCTCCAGACCCCTTATCACCTTCTCCGCCAGGGGTTTCATGGAAAGCCACCATTGGGGGAAGATGGCGTACTCCAAAGGGGTGCCGCACCGGGAGCAGGTGGCCATCTGGATGGTGTACTCCTCCTCCTTGAGGAGGTGGCCTGCCTCCCGGAAAAGTTCCACCGCCTTTTTCCGGGCCTCAAACCGGTCCAGGCCCAGGAGGGCCTCCGGCACCCTTTCCCCTTCCATCCGGCCTTCCAGGTTGATGACGGAAACCGCCTTCAGTCCGTGCCGTTCGCCGATCTCGTAGTCCAAGGGGTCGTGGGCGGGGGTGACCTTAAGGGCCCCGGTGCCGAACTCCCGCTCCACGGCGCTGTCGGCCAAAATGGGTATCCAGATGTCCGTGAGGGGGATGCGGGCCCTTTTGCCGATGAGGTGCCGGTAGCGCTCGTCCTCGGGGTGGACGGCGATGGCCTGGTCGGCGAAGACCGTCTCCGGCCTCACGGTGGCGATGGCGATGCTTCCCCCTCCTTCCACCGGGTAGGCCAGGGTGTACAGCTTGCCCGGGGTGGGCTCGGTTTCCACCTCCAGGTCCGAAAGGGTGGTCTCGCACCGGGGGCACCAGTTCACCAGGCGGGGGGCGCGGTAGGCCAGCCCCTCGTGGTAGTAGCGGCTAAAGGCGTAGCGCACCGCCTTGGAGCGGGCCTCGTCCATGGTGAAGGCCTCCCGGCTCCAGTCGGCGCTGGCCCCCAGGCGCTTGAGTTGCTTCAGGATGGTTCCCCCGGACTCCTCCTTCCATTCCCAGACCCGTTTCAAGAAGGCCTCCCGGCCCAGGTGGTGCCGGGTCTTCCCCTCCTTAAGCAGAAGCCTTTCCACCACCACCTGGGTGGCGATGCCCGCATGGTCGGTGCCGGGTAGCCAGACGGCCTCGTAGCCCTGCATGCGCTTATAGCGGATGAGGGCATCCTGCAGGGAGTTGTCCAAGGCATGGCCCATGTGCAGGCTACCCGTAACGTTGGGAGGAGGCATGAAGATGACAAAGGGCGTTTTGCCGCTTTTGGGGTTGGCCACAAAGGGGTTGTTCGCCCACTTCTCCGCCCACTTGGGTTCCACGGTTTTGGGGTCGTAGGCCTTGGGTAGGTCCATGCTGTCGGATAGTTTACCCAAGCCGGGAAGGGTTTGGGGTGCGGGGATGGGGCCCATGGCAAAGGCCGCCCAGGCGCCCATGCCCTTTGCCACCTATTTGCGGGTTCCCCTCACGCTATGGCCGGGGCCAGGAAGGTCCCTAACCTCCTCCAGAACCTGGCCTGTAAGGAAGGGTGATCCTACCTTGCCCGGAAGCCACCCTGGACCTAATGGCCCCCTACGAGGGGGTGGAGCCCGAAAGGGCGTAGAGGTAGTAATGGCCCTCTCCCAGGTCAAAGAAGGCCTCCTCATAGGCTAGGCCTTCAATGGCGGTGTCTGGGGGGATGGTCAGAGGGGTTTCCCCCACCCATAGGCCCTCAGGGGTAAGGCGGAGGATGCCTTGGGCCAACTCCTGAGCCTCCGCCTCGGGGTCGTTGAGGGGCGTGTAGAGGAGGCGCACGGGAAGGCCTTCCAGGCTATGGAGCACGTTGCTCCTGTCTCGGAAGGGTGCCCGGTGAAGGAGGCGTTCCTCCACGGGGGCGATCTCGCCCAAAAGGGCGTAGCGGTCCAGGGGCAAAAGGGCCTTGCCGCTTTCCAGGAGGACCAGGAAGCGGGTACGGTCCTCCTCCGAGAGGAGGACCGGGGCTTTATGCGGGCCCACCTTGGGGTCCTGGTCCAGCCTCTCCTTTTGCAGGAGGGCTTTGGCGGCTTCCAGAGCCTCCTCGCGGGTTTTGTAGAGGCTATAGGGGTTTACCTTGAAAAGGAGGTCATAACCCCGGGGCCCCTGGACCAGCCAGGCCAGGTGGAGTTCATAAAAGGGTTGTTTTTGCCATTCAGGGTACATGCCGCCTCATTTTAGGCCAAGGGGGTCCTTTGGGTTAGAATCGTGAGTCCACCCCTTGCCCAAAAGCCTCCCCGGGTATACCCTGAGCCCGGTATGGCGCTTACGGAAGAAAGGGTCCTCGAGGCCCTGCGCACGGTGATGGACCCCGAGCTGGGGAAGGACCTGGTCTCCTTGGGCATGGTGGGAGAAATACGGCTGGAGGGAAGCCGGGTGGACCTCCTTATCCGCCTCACCACCCCCGCCTGTCCCCTAAAGGGCCAGATTGAGGCGGATATAAGGCAAGCCCTCCATCCCTTGGGAGTGGAGGAGGTGCGGGTGCGCTTTGGCGGAGGGGTGAAGGCCCCCGAGCAGTACCCCATCCCCGGGGTGAAGCACGTGGTGGCGGTGGGCTCGGGCAAGGGCGGGGTAGGCAAGAGCACCGTGGCCGCTAACCTGGCCCTGGCCCTTCTCCAGGAGGGGGCCAGGGTGGGGCTTTTGGATGCCGACCTCTACGGGCCCAGCCAGGCCAAGATGTTCGGCCTGGAGGGGGAGAGGCTTAAGGTGGACCAAAACCGCAAGATTCTGCCCCTCGAGGCCTTTGGCCTCAAGGTCCTCTCCATCGCCAACATCGTTCCTCCGGGCCAGGCCATGATCTGGCGGGGGCCCATCCTCCACGGCACCATCAAGCAGTTCTTGGAGGATGTGAACTGGGGGGAGCTGGACTACTTGGTGGTGGACCTTCCCCCTGGGACGGGGGATGTTCAGCTTTCCCTTACCCAGCTCACCCAGGTTTCGGGCGGGGTCATCGTCACCACTCCCCAGGAGGTGGCCCTGATTGATGCCGAAAGGGCTGCCGACATGTTCAAGAAGGTGCAGGTGCCCGTGCTGGGGGTGGTGGAGAACATGAGCCACTTCCTCTGCCCCCATTGCGGTAAGCCCACCCCCATCTTTGGGGAAGGGGGAGGCAGGCGGCTTGCGGAGAAGCTCAAGACCCGCTTCCTGGGGGAGATTCCCCTCACTCTGCCCTTGCGGGAAAGCGGGGATCGGGGAAGGCCCATCCTGGTGGAGGATCCGGAGGGCCTCGAGGCGGAGGCCTTCCGGAGGGCGGCCCGGGAGCTGGCTGCTGCCTTGAGCGTGCAGGCCTTTATCGCCCTGCCCATGGCCTAAGATGGCCTTAGTCCTGGAGAGCACCAAGGAGCGGGTTCTAGACCTCTTGAGGCTCAGGCCCCACACGGCCAAGGAGGTGGCGGAGGCTTTGGGGGTGAGCCGGGTGGCGGCCTTAAAGCACCTCCGGGACCTCGAGGCCCGGGGCCTGGTGCGCTCGGAGGTGAGGAAGTGCCTGGGCCGAGGCCGGCCCTACCGCCTTTACGTGGCCCAAGACAGGGAGGCCCCCTACGCCGCCCTGTGCGGGGATGTGCTTAAAGGGGTGGAAAGGGTTCTGGGCCGGGAGGGGGTGGTGCGCCTTCTCTTGGAAAGGAACCGGAGGCTGTTTGCCCCCCTGAATCTGGAGGCCCTGTCCTTACGGGATCGGCTTACCCGCCTGGCCCAGTTCCTTCGGGAGCAGGGCTACGAGGCGGAGGTGGTGGAGGACGAGGGGAAGCTGTACCTCTGCCAGAAGCGTTGCCCCAAGCTGGCCCTTTCCCGGGAGCACGAGGCCCTTTGCCAAAGTGAGCTTCTCGCCTACCAGGAGTTATTGGGCCTGCCTCTTCAGCGGGAGGAGAGGCTGGCGGAGGGGGGGAACTGTTGCCGTTACCGGGTAGAATAGCGGGGTGTGGGTTTACCGCCTCAAGGGCACGGCGGCAGAGCTGGACCCCCTGGTCCCGGAACTCTTCGATCGGGGGGCCCGGGGCCTCGAGGAGCGGGAGGGGGAGGTATGGGCCTATTTCCCCGCTCCCGTGGACCTTCCCTTTGGGGGGGTGTGGGAGGAGCTCCCCGACGAGGATTGGCTTGCTGCCTGGCGCAGGGACCTTAGGCCGGTAAGGGCGGGGCCCTTTTGGGTCTTGGCCCCCTGGCATTCCCCCGAAGGCCAAGGCATCCCCTTGGTGATAGAGCCGGGAATGGCCTTCGGCACCGGGCACCACGAGACCACCCGTCTGGCCCTTTCCGCCTTGGCCCGCCATTTGCGCCCTGGGGAGAAGGTGCTGGATTTGGGCACGGGCTCGGGCATCCTGGCCATCGCCGCCGCGAAGCTGGGTGGGGAAGCCTTGGGGGTGGACATTGACGAAGCCGTCCTCCCCCAGGCGGAGGAAAACGCCAGGAGGAACGGGGTTAGGGTGCGCTTCCTCCGGGGAAGCCTGGGGGAAGCCCTACCCTATGGCCCCTTTGACCTTTTGGTGGCCAACCTGTTTGCGGAGCTTCACCAGGAGCTGGCCCCCCGGTACCGCCAGGCCCTGGCCCCTGGGGGAAGGCTTCTCCTCACGGGGATCCTGGCGGAAAAGGCCTCCTGGGTGAAGGAGGCCATGGCGAAGGCGGGACCCACCTTTCTGGAAGAGGAGAGGGAGGGGGAGTGGGTCCTCTTGGCCTACAGGGGGTAAGGCATGCGCCCGCACCGCGCCTATAGCCCAGGCCTTACCGGGGTGCTCTCCTTGAGGGAAAGCCGGCACCTCCTCGAGGTCCTAAGGGCCCAGGTGGGGGACCGGTTCACCGTCTTTGATGCCGAACGGGAGGCCTTGGCGGAGGTGGTGGAGCTGGGCCCCCCGGTGCGCTACCGCATCCTGGAGGAGCGCCGCCCCGAAAGGGAGGTGGGGGTGGAGGTGGCCCTTTACCCCGCCCTCCTCAAGGGCGATAAGCTTTCCGAGGTGGTGCGCGCGGCCACGGAGCTAGGGGCCACCCGCATCCAGCCTCTTATCACCCGGCATAGCGTGCCCAAGGAGATGGGGGAGGGAAAGCTAAGGAGGCTTCAGGCCATCGCCGTGGAGGCGGCCAAACAGTCAGGAAGGCTTAGGGTGCCCGAGGTGCTGCCGCCCATTCCCCTAGGTTCCGTCCCTCCGGTGGAACAGGGTATGGTGGCCCATCTGGGAGCAAGAAGCCTGGTGCGGGAGGTGTTGGGCCTTGGAAAACCCCTGGCCTTGGCCGTGGGGCCGGAAGGGGGGTTTGCCGAGGAGGAGGTGGAGTTTCTTCAGGAAAGGGGCTTTACTCCGGTTTCCCTGGGCCGCAGGATTCTGCGGGCGGAAACCGCGGCCATCGCCCTCCTCGCCCTTTGCACGGCGGGGGAGGGGAGATGAGGCTAGGGTGGCTCTTGGGGGTTCTTCTCCTCCTGGCGGGGTGCCGCTACACCTTCTTGCCTCTGGACCCGGGTAAACCCTTGCCGCCGGAAAGGCCTTTTGTGGTGGCCCGCCTGGAGCAAGGCGCGGGCGAGGCCCACCTGCTGCTCCGCGTGGAACGCCTTCCCCGGGCGGGGTACCTTCACCTTAAATGGTTCCGGGAGGAGACCTTGGTTCAGGAGAGGGCCTTGTTCCTGGAGAAGGAGGGTCTTTATCGGTTGAGCTTTCCCCTGGGGGAGGGGTACCACCGCCTGGTGGGGCTTTGGGAAGGCGGGGTGCTCTTCCAGCTGGACCTGGGAACCCCCAGCCTACCGGACCCCGATCAGGAGGAGGAAAAGGGGAATCGTTAGGAAGGATAAAAAGGTGGAAACCACCACGCTCCTCGCCACCCGGTTGGCCTCGCTGCCGAACTCCCGGGTGAGGAGAAAGGCGTTCACCGCCACTGGGGTGGCGGACTGCAACACCAGGACCTGATGTTCCAGGCGGGGAAGTCCAAGGGCGAGCCCGACTCCAAAGGCTAGAAAGGGTGCCAAAAGGAGCCTTAGGAAGCTGGTTAGGCCCTCAAAGGCCCCGATGGCAAAGCGGGTTTGGCCCATTTGCATTCCCAGGGTCAGGAGAAGGACGGGGATGGCGGCCTGGCCCATGAGGCGCACCCCTTCATCCAAGCGGAAGGGGAGGCTAATCCCCAAGGCTTTTAGCATCAGGCTCAGGAAAAGGGCGTGGAAAAGGGGTAGGCGTAGGGTGAAAAGAAGCCCCTCCCTAAGGCTTCCGCCCCGGATAAAGGCCGGTCCCAGCCCGAACATCACCACGCTGGAGAGGATGAAGTAGACCACGGCCCGCCTTAAGCCCTCCTCCCCTAGGGCGAAATAGACCAGGGAGAGGCCCATGTTGCCGGAGTTGGGGAAGAGGCTACTCACTAAAAGCCCCTTGGTGACGTCGGGGGAAAGGCGGAGGAGCTTTCCCGCTCCCTGGATGGTCAGAAAGAGGAGAACGTAGGTAAGGGTAAAGCCTAGGGTCAGTCCCCAAAGGCCTTCCCGGGAGTACTCCGCCCGGTACATGGCGTCAAAGATGAGGGCCGGCACCAGGAGGTATAAGGTAAGGCGGCTTAGGGTGGTGAGGTCCATGGGGATGCGCTTGCCCAACAGGTAACCGGCCAAAACCACCAAGGCCACGGGGAGCACGGTGTTGAGGAGAGCCTGCATGTGGGGCATTCTAAAGGCATGGGATACCTGGCTCTTTCCCAGGCCCTAAGGAAGGTCCTCCTCCGGGGGGGGGTGGCCCCCAGGCGCCAGGTTCTAACCCTTCCCCAGGGGCAGTTTCTGGTGATGCCCGCCGCCGACCAGGAGGTGGCCCTTTGCAAGCTGGTTACGGTGGAGGCTTCCCGAAGGGAAGAGGATGGGCCTCAGCGCCGGCCTTCGGTGCAGGCGGAGGTCTGGGCCAAGAGGCTGGATACCGGGGAGGTCTTCCACCTGCCGGGAGAGGAGATCACGAAAAGGCGCACTGCCGCCCTTTCCCTTTTGGCGGCTAGGCTTCTTGCGCCGAGGCAAGAGGGGGCGCTTCTTTTGCTGGGGCCTGGAGCGCAGGGGGAAGCCCACCTCGAGGCCTTCGCCGAAGGTCTTCGCCTGACCAGGGTCTTTGTGCGGGGAAGGAGTCGGGACAGGTTGGAAGTTTTTATGCGGAAGGTCCGAGAGATAGGCCTTTCTGTTGAAGAATGGTTGGGCGAGGAAGTGCCCGAGGAGGTGGCCTTCATCGTCACCGCTACACCCAGTCCCGCCCCGGTACTACCGGAGAGGGTACCGGAGGGCGCCTTCATCGCCGCCGTTGGCAGTTTCCGCCCGGAGATGCAGGAGGTCCCCCGGGCCCTGGTGGAAAGGGCTGCCGTCTACTGCGACACGGAGGACGCCCTCGTGGAGGCGGGGGAACTTCAGGGCCTTTCTAAACCCGTGGTCACCTTAAGGGAAGCCCTCTTGGGCAAGCGGGCGGAAGGGGATCCCGTGCTGTTTAAGAGCGTGGGCCACGCACTTTTTGACCTGGCCGCGGTGCGGCACCTCATGGGCTTGGATTAGAAGCGAACCACGATCTTTCCGGTATGACCCCGGTCTATGAGGGCCTGGAAGGCGGCCTCAGCCTCTAGGAAAGGGAAAACCGCCCCCACCACGGGCTTGAGCTCACGGCCCAACCGGGGCAGGAGAAACCCCAAGGCTTCCTGCACCAAGGCCTGTTGCCTGAGGAGGGGAGCCAGCCAAAAGCCCGTGACCGTAAGGTTTCGGCGCATGAGGCGCAGGGGATTCAGGGAAGCGGCCTCCCCCTCTGCGGCCCCGATATAGACCAGCCTTCCTCCCGGGTTCAGAAGGGCCAGGCTTTCCTCCAGAAGGTTGCCGCGCACCTCCAGAAGGATGTCCACCCCGCCGAAGGCCTTGGCCTTTTCCGTAAGCTCCCCATAGGTGGCGGTGGCCTCGGCGCCTAGGGTTTGGGGGAGGGCCAGCTTCTCGGGCCTCGAGGCGGAGGCCAGCACCCGCAAGCCCATGGCCTTGGCCACCTGCACGGTGGCAGTTCCCAAGGCCCCTGCCGCTGCCTGCACCAGGACCTTTTCCCCGGGCTTGGCCCCCGCCTGCCGCAGGGCTAAATAGGCGGTGAGGAAAGAAACCGGGTAAGCGGCGGCTTCCTCAGGGGAAAGCCCCTCTGGCACGGGGAGAAGGGCCTCCCTGGGCACAGCTATCCGCTCTGCTAGAGCCCCATGCCCCATTAAAGCGGCAAAGCGCTGGCCTGCCACCCGACCTACGGCCTCCATACCGGGCACGAAGGGCGGGTGGACGCGAGTGAGGTACCCACCAAGGCGCATAAGGTGGTCGGCAAAGTTCAGGCCCACCGCCTCCACCTCCAACACCACTTCTCCAGGGCCCGGTGTGGGGTCGGGAAGCTCTTTAAGGACCAATGGACCACGCAAGCGTTCTTGCACCCAGGCGCGCATGGGGGGAGTTTACCCCTTTACGGAACCAGCTAGAAGGCCCCGCAGGAAGTACCGGCCCAGGAAGATATAGACGAAGAGGGTAGGTAGGGCAGCCAGGATAGCCCCGGCCATGGGCAGATTCCATTTCACGGCTTCACCCCCTGCCAGCTGGGCCAGGGCCACAGTGATGGGCTGGCTTTCCGGCCGGGTTAAGGTCACGGCGAAGAGGAACTCGTTCCAGATCTGTGTGAACTGCCAAATGGCCACCACTACGAAGGCGGGAGCGGAAAGAGGTAGGATCACGTGCCGAAAGATACCGAAGAATCCCGCTCCGTCTATGCGGGCTGCCTCTACCAGCTCATCCGGGATTTCGCTGTAGTAGTTCTTGAAGATCAGGGTGACGATGGGAATTCCGTAGACCACGTGTACCAGGATGAGGCCCCAGAGGGTGCCATAGAGGCCTATGGCCTTCACGAACTGGAAGAGAGGGATCAGGATGCTTTGGTAAGGGATGAACATGCCGAAGAGCATGAGGGCAAAGAGGAGGTTAGATCCCCTGAAGGGCCATTTGGCCAGGACGTAGCCGTTGAGCGCTCCCACTACAGCAGAGAGAACGGTGGCAGAAAGAGCCAGGATCACGCTGTTTTGGAACTTGGGGCGGAAGGCCTCCCAGGCCACCCTGAAGCTTTCCCAGTATACGGGATTGGGCCAATGCCAGACCGTGTCCAGGGTGATTCTGGCAGGCTCCTTTAAGGCGGTGAGGATCACCAGGTAGACGGGAAGGAGGAAGAAGAGGGTGGCAAGGAGGAGAAAGGTGTATAGAAGAATCCGGCCCATCAGCGCCTGACCTCCTTCTTCAGCTGGCTCGCCAGGTAGGGGATGACCACCATGGCCACCAAAAGCAATAGGAGTATGCCGATGGCAGCACCCTTGGCAAACTGGTTGCCTCGGAAGGCCAAAAGGTACATGTAGATGGCTGGCACGTCGGTGGGAGCATAGTCTAGCCCGGCCATAGCGAAGATAAGGTCAAAGATCTTCAAGGCAATGTGGCCTAGGACGATCAGGGCGGAAAGTGTGATGGGGGCGAGGAGGGGAAAAATAACGTACCGATAGGTCTGCCACTCGCTGGCCCCATCCACCTTGGCGGCCTCCAAAATTTCCACGGGGATGCCCCTCAGGCCCGCCAGGTAAAGGGCCATGGTGTAGCCCGACATCTGCCACACCGCTGCCAGGATCACCCCCACCAAGGCCAGGCTGAAGCCGTGGGGCTCGGCGTAGGGAAGAAGGCGGATGTTCCGACCCAGGGTTAGGGCCCAAAGGAGAAGCAGCCCACTGGATAGGAGACTCCAGAAAAGACGCTTTCTTTCGCCTCCGCGGTGGGCTTGCCAGGCAAGGTACAGAAGGGTTAGACCCACGGCCAAGGCTGTGTAGAAGGGGAGTTGATTCCAGTCGAAGACCAGCACCTGTTGCCTTGTGGTGAGCCAGGGAAAGTTAAAGGGGGGAAAGCCAAAGAGAGTGGGTAAAACGTTGACCCCACCTTGGGGTTGCAGAAGCCAACGCCAGATGGTGCCTGTTACCACGAAGGAGAGGGCCATGGGAAAAAGAAAAACCGTGCGGAAAAAGCCTTCCCCCTTAGGGCCTCGGTCTAGGGCTATGGCCAATAGAAGGCCTAGGCCCAGGGTTCCCGCCATGAAGAAGAGGGTAAAGAAGATCAAGTTGACCACGCTCTGGCGGAACCGCACGTCCACAAAGCCGCTAAAGAGCTCGCGGTAGTTCTCCAGGCCCACGAACTGGAGCTCAGGTCTCAGGGCCAAAGCTTGAGTGGGGTTCTTACCCCAGTCGCTGAAGGAAACCCAGAGGTTTTGCCCGATGAAGCCGTAGACAAAGACGCCTACCGCCACCAAGGAGGGGAGGAGGACCAAGAAGGCTGTGATACGGTCACGCATGCCATCTCCGGAAAAGCCCGTGGGGGCTTTAGCCCCCACGGGCCGAGAGGCGTTACCGGCCCAAGCCCACCTGGTTGGCGATGGCCTGGGCGGCGTTGGCTGCCGCTTGCGGGTTCTTGCTCTGCAAGAAGATCTCCATCACCGTGCCGAACTGGCTCATGAAGCTTTCGGGTGCCACGGCTCCGTGCACCAAGGAGCCCACGATGCGATTGGACTGCCAGTCCTTCATGGCCGACTGACCATAGGCGTTGTATTTGGCAGGGTCAGAGTCCAACCGGGCGGCGATGGAGCCTTTTAAGGGGTTAAAGGTGTCCTGACCTTCCTTGGAGCCCACCAGCTTGAGCCAGTTGATGGCGTTCTGCCGGTTCTTGGCTCCCTTGGGCAGGCCGAAAGAATCGGAGAGCATCATGAAAACCCCGGAGGTGCCTGGAGAGGGTGCCCAGGCGAAGTCGGTGCCGGGCTTGAGCTTAAGGGTGGTGCTCATGTAGCCAGCGGCCCAGTCGCCCATGATGTTGAAAGCAGCTTTACCCTGGACTACCCGGTCCACCGCCTGCTGCCAGGACAGGCCTGCGGCGTCCTTGTTGGCGCAATCCAGCACCTTGCCGAAGGTGTCCCAGACCGCCACCGCCTTGGGGTCGGTGAACTTGAGCTTGCCGTTCCAGAGGTTGGCCCAGCCGTCAGCCCCCAGGGTGGCCAGGGCTACGCTTTCCCAGAGGTGTTGTTGGGTCCAGTTCTCCCCCAGGGCTAGAGGTGCCTCCAGGCCTTTCCGCTTTAAGGTCTGGCAGGTGGCGAGAAAATCCGCCCAGGTCTTGGGTGGCGTTACCCCCCACTCCCTCAGCTTGGCAGGAATGTACCACATGACGTTGGAGCGGTGGATGTTGACAGGCACGCTCCAGATACCTCCCTTGTAGGAAAGGAGATCGATAAGACCCTTGGGGAAGGCTTGGAGCCAGCCCTCCTGCCGGAATAGGCTGGTGAGGTCCTCCATGCGGTCTGCCACCACCCAGGTGCCGATGAGCTCCTGCCCCGCGTGCACCTGGAAGGTGTCGGGTGGATCCCCACCCAGCATGCGGGTTTTCAGTACCGCCTTGGCGTTGACCCCAGCTCCTCCCGTCACCGTAGCGTTGATGACCTCCACGCCGGGATACTTTTGCTTGTAAAGCCGGATGAGGGCCTCGAGGGCTGGTCCCTCGTCCCCTGCCCACCAGGAGAAGATCTCCAGCTTACCCGTCTGGGCCAGGGCGCTGAGCCCCAAGGCCACGCCGATCGCCAAAAGCCACTTCCTCATACCTACCTCCATTGCGACGTGGGCTTTCCGCCCACAGGCCGCCCAGCTCAAAAAACCTCACCAGAAAGAGGCTAGCCCCACCCACCGCTGGGGCCAGGTGGCCATAGACGGAAGGTTGGACGGGTAAGGAGCGGTGGGCCTCCAAAAAGGCGTGGGCCTCCAAGGACTGGCGCATGGGGTGTTCCAGATGGGGGAAGAGCTCGGCTGCCTTGCCTCCCACCACCACCCGACCCGGGTCGTAGGCTACCGCCAGGTTGGCGAGGAACCGCCCTAAGACCTCGCCCAGATGGTGGATGGCCTTGAGGGCCAAATCCTCCCCTTGCTCGGCCAGGTGGAGGAGGGCCTCCAGAACTTCGGCCTTGCCCCCAAGGGCCCGGTAATGCTCCAGAAGTGTTCCGAGGCCGAGCTCAGTTTCCAGGCACCCTATCCGGCCGCAGGCGCAGGTTTTATTCCCCTGGCCGAGCCAATGTCCAAGTTCCCCAGCAGCCCCGCTGGCTCCGCGCAAAACCCGGCTTTCCGATACCACCCCAACCCCCAGGCCCGTGCTGAGCACCAGATAGGCTAAGTTTGCCTCCCCGTGGAAGAAGACCTCGGACAAAGCCGAGGCCTTGGCATCGTTTTCCAGGGCCGTGGGCAAGGGGAAATCGACGAGCAAGGGCCTCAGATCCAGGTTTCTCCAACCCAGGTTAGGGGCTAGGAGGAGGCGGTCTTCCACCACCACCCCGGGCAGGGTTAGCCCCAGGCCCAATGGGCCAGGCACATGGGCAAGCACCTCCTGTAGAAGCCGTTCCAGCCGTTCTTTGGGCCCGGCCTCCCGGGAGTGGTTCCACTCCTTGGCCCAAAGGACCTCCCCCCGCCAGTCCAGGGCCAAAAGGACCGTTCCCTCCACCCCTAGCTCCGCCCCTAGGGCGAAGCGGGCACCGGGGCGCAGGTGTAGCAAGGTGCCGGGTCGGCCCACAGGGGGAGAGGTAAAGGCCCCTTCCTCCAAGAGGCCTTCTTGCAGGAGTTCGTCCACCAGGCGGCTTACGGCGCTTTTAGCCAGGCCCGTAAGCCGGGAAAGGCCTGCGCGGGTAAGGGGACCCCGCCTCAGGTGGGCCAGAATGGCCCGGCGGTTGAGTCTGCGGATTTCTTGCGTATCCCCTTTGCGCATCCCGATTCCTTTGCCAAGCCTTTTAGTTCGTTCTCAGGACTAAGTAAATCACCCGGCCCCGGATCTGTCAAGCCCTTGTCTTTTCGCTCCCTAGGGTTTAGGCTGCCTTTAAGGCCCGCTAGGGCCCAAAAGCCAGGTCCGTTGCCCTGGTGCCTGGGCGCGTAGTCCAGGCTTAAAGTGGGGAAGTCCGGTGCAACTCCGGCGCTGTCCCGCAACGGTAACCGGTCCCGCTTCGCGCCCTTCTTTGCAGACCGGAAGCCCGAATACCTGCCAGGGCCGCCCGCAAGACCCCTAGGCGGGCACCTCACGCGGATGGGGGAGCGATAGGGGTTTGCAAAGCCATTTGCACCCCTGCCGCTTTCCGGCAGGGGTTTTCCCTACCTCCCCCGGGCCTGGCCCTAGCGGCCTTAGGGAGGTAGGTATGAGGAGAGTTTTTGCGGCAATAACGGTCCTTTTGGCCCTGGCCTTTGCCTTTCCCCTCACCTTCACCGACGACCTGGGGCGCACGGTTACGCTCAAGGCTCCTCCCAAGCGCATCGTCACCATGCTCCCTTCGGTGACGGAGACGGTTTGTGCCTTGGGGGCTTGTGAGCGGATCGTGGCCACCGACGACTACTCCGATTGGCCCGAGAAGGTGAAGGCCTTGCCCAAGGCGGGGGGGCTTTACAACCCGAACCCCGAGCTCATTGTGTCCTTAAAGCCGGACCTGGTTTTGGTCTCCAAATACGGCCGGCTTTATGAGACCTTGGAGCGGGCGGGGCTGGTGGTCTTTGCGGTTAAGACGGAAACCTATGAGGACATCTTCCGCACCACCCGTACCCTGGGCAAGCTTCTTGGCCTCGAGGGCCAAGCGGAACGCCTGGTGGCCCAGATCCAGCGGGAGGTGTACCAGGAGGAGTCCCGGGCGGCCAAGGCCAAGACCCGGCCCCGGGTGTACTACGAGATTGACCCCACCCCTTACACCGTGGGTCCCGATAGCTTCATCGGCGTCCTGATCCAAAAGGCCCGGGGTGTGAACATTATCCCTAAGGAGCTAGGCCTTTTCCCCAAGATCGCTCCGGAGTTCGTGGTGGAGAGGAACCCCGAGGTGATCGTGGCCACATACCCGGGTGCTCTGGAAACCATCCGGGCCAGGCCTGGGTGGAGCCGGGTGCAGGCGGTCCAGACGGGGCGCATCTGCGTGTTCACCGGGGGCCAGGATAACCTTCTCTCCCGCCCGGGCCCCCGGGTGGCCCAGGGGCTTAGGCTCTTGGTGGATTGCTTCCATGGGCGTTAGGCCATGATCCAAGCCCTCCCCCTGGCCTTTAGGCGGAGCCTGGTCTTCCTCTGGTTACTTTTCCTCCTTCTTCTGGCCCTGGTGCTAGGGGTGGCCCTGGGGGCGGTGAACCTGCCGCCAGGCGAGGTGCTCCAAGCCCTTTTGGGCCTCAAGGAGAATCCCATCGTCACCGAGATGCGGCTTCCCAGGGTCTTAGGGGGAATGCTGGTGGGGGCGGCCTTGGGCGTGGCGGGGGCCAGCTTCCAGGGGCTCTTCCGCAACCCCTTGGCCGACCCCTACCTCATGGGCTCGGCGGCAGGAGCGGCTTTTGCCGTGACCCTGTTGGCCTCCTTGATGGGGGGATTGTCTCCCGCCTTTGCCCAGCACGCCATCTTTCAGGGCTTGCCCCTCTCCGCCACCCTCTTCGGGTTCCTGGGAGCCCTTTCCGCCACCCTCCTTACCCTGGTCCTGGCGGGGGGGGCGGCCCGGACGGGGGAGCTGGTGCTGGCGGGGGTGGTGGTGGGGAGCGTCCTGACGGGGGCCACCACCTACCTGATGCTGCAGGATGCCGACCGGGTGCGGGCGGTCTTTGCCTATACCCTGGGCAACCTGGCCTTTTTGGGCTGGCCCGGGGTGAAGGCCCTTCTTCTTTTCTTCCTGCTGGCCCTTCCTCCCCTTTTGCTCCTAGGCCGGGTGCTGAACGCCTTGCAGCTGGGGGAGGAGGTGGCCAAGAGCCTGGGATTGCCCCTCGAGGGTCTTAAGCTCCTTCTCCTCCTTGCCGCAAGCCTTTTGGTGGCCGCTGCCGTGGCCCAAGCGGGGATCATTGGTTTCGTGGGCTTGATTACCCCGCATCTCCTTCGGCGCATCTTGGGGGAGGACTACCGCCTGCTTTTGCCCGCTTCCGCCTTGGGGGGAGCGGCCCTCCTCGCGCTGGCGGACCTTTTGGCCCGCACCCTTACCCGTCCGGCGGAGCTTCCCGTAGGGGTGGTGACCACCCTTCTCGGGGGCCCCTTCTTCCTTTACCTCATGTGGAGGCGGCGTGGAAGGGCTTGAGGCTAAGGGCATCGTGGGCCCCTATGCCCTCTTGGGGGTGGACCTGGCCGTACGGCCGGGGGAGTGGGTGGCCCTTTTGGGCCCCAACGGATCAGGGAAAAGCACCCTTTTAAGGGTTATGGCGGGGCTGCTGCGGCCCAGGTCGGGGAAGGTGTTGCTGGAAGGCAGGCCCCTTTGGGCCTACGGTAGCTATGCCCGGGGCCAGCTCCTTGCTTACCTGCCCCAGGGGGGTCCCTACCCCGAGGGGCTTTTGGTGGAGGAGGTGGTGCGCCTGGGGAGGCTTCCCCACCTGGGCCTCTGGGGAAGGGAGGGCAGGGAGGACCAGGAGGCGGTGGCCTGGGCCCTGGAGGCCACGGGTGCTTCCCGTTTTGTTGGCCGGTACCTGGGTAGCCTTTCCGGGGGAGAACGGCAAAGGGTCCTTTTGGCTCGGGCCTTGGCCTCGAGGCCCCGCTACCTGCTCCTGGACGAGCCTACCACTTACCTGGACCTGGAGTATCAGGGGGGGCTTTTGGCACTGCTCCGAGGGTTAGCCGCCAAGGGCATGGGAGTCCTTGCCGTTCTCCACGATCCCAACCAGGCGGCCCTGGCCGACCGGGTGGCGGTGCTCAAGGGGGGAAGGCTTTTGGCGGAGGGAGGGCCGGAGGCGGTTCTTGCCGAGCCCCTTCTCCAAGGCCTCTATGGCCATGGGGTTCGGGTGGCCCACCTTGGGGGGAGGCCCCATGTCTACCTGGACGGATAGGGCGAGGCTTTTCATCCGCGGCCAGGCCTTGTTGTTAGACCTAGGGGAGGAGCTGGCTTTCTATACGGAGTCTGGGCCTAGGAGGGCCCGGTATCTTCTGGTGGGCAGGCTGTCCCTTCCGGAAAGGTTGCGGCTCGGCCTACCCTGGGAAGGGGTTCTCCACTACCCCTTGCCGGTGGATCCCTTGGCTTTTGAGTGGGAGGTGCAGACCCTGGTCCTACCGGGGCTTAGGGTGTACCTGGGGGGGCCTCCCCTTTTCGTGGAGACCCCCTACTACGCCTGGCGGCTTTAGGCGACCTATGGGCGGGGCCTTTTGCCCTTGACAGGGGCTAGGGGTGGGAGTAGGGTAGACCTACCAACCGTTCGGTCGGGATCGGGAGGTGGAGGATGCGGCTTAAGGACAAGGTGGTGGTGATCACCGGGGCGGCCCACGGCCTGGGTCGGGCCACCCTGGAGCTGTTCGCTCGGGAGGGGGCCAGGCTGGTGGCGTGTGACCTGGAGGAGGCCCCCTTGCGGGAAGCGGCGGAGGCCACGGGGGCCTTGCCCATTCCCATGGATGTGGCGGATCCCCTTTCGGTGGAAAGGGGGTTCCGGGAGGCCCTTCAGGCCATGGGCCGCCTGGATGGGGTGGTGCACTATGCCGGCATCACTCGGGATAACTTCCATTGGAAAATGCCCTTGGAGGACTGGGAGACCGTCCTAAGGGTAAACCTCACGGGGAGCTTCCTGGTGGCCAGGGCGGCCTCCGAGGCCATGCGGGAGAGGAACCCGGGCTCCATCGTCCTTACCAGCTCCCGGGTCTACCTGGGCAACCTGGGGCAGGCCAACTATGCCGCTTCCAAGGCGGGGGTGGTGGGGCTTACCCGTACCTTGGCCCTGGAGCTTGGGCGGTACGGCATCCGGGTCAACGCCCTGGCCCCTGGCTTCATTGAAACCCGCATGACCGCCAAGGTGCCGGAGAAGGTGCGGGAGAAGGCCATTGCCGCCACCCCTTTGGGCCGCTCGGGGAAGCCTTTGGAGGTGGCCTATGCCGCCCTCTTCCTGGTCTCCGACGAGTCCAGCTTCATCACCGGCCAGGTGCTCTTCGTGGATGGGGGGAGGACCGTCGGGGCGGCTCCCGCTTGAGGGGGAAGCATGGACTTTGCCCGACTGGAGGCCTTTTTGAGGGGGCAGGTGGCCGAGGGGCGGATCCCCGGGTATGTGGCCCTGGTGGCCCGGGGGGGAGAGGTGTTCTACCAAGGCGTCGGTGGATACTTAGACCCAGGAAAGGGCCTTCCCATGCGGGAGGAGGCCCTTTTCCGCATTTACTCCATGACCAAACCCTGGGTTTCCGCCCTGGCCCTCACCTTTGTGGAGGAAGGCCTCCTTTCCCTTCAGGACCCAGTGGAGGAGTACCTTCCCGAGTTTTCCCGCCTTCAGGTGGGGCGGGAGGTGGGGGGGGAGGTGGTCCTGGAAGCGCTAAAGGCTCCGGTTACCGTCTACGACCTCCTCCGTCACACGGCGGGCTTCACTTACGGGGTCTTCTTCCGCTCCCCGGTCAAGGGGCTCTATCTGGAGGCGGGGGTGGACCGGTTTGACCTTTCCCGGGAGGAGTTCTTGAAGCGGCTTTCTGCCCTACCCTTGCGCTTCCAACCGGGTGAGGCTTTTGAATACGGCCTTTCCAGCGATGTACTGGGGCACCTCCTGGAAGCCCTTTCTGGGAAAAGTCTGGCTGAACTTCTGCGGGACCGGGTGTTTTCACCATTGGGCATGCGGGATTCTGGTTTCCAGGCCCACGACCCCGCCCGTTTGGCCCAACCCTTTTCCAAAGACCCGGAGACGGGTAGGTCTATCCGCCTCATCCCCGTGGAGGCGGAGCCGCCCCGGTATGCGGGGGGCTTGGGTGGCGTGAGCACGGTCTTGGACTACCTGCGGTTCCTGGAGGCCCTACGCACGGGCCGGGGCCTCTTACATCCCCGCCTTTGCCGCCTTATGACCCAGGACCACCTGGGCCCCCTGTACGAGGCGGGGTTGCGGCGGGGCCTCGAGTACACCCCTGGCCCCGGCTACGGGTTTGGCCTGGGGGTGGCGGTCAGGTTGGGTCCGGCGGGAATGGCCCCGGGCAATCCAGGAGACTTTTACTGGTGGGGGTTTGCCGGTACCTACTTCTTCGTGGACCCCAGCCAGGGCCTTTCCGCCTTGCTTTTCACCCAGGCTCCAAACCTGCTGTCCATCTTGGAGCCGGAAAGGGCCTTGCACTCCCGCCTAGGGCAGAGGCTTCACCTGGCCTTCCGCACCTTGGTTTACGCTTCCCTCTAGGGGCTCCACCCCTACGCATGCGGCCAGTTCTTGGGGGAGCAAGTAGTCTTGTCCTTCTACCCGCACCCGCACGCCTTCCTCCTGGGCCATCACCCGGACCCGGGCCCCTGGCACCAGGCCGAGTCGGGCGAGAAGGTTTAGGGTGCCTCGGTCTTGGACTAGGGCCCGGACCACCCGGGCTTCCCCTAGGGGGGCCTGGGAGAGAGGCCGGGTTGAGGCCTTGGGCAAGGCCAAGTCCTTGGTGGGGATGGGATCCCCATGGGGGTCAAAAAGGGGGTGGCCCAAAAGCTCCGCAATCCTTTCCTCAAAGGCCTCGCTGATCACATGTTCAAGCCTTTCCGCCTCCTGATGGACCTCCTCCCAGCCGTAGCCCAGGGCCTGGTGCAAGTAGGCCTCGAGGAGCCGGTGGTGCCTTAGGACCTCCAGGGCGATCCGCCGCCCGGCCTCGGTGAGCCGGGCCCCCTGGTAGGGGGCGTGCTCCACCAGGCCTAAGGCGGTGAGCTTCTTAAGCATCTCCGTCACCGAGGGAGGTTTAACCCCCAGGCGCTCGGCAAGCGCCTGGGTGGGCACCGGGCCTTGCCGCTCCGCCTCCAGGAGGAAAAGCTGCTTCAAGTAGTCCTCCTGGGCCTCGGACAGGGGAGGGCGTCCCATCCTCCCCAAGGTAGCACGAATCCCCCAGGTTAAAGGAGCTGCTCAGCCCAGGGGGGTGGACCCAGACCCAAAAGACCCTTAAGCCCCATGGCCGCTTCCACCCCCTGGGTGCCGTAGTTGTTGTTAAAAATGACGAAAACCGCTTTGGCCTTCTCCGCCAGGGTACGGGTGGCCTGGGCGAGGTCTTCCAGCTCCTCCGCCGAATAGCGCCAGTTGAAACGCTCGTAGGGCTTGAGGTGGGGGCCCTTCCAGGATGCCACGTTTCTTCCGTGGCAGCGGAGCACCGCCACGGGATGGGTGGGCTCCAGGACCCGAGGTGGGGCCTCGGGGTGGGGTGGCGCGTCCACGCTCACGTGGATGAGGCCCAAGCGCTCAAGCTCCTTCTTTACAAACCCCCAAGCCACATACCACTTGGGGTTGCGGAACTCCACCGCCACCCGGTAGCCTTGGGTCCTTTCCGCCAGGTGCTCCAGGTACTGGAAGCTTCGGGGCTTGGGTTCGGTCCAGGGGGGGAGGCCAAAGTGCAGGTAGCCCAGCTTGCCCGCCTCCCGTAAGGGTTCTATGGCGGCAAAGAAGCGGTTCCACGCTTCCTCCACCACCTCCTTGGGCACTTCCCGTTGGGAGAGGTGGCCTTCCTGCCGGGGCAACAGGATGCGGAGGTCCTTGGAAAGCGCAGGGGCCTCGAGGCCGTGCCCCGTGAAGGCAGAAAAGGCCTTCACGTGGAAGAGGAAGCCCGGTGGGGTCCTTTCCGCCCACTTGGCCACCACCTCCCGTCGGGGCAGGGCGTAGAAGGTGCTGTCCACCTCCACGGTATCAAAGTGTTGGGCGTAGTAGCGGAGGCGTTTTTCCGGATGGTTTCGCACCTCAGGAGGGTACCAGCCGGAGTTAAGAAGGGTCTCATCCGTCCAGCTGGCGGTGCCTACCCGAACCTCCCCCATGCCTCCATGGTGGCAGGAGGGGCGTCCTAGGGCAAGGGTTCAGATTGCCTTGGCCGCGGCCCTTTGCGCCTGGCGGGCCAGGTTGAGGAGCTCGTAGGCCAGGGCTTCTAAGGCGCCAGGTTTTAAACGGAAATGAGTCCAGCGTCCCACGCGCACCCCCTCTACCAGCCCCGCCTCGCGCAGGATCCTGAGGTGGTGGCTCACCGTGGGCCCGGAAAGCCCAGTCTTCTCCTTCAGGTGGCAGAAGCAGACCCCGTAGGCGCTTCCGCACCGGGGGTCAAAGGCGGTGTGCTCGTCGGGAAGCTCAGCCAGAAGCCGAACGATGGTGAGGCGGGCGGGGTGGGCCAGGGCCTCGAGGCGGCCTTGCACGAGAGCCTGCTCCATGCCTTCCAGAATAGCAAAAGGGCTTCTTTGACAAGGTAAAGGAAAACGGGTTATGAATGCTAGGGGTGTATTTTTATGTGTGAAAACTGCCCTTCGGGACGGGCTTAAGGCCGTGATACCCCTGAGAAGTATTTGAAACCGTTTGCTTATGGGTTGACAAATGTCCCTGACATTTGATAGCTTTCAATTGCACCCAAGGAGGTGTAGCTATGACACAAACCCTTTCCCGTAGGCGGTTTGTAAAGCTCACGGCGGCGGCCACCGCTCTCTTCACCGCAGGGGGCAAGGCCCAGTTGGGGTACGCCCCCAGCCTCACCTACCCGGCGGTGAAGGTGGCCAATGTTTCCCAGGTGAAGACGGGCCAGCCCGTTACCTTCAGCTACCCGGATGCGTCCAGCCCCGCCATCCTGGTGAAGCTGGGCAAGCCGGCTGTTGGGGGTGTGGGTTCTGCGCGGGACATCGTGGCCTTTTCCGCCCTCTGCACCCACATGGGCTGTCCCGTCCAGTACGAGGGGGGGAGGTTTATCTGCCGGTGCCATTACTCCATGTTTGACCCCGCCAAGGCCGGCCAGACCTACCAGGGCCTGGCCAGCTCCTGGCTCCCCCAGATCCCCCTTCGTATTGACGGCAAGGGCGACATTTATGCGGTAGCGGTGGCCGGCCTTATTTGGGGCCGTGTCAAGAACGTTTAGGAGGTATAGAGTATGGCGCTCATTCCAAGAAGGGACCAGCTTCCCATCCCCCCCAAGAACGCTCGGGTACACAACACCGTCTGCCAGTACTGCAACGTGGGTTGCGGCTACAAGGTGTACGTTTGGCCTGTGGGGCAGCAGGGCGGCCTGAAGCCTGACCAGAACGCCTTCGGCCTGGATCTTTCCCAGGCCCAGCCGCCTTTGGCTGGTCAGAGCTACACGGAAACCATGCATGCCGTCACTGTCGGCCGGGATGGCCAGCAGTACCACGTGGTGATTGTGCCGGCCAAGGATAGCCCCATCAACCGGGGTAACTACTCCATCCGTGGCGGCACCAACGCCGTTACCGTTTGGAGCCTGGACCGAGGCACCCAGGACCGGCTTGAATACCCTCTCCTTCGGATTGGGGATCAGTTCCAGGCCATCACCTGGCAGGATGCCCTCACCTTGGTGGCCGGGGTCATCAAGGGCATCCGCGACCGGGACGGCAACGACGACAACATCGCCGTGAAAGCCTATGACCACGGGGGCTCAGGCCAGGGCTTTGAGGACAACTACGGTCTAGGCAAGTTCTTCTTTGCCGCTCTTTCCGTGAAGCACATCGCCATCCATAATCGCCCCGCCTACAACTCCGAGGTCTGGGGAAGCCGCGAGCGGGGTGTGCACGAGCTTAACTACACCTACGAAGATGCTCGCCTGGCCGATACCATCGTTCTCTGGGGGGCTAACACTTATGAGACCGCCACGGTTTTCTACGCTGAGCACATGCTCCCCAACATCCAGGGGAACACGGTGGCGGAGAAGCAGCAGGCCTTTGAGAAGGGAGAGCCCGCCGAACCCGGTTACCTGATTGTCGTTGACCCCCGGAAGATCTCTTCCTACACCATCGCTGAGACCGTGGCCAAGGACCGGGTTCTCCTCCTCCGGCCCAACCTGGGCACGGACTACATCCTGGCCAACGCCATCGCGCGGGTGGTTTGGGAGCGGGGTTACTACGACATGGCCTACCTGCAGGCCCGCACCGACATGGGGCTCTTTGAGGAGTACAAGCAGAAGAGCCTCAAGCTCCAGGTGCCCTACGCCGAGTTCATGGCCCAGGTTGAGCGGATTACAGGGGTGCCCCGGGCCCAGATTGAGAAGGCCGCCGACTGGATTGCCAAGCCAAAGGCCGGCAAGTTCAAGCGCCGCACCCTCACCATCTACGAGAAGGGCGTCATCTGGAACATGAAAAACTATGACCAGGTGGCGGCCATCGTGCAGCTGGCGGTCCTCACCCACAACATCGGCCGTCCGGGCACGGGTTGTGGCCGCCAGGGTGGGCACCAGGAGGGCTACGTGCGGCCCCCTGCTCCCACGCCGGGTTCCATCTACCGGGGCGGCCCTCCTGTAAACGTGGACAAGTTCCTGGTGGAGGGTAAGGGCAAGTTCTACTGGGTGGTGGCCACGGATCCTTACCTTTCCACCCCCAATGCCCAGGTCTTCCGCAAGCGCATCCACGAGCGCACGGAGAAGCTCACCAAGGCCTTGGGCCAGGGGGGGGAGCCCGGGACCATAGGGGAGCGGGTGAAGAAAATCCTGGACGTGCTCTACTCCGATCCCGATGCCCTCTTCATGGTGGTCCAGGACATCTACATGACGGAGGTTGCCCGCGATGCCCACCTGATCCTTCCTGGTGCAGCTTGGGGTGAGGCTAACGACACGTCCATTAACTGCAATAGCCGCTTGCTCCGCCTTTACGAGAAGTTCATGGACCCTCCCGGCGAGGCCAAGCCCGACTGGGAGATCTTCAAGCTGGTGGGCCTCCGCCTTGCTGACCTCTACCGGGCCGAGGGCAAGGCCCAGGAGGCGGCCAAGTTTGAGTTCGGCAAGAACTGGAAGACCGATGAGGATGTCTTCCTGGCTGGGGCGGAAGAGTTCGGTGATAATCGTGTGAGCGAGGAAGACGAGGCCAAGCTGGAGCCGGAGAACTACAAGGGCGTCACCTATAAGTTCCTTAAGGAGGTGGGCCAGCAGGGCATCCAGACCCCCGTGCGCCGGGATCCCAAGACTGGGAAGCTGGTGGGTACGGTGCGCCGTTACACCCACAAGTTCGGTACCTCCGACGGCAAGTTCAAGTGGTACGGTACCGACGACTGGGAGGGGTATCCCGCCGAGGTGGCCAAGTACCTTGAAGGGGAAAAGGCCAGGCAGTATCCCTTCTGGGTCACCACCGGGCGGGCCCAGACCATCTGGCAGACGGCCTACCACGACCGCCGGTTGCCGGAAAAGGCCGTGGCCTTGCCCCTGCCTTATGTGGAAATCCACCCTGAAGACGCCAAGCGGCTTGGCCTCCAGTCCGGGGACCTGGTGGAGGTGTACAACGAGGAGGGGAACGGCACCTTCATGGTCTACGTGACGGACGCCGTCAAGCCGGGCTTGATCTTCTTGGTGATGTACCACTGGCGGGGTACGTCCAACTCCCTAATCTCCGGCTACACCGATCCCAAGACCACCATCCCCTGGTACAAGGGGACCCGGGCCAACCTGCGCAAGCTTGCGGGAAGCATCCCCTCGGTGCAGCAAACGGCAAGCCTCCTGCAGCAGAACAAGTTTGACTAACCCCTAACGCTCGCCTATCCCCGCCCCGAAAGGGGCGGGGGCCTCCTTTTCCTCAGGGCCCAACCTGGGGGCGCCAGGACTTGGCCATAGGGCGGCCCAGGTTTTGCGGGATCTCCGCAGGCTGCTTTCCGGGTGGATTCAGGTTGATCCCAAGGGTGAGGATGGAATCCCGGGGGAAAAGGTCGGATGGGCGAGGGCTGAGGGATAGCCCGTCAGGAGGGGGGTTCTGAAGGGCCAGGGCTACGTTCCCCCTATGGGTTCCGTGGGACAATGGGCGTATGGGAGCCTTTTGGCCTCGGCCGAGGGTGGTGGTGAGCGCCTGCTTGGGCTTTTCCGCCGTGCACTATTCGGGGGAGCTGATACCGGATCGGATTGTGGCCGCCTTGCGGGAGCATGTGGACTTCATTCCCGTGTGCCCGGAGGTGGAGATCGGCCTAGGGGTCCCCAGGCCCACGGTGCGGCTGGTGCGAGGGGGGGAGGGGGTGCGCATGGTCCAGCCCCTTACCGGGGAGGACCTCACCGGGAGAATGCAGGCCTTTAGCCAGGGGTTTCTTGCCTCCTTAGGCCAGGTGGAGGGGTTTATCCTCAAGAACCGCTCTCCTTCCTGTGCCCTTAAGGACGCCAAGGTCTATGCCTATGCGGACCGGGGTGGGGCGGTGGCCAGGGGGCCGGGACTTTTCGCAAAGAGGGTGGAGGAGGCCTTTCCCCTCCTGCCCAAGGAGGACGAGGGTCGGCTCACCAGTGCCCGGATCCGGTCCCACTTTCTCGCGCGGATTTTCGGTTTGGCCCGGCTTAGGGAGGTACGGGACCTGGGAGGCCTTATGGCGTTTCATGCCCGGTATAAGCTCCTGCTCCACGCCCACCACCAAGCTGAGACTCGAGGCTTGGGAAGGCTCTTGGCGGAGGCTAAAGGGAGACCCTTCCAGGAGGTGCGTGGAGCCTATGAGGAGGGGTTTATCCGAACGACCCGGCATCCCTTTCGCCTTCCCTCCATGGCCGATGCCCTGCTCCACGCCTTTGGGTACTTCAAAAGGGCGCTTTCTCCCAGGGAAAAGGCCCATTTTCTGGACCTCTTGGCGGACTTTCGGGGAGGGAGGGTGCCCCTCGAGGCCCCCTTGGCCCTCCTCCGTTCCTGGGCCGTGCGCTTTGGGGAGGATTACCTGGAGGCCCAGGCCCTTTTTGAGCCCTACCCCAGGGCCCTCATGGACCTGAGGAGCTCCTAGGCTCAATGCGTCCCCGGGCTTCCTTTGGGCCCTTGGCCCCGATGGCGAAGAGGGCGGTGCGCATCTCCCCTAGGTAGTCCTCCAAGAAGGCCTGCACGGCCTTAGGGCCCTCTAGGGCCGGTTTTAGGAGGGGCCTGGCCACGGCCACCAGGTCCGCCCCCAAGGCTAGGGCCTTCACGGCGTCGGTTCCCGTGTACACCCCTCCAGAGGCCACCAGGGGGATGTGGGGGAGGACCTCCCGCACCTCCTGGATCGCTTGGGCCGTGGGAATGCCGATCTCGCAGAGCTCGGGGTGGCGCACCTCCCCGTAGCGCACCCACTCCTCCACCCGGGCCCAGCTGGTGCCCCCGGCCCCGGCCACGTCTATGGCGGCGAGGGGAAGGTCCTTAAGGGCCTTGGCGGCTTCGCGGCCGAGGCCGTGCCCCACCTCCTTCACCATCACCGGGAAGGGGAGGGGAAGAAGGCTCTCCAGCAGGCCAAGAAGCCCCCGGAAGTCCGTATCCCCTTTTTGCACCGCCTCCTGGAGGGGGTTGAGGTGGAGGGCCAGGGCGTCCGCCTCCAAAAGCTCCACCAGCCGAACCAAGTCCTCCCGGCGGTAACGCCTTAGCTGCACCACTCCCAGATTGGCCACAAGGAGGGCCTTGGGGGCTACCTTGCGCACCCGAAAGCTCCTTAATGCTTCGGGCCGTTCCAGCACCACCCGGCCCGAGCCCAGCATCATCCCCACCCCCAGGGCCTCGGCGGCCTCGGCTAGGGCCAGGTTGATGCGTTCCCCAAGGGCTTCCCCCCCGGTCATGGCCCCGATGAGGAAGGGGGCCTTTAGCTCCTTGCCCAGGAAGGGGGTGGTGAGGTCCACCTGGGAAAGGCTTAGGCCCGCCAGGGCGTGGTAGAGGAGGTGGTAGGAAAAGTCCCGCCAAAGGAGTTCAGAAACCCCTTTCCTCGCCCCTTTCCCATCCCGTTTTAGCGCTTCCCAAGCGGCCTGTCGGGGGGAGAGGACTCCCAGGGTGAAGTAGGGGGAGAGCCTCGAGCCCCCCTCCCCATCCAGCCGGTCCCGCTTTAGGTGGTAGACCTCAATCCCCTTCTCCAGAAACCGGCGAAGCCTCTCCCAGGCGGCGCTTTCCCCGGGCTCGGGCAGGGAAAGTCCCGGGTCTTCCTTAGGGATCTCCCCTTCCTCTGGGGCTCGAGGCAAGGCCTCCGGGGCGGGAAGGGGGGGGTCTATTCCCTGAAAATGACGGCTAAAGGGGGTGTAGACCCGGTAGGGCCGGGGGAGGTCAGGAGGGATCAGATGGGGGGCAGGGAGGAGGTGAAGGGGAACGGAAAGGGCCTCCCGCACCCGGGCATCCCGGTACCGCCCGTACGGGGTGTAGGCCTTCAGGGCATACACTCCTTTGGCCCGAAGGCGGCGGGCAATCTCCGGGACCCTTTCCCAAGGGTAGCCCTGGACCACCCATAGGCTTCCCCCACGCCGGTGGTACTCCTCCCTGAGGGCGCGGACGTTTTCCAGGAACCAGGCCCGGCGCCGGGGCGTGGTCTTTAGGTTATTGGGGTCCAGGACCACCAGGCCCACCACCGGCCCCTGGGCTAGGGCTTCCAAGAGGGCGGGGTGGTCGGCGAGCCGCAGATCCCCTCGGTGCCAAACCAGGTATATGGGAGGAGGCTACCCTTCCCTGGGTCAGAGTTCCGTGGCCAGGGACGCTTTTTGCGACATCCTGAAGGCCTGGGGTAGAAGCCAAAGCCTTTCCCAAGGCTTTAGATGGGCCCTTTGGCGCAGGTTGTCGTATCCGGAAAGCCTTAGCTTGTCCAAAATGGCTTGGTACTGCAAGGCGGCGAGGGCTACGGCTCCCTTACCCACCCGAAGGCCAGAAAGGCCCTTAAGCCCCTCCTGGTAAAGGAGGCGGGCCCGGCTTTCCAGGTGGGCCATGAGGTTTTGGTACTCGGGTGTAATCCGGCCCTCCTCCAAGTGGACCAGGGATACGCCAAAGCGCTCCAGGAGTTCTGCCGGAAGGTAGACCCGGTCCCGCCCCAGGTCTTCCCCCACATCCCGGAGGATGTTGGTGAGCTGCATGGCCTGGCCCAGGAGGATGGCCCTTTCCTCCACCTCTTACCACCAGCGATAGGGGCCATCATCCGGCCCACGGTGCCGGCCACCTGGTAGCAGTAGCGCAGGAGCTCCTCCTCTGTTTTTAGGCGCACGGGCTTCAGGTCTAGGCGGAAACCTTCCCGCATGTGCGCAAAGGCCTCTTTGGGTATAGGCTAGCGGGCTAGGGCCCAGGCCAAGCCCTTTTCCCATTCCGCCCGAGGTGTTCCCGAAAAGGCGTGTTCCACTCCCTGCCACCAGGCTTCCAGGGCCTCCTTCCCAGCGTTGGGCCCGTCCACGGCTTCATCCCCCAAGCGGCAGGCGGCGTAGACGGCCCACGCCCCTTTGCGCTCCTCCTTGGGGAAAAGGAGGCTTCCCCAGTAGAAGGTGGCGGAATGGCGGCGGAGGACGTGGGCTAGGGCCCTCCAATTAGGCTCCATTAGGCTCCATAACCTTTTTACCATAATTCCACAAGGGAAGAAAGACTTTTGTCCCTGCTACACTTTGCAAGTGGACAGTACCTTGACAAAATCTATACATCCCCTTATTCTAAGGACATGACCCAGGCTGGGGTGTACACCATCGCCCAAGTGGAAGCCTTGACCGGTCTTTCCGCCGAGGTGCTGCGGCAGTGGGAGAGGCGGTATGGCTTCCCCAAACCCGAGAGGACCCCTGGGGGCCATCGCCTCTACCGGCCAGAGGAGGTGGAGGCCCTTTTGGTGATCCGCCGCTGGCTGGAGGAGGGGGCCTCCCCCCAGGCGGCCATCCGGCGCTACCTGGCCCAGGAGTCCAGACCTGAGGGGCTTCCCCAGGAGCTCCTTTCGGCCCTTTTGGAGGCGGATCTCCCTCGGGCTGAGGCCCTTTTCCGCCGGGGAGTCAAGCTCCTGGGGCCAGAAGGGGCCTTGAGGGGCCTCCTGGTGCCGGTGCTCAAGGAGGTGGGGGATCGGTGGCATCGGGGAGAGGTGAACGTGGCCCAGGAACACCTGGCCACCCAGTTCCTCCGCTCTAGGCTCCAGGAGCTTTTGGACCTGGCGGGGTATCCCCGGGGCGCACCCCTTCTGGTCACCACGCCCCCTGGGGAGCGGCACGAGCTGGGGGCCATGTTGGCGGCCTACCACCTCAGGCGGCGGGGATTTCCCGCCCTGTACTTGGGGCCCGATACCCCCCTCCCTGACCTCAAGGGTCTGGCGCAAGAGCTTAGGGCGCGGGCGGTGGTGCTTTCGTGCCTGCTTCCGGAGACCCTTAAGTCCCTTCCCGAGGGAGCCCTCGAGGATTTGGCCCCCCTGGTTTTGGTGGGCGGGCCGGGAGCGAATCCCGAGGAGGCTAAACGGCTTGGAGCCTGGTATGTGCAGGACCTGGAGGCCTTGCCCCAGGTGTTGGAGGAGGCAGCATGAAGCGGTTTAATCGTAAGGAGACGGTGTTTTTGGCCGGGGATCGGGCGGACACCCTGTACCGTCTGCAGTCGGGGTTGGTGCGCATCGTGGAGCTCCTGCCCGACGGGCGCACCCTCACCCTGCGCCATGTGCTTCCCGGGGACTTTTTCGGCGAGGAGGCTTTGGAGGGGAAGCGTTACCGCTATGCCGCCGAGGCCATGACGGAAGCGGTGGTGGAGGGCATGGACCCCAAGGGCATGGACCATGAGGCCCTGCACCAGGTGGCCCGCAACCTGGCCCGGCAGATGCGGCGGGTACAAGCTTATGAAGCCCACCTTCAGTCGGGGGAGCTTCGGGCTAGGATTGCCCGTTACCTCCTCTTCCTCTCGGACACGCCGGCCTTCTTCCGCGATGAGCACGGGCTTTTCGTAACCGTTTCCCATGAGGAGATCGCCGATGCTACCGCCTCCACGCGGGAGTCCGTTTCCAAGATCCTTTCGGACCTGCGGTACGAGGGGCTCATCACCACCGCGTATCGCAAGGTGTACCTCCTAAACCTGCAGGCCCTGGAAAGGGAGGCCCAGGGGATCCTCGAGGCGGCCTAGATGCGGGTCCTTGTGGTGGGGGGTACAGGGTTTGTGGGCCGCCACCTGGTGGCCCTCCTTCTGCAAAGGGGCCACATCCCCCTGGTTCTCTCCCGCACCCCCCGGCACCTTCCCCCTGGGGCGGTCCACCTCCCGGGGGACATCACCCGGCAGGTGCCGGACCTGGGAGGGGTGGAGGCCGGCATCTACCTGGCGGGGATCATCCGGGAAAGGGGCCAGACCTTCCACCAGGTTCATGTGGAAGGAGTAAGGAACCTCCTGCAAGGTCTAGAGCGAGCTGGGGTGAAGCGGGTTCTCCACATGTCGGCCCTAGGGGCCAGGCGGGGGACGGGTAGCCGTTACTACGAAACCAAGGCCGAGGCGGAGGAGCTGGTGCGGGAAAGCGGCCTAAGCTACGCCATCTTCCGCCCGAGCCTGATCTTCGGTCCAGGGGATGAGTTCTTCGGCCAGGTGCTTAGGGGTTTGGTGTGCGGGCCCTTGCCCTTCGTGCCCCTCATCGGGGATGGGCGGTTTCCCTTCCGCCCGGTGTACGTGGGGGATGTGGCCGAGGCCTTCGCCCAGGCCTTGGACAGGGGCCTCGAGGGCACCTTTGAGCTGGTGGGGCCCAAGGAGTATACCTTCCGTGAGCTTCTTATGCTCACCATGGAGGTCCTGGGGCGGAAAAAACCCCTTTTGCCCATCCCCTTGGTCCTCATGGACCTCGTGGTCCCCCTGCTTTCCCTCCTTCCCTTCTCCCCCCTCACCCGCGACCAGTACCTTATGCTCAAAGGAGGGAATACCGCTCCCTTCCCCGAGTACTTAAGGGACCTCCTCCCTTCGCCCAAGGCCCTAGGGGAGATCCTACCCACCTACCTCAGGTGCTAGGCAACCCGGTGGGTCTGCTTTCGTTTTCCAGCCGGCAGGCGGGGCGGAGGCGGACTCCTAAGGCTGTGCCTAAGAGGGCGAATACTCCCCAAAGGGGACCGTGCAGGCTAAAGGAGGCCGTGCCCCCCAGATAGGCCCCGATGTTGCACCCTCCGGAGAGCCGGGCGCCGTAACCCATCAGGACCCCCCCGAGAAAAACCCCCAGGTGGGTGGTCCAGGGGATTTGGCGCAGGTCCCGGAGCCGGAAGGCTCCGCCTAGGACAGCTCCTAGGAAAGCTCCAAGGAAGACTCCGAAGTTGGTGACGCTGGTGGGATCCTTGAGGAGGCTTTGCTCCAGCCTTTCCGCAAAGGCAGGGTTGTGGAAAAGGGCCCAGTCCAGCACCGGAAGGCCCATGGCCTGGGCCAGCTTTCCCCCCCAAAGGGCAAAGGCAGCCGTGATGCCCCAGGGCCGGCCCAAGAGGAGGAGGATGCAGAGGCTACCCAAGGCTAAAACGCCTGCCCCCACCACCAGGCTCCATGGACCGAAGAGGGGATGGGTGGCCTCCCTTCGCCACAGGGGTTCCACCCGGCCCGTCCGCTGTCTTTCCACCCAGCTAACCCCAAGGTAGAGGAGGGACAAGAAGCCTAGCCATAGGACCAAACCCAGGAAGGGGGAAGGAAACCAATGCAGGGCGCTTCCCGGATTCCAACTGGGAAGGGTTTGCCAGTAGGGCAGGTGGTAGACCCCCAGCAAGGACCCCACCATGAACCCCAGCAGGACCAAAACGCCTCGGCTGTCTCCACTTCCCGTGTGGTAAAGGGTACCCGAGGCGCAGCCATCCCCCAGCTGCATGCCGACGCCAAAAAGGAAGGCCCCCACCGCCAGGGCTATGCCTACGGGCATCACAAAGCCCTGTACCGCCTGGCCAAGAGCTTCGCCTTTTGCTAGAAAGGGGAAGAAGAGGAGGCTAGTGAGGGCAAAGAGGAGGAAGTGAGCCCTTAAGAGGCGGCTTTCCCCCGTGAGGAGGAAGCGGCGGAAGCCTGAGGCGAAGCCGAACTTAGCGTGGAAAAGGGCAAGGCCCAGGAGTATCGCCACCCAGAAAGCCAGTAAGAGCCGGGAGCCAGAGGCTTGGAGGATGCTGTAGGAGAGGCCTAGGGCCGAGAGAAGAAAGAGGCTGAGATAGAGGTTTCGGCTCGATCGTAGGCCGCGCATGCGTTACAGTATACCTATGAGTATATAAAAGTCAAGGGTATAAATAGGCTGGCAAGGGGATGTAGGAGAGGCCTCTTTTGGGCCCTTTTGCCAAAGGCATGGGTATCGCGGGCCCTTTAGAGAGCCCGCGGGAGCGCGTGCGGCATAGCCATGAGTTCAGGGTTCGGAGTCCGAGTAAGGATTAAAACGCGAAGTCTTCGAGATACCACCGCTCGGTCTTCTTGTGCTCCTCCTTGGGGTCCATTTTCCCAGCGTAGGCCAACATGACGATCACCTTCTTCCCGGGTACAATCTCCACGTCGGTGGGTTCTCCGGTCTTCAGCTTGCGGCTGAACTCCACCACCCAGGTATCGTTCTCATAGGTGGCCGCAGCGGCCAAGATGGAGTTTTTACCCCCCTCTTTTTCGTCGGCCACAGGGGCTCCTGTCCGCTTGGTCTGGTACATATCCAGGGCCACCAGCTTGCCCCCATCCATGTAGAAGATGTATTGGTCGCCCCCCTTCTTCTTGTCGGTCTTTTCCGACAAGAAGCCGATGCCAATCCAGCCCTTGCTCTTGCCCTCGAGGGCCAGGTAGAGGGTATCCCCTACGACGCTCCAGTAGAGGGTAATGCCGCTTTTCTCGTGCTTATAGGTTTTGGCGTACTCCCCGCTTGCAATCCTTCCATCCACCTTGGGAGCCTGGGCTCCCGCCACGCCTAGGGCCAACACCAAAAGCCAGATCCATCGTCTCATCTTCCCATCACCCCCTTAGTCCTTTATGGTGATCCCCACCACGAAGGCTACCGCGCCCACGTGGGTGTGGGCCAAAGCTGCTAAAACCGGCCGGCTTCCCTTGAAGGCCTCGAGGAAACCGGAAAGGCTCCAGAGGCTTACCTCGGCATCCTGGGCGTTCCAAACCAGGTGGTAGTAGGCCCCGATGATGCCGGCGAGCACGCTCACCAGCATCCAAAGCAGGAAGGGATAGCGCACCCACTTGCCCCGGTGGAAGAACATGAGCAGGGTCAGGGGAAATCCCACCAGGGAAACAAAGAAAGGAATTCGGCTCTGCCAGCTATCCGTCCAGTGGTCCAAAACCCAGTGCTCCATGCCGTAGAAGACAAAACCCACCATGGCGATGAGAAGAAAGGTGGAGCGAAGAAACTCCAGAAGCCTTTCCTCCTCGGTTTTGGCTTTGATCAAGGCTTCTACCATATCCCCCTCCTACCTGGCCCGGTAGATGGCCAGAAGCCCGGTTACCCCCATATGGGTGAAGGCCATGGCCGCCAGCACCGGGCGGCTTCCTGCCATGGCTTGCATGGCGGCTTCAAAGTTCCAAGCCACCTCGCCCTCAAAGTTCCAAAGCAGGTGAAAGTAGGCCCCCAAGACCCCTGTGAACACCGAGGCCCACATGGTAAGGATGAAGGCCCAGCGCACCCAGGGAGTCCTACGGTCAAAGAGCATCCACAGGGTGAAGACAAAGCCGGGGATAGCGACAAAGAAAGGGATCTTGCTCTGCCAACTTTCCGTCCAGTGGTCCAGAAGCAGAAGCTCCACCGGATACATCACCCATCCCACCAGGCATAGGAGGAGCATGACCAGGCGGATGAACTCCAAAGCCCATTGGGTTGTGGTGTTTGCGCTTCTAAAGGCGGGTATCATCCTTCACCTCCTTAAAGGTTATCCTGGGTAGCCCAGGAAGGATGTCCCCCGGGAGCAATCCCGGGGGACATTCCTAGACGGGAATCAGGTTAACCCGCGTTTCGTAGAAGACCACGCTCCCTCCCACCACGTCGGTGAGGGCCATGTCCTTGAGGTAGGGGTCCAGGCGCATGGCGGCGTTGGCGTGAATGCCCTTGGCCCGCCTGGGGTCTCCTTTCACCACCTGGCCGTTGATCACGATGTCGCTGGCGCCATAGGCCCAGTGGCCAAAGCCTAAGGGGAAGGCCACGCAACCGGGCCTAAGCCCTTGCACCACCTTGACCTTCCCCACCATAGGCTTCTTGCCGAAAGGCCCCAGATCCCATTCCCCTTTGGGGTTGGTGGCGGAGACCACCTTGACCAGCTGGCCATCCCGTAGACCAAGGCGTGCCGCATCCTGGGCGTTGACCAGGATCTCGTTCTCGGGTTTGATGGCCAGGAGCCAGTAGTTGCTGATGGTACGGCTCTTGGTCTGGAGGATGTTCTTGTGGGTGAGGAGGGTCAGGCCATATCCAAGGTCGCGGAGCTGGTTGCCCAAGACATCCTGGTAGGGGAGGAAGTAAGCGGGCAAGGGCCAGTAGGGCTTCCCCGTCATGGGGTGGAGGGATAGGGCCTGCTTTTCCAGGAAGAGGTTGACCTGCTTTCCGTAACGGTTGGCCACCAGATCGCCTGGGGCGTAGGCCTTGTGGAACTCCTGGAAGCGCCCGCCCCGGTTCAGGAGGTAGACGGTGCGGCGGAAGAGGCTCTCGTCGCCGATGGCCTTGCGCCAGCGTTCCTCAGCAAAGACCGTGGGGGGAAGGTGACGGCGGGCTTGGCGGAAGACCTCGAGCTCCTCCTCACTGGCCTCAGGAAGGGCATCCGACCCATCCGCTTTCTCCCCAAAGGCCAGATTGGCGGCCAGCTTCAGGTAGAAGTGGTCGGGGTGGGTGAAGGGCATGCCATTGGCGAACCCCTTTGCCCCGAAACCGGGCAAGCCTAGGTGTTCCGCCAAGGCCATGAGGAAGCTTTCCAGGGAGATGGGCATCTTTTCCCCGAAGACTTCCACTTCCTCGGGAATGGGGGCAATGGTGGGCTGCCGCACGGGCTGCACCTTCCAGATGATGGAGGGGTGGCTCCCGTGGAACTCCCAGCGTTCCAGGTAGGAGAGGTCGGGGATGATGTAGTCGGCGAAGAGGTAGGTGTCCCCCACCACGATGTCAAAGGCCACGATGAGGGGGATCTTGTCCGGGTCCAGCATGGCCTGGATTTGTTCGCTACCCCCGGGGAGGGCGTAGGCGGGAGAGCCCATGTAGTGGAAGAGGATCTTCACCGGATAGGGGTAGCCTTGGGCTGCGGAGGGCAGGATTTCCTGGTAAACATCGGAGGCATGGGGATACCAGGGCCGCTTGGCGGGGAAGCCCGCAAAGAGGGTGGTGTCCTCATACTTGACCTCATGGCGGATGAGGCTAATGCCGAAGGGAGAGAGGGGCTTGGGATGAAGCTTGCCCATGGGGAAGGGACCGCCCGCCCTGCCCCCGGTGATGTCGTAGGTGCTGGCCTGGACAAACCCGCCTTGGTGGTCGATGTTGCCCAGGAGGGCGTTCACCGTGAACCAAGACAGGGCATTGTAGAAGCCGTTGGTGTGCTGGCTGGCTCCTCGGTGGACGTCCACTACGGCCTTCTTGCCATATTGGGCAAGTTTTTCTGCCAGGAAGCGGATGTCCTCCTCCTGTACCCCGGCGAAGGCTGCCCAGGTCCTCACCTGGTGGCGGAAGGCTTCCTCTTTGATCAGCTCGAGGGCGCTCTTCACCGGAATGCCGTTCAAGGTGGTGTTCACCCAGAGGTCGCCAAAGACCGGCTGGCCCTCGTCGTTGGGGTTGAAGGCCGCGGGCCGGCCCTCCTGTAGGACCACAGGAGCGTCCAGCTCCACCTCCTTATCCCCCACCTTGGCCTTAGGCTTGGCGAGGCCCAGGTCGCTGGCCCTAAGAAGCCTTTCTGGCTTGCCGTCTTTGAGTTTCACCAGCCAGGTGGCGTTGGTCCAGCTGCTTTCACCAATGGCCTTGGCCGCGGCCCTATTGGCAGCGGAGAGGAACTTGCGGTCTATCTTGCCCCACTCCATTAGGAGCCGGATCACCCCCATGGCGATGGCGGCGTCGTGGCCGGGTTTGGGAGCGATCCAGCGGCTGGCACCCTTTACCGCCTTTTGCGCCCACGGGTCCACGATGGCGTATTCCAGTTCCCCCTTGCTGGCCCGTTCCGTGATCCAGCCCACCCTTAGGGGAGGGCCATAGTTTCCCTCAAAGACGTTGGCCCCCACGAACACCACGAAGCGGGCCTTGGATAGGTCCGCTTGCCAGTAGAACTTGGCCCCACCCGACCAGGAAAGCTTCCCGGTGGTATCAAAGGTGGGTTGTTCGCTCATGGCCTTGCCGGTGAAGTACAAGGAGCCCTGGCAGACGGTGGTGTGGCCGTGGAGGTTTACGGTACCGAAGCTTTGCGAGAAGAACCAGCGAATGAAGTCCGAGCGGCCTGCCTTGAGCCGGCCCCAGGCGAAGACCACCTGGTTGTTCTTGGGGCCGAGGTCGGGGTGATCGGGGTCAATGAGGGTGTGGAGATGCTCCTTGAAGTCTTCCTTGAACTTCTCCACCAGGGCCTTCTTCTTCTCCCGATCCTTTTCCGCCCAAATGGCCCTCACCGCCTGGGCCATCCGCTTCATGATCTCCGGGTCCCTGAGGGCCCAGAGGTCCTTAAGGCCAGGGTAGACCCGGTCATCCCCCAGGTGGGCAAAAAGTTTCCCACCTTCCACTATTTCCTTAACCGCTTGGTGGAAGGGAATCTCTTCCCACTTGCCGCTTCCCCTGGGGCCTGCCCGTTTGAGCACCTTGCGGATCCGGTAAGGATCGTAGGTGGTTTGGATGCCCGCCTGGCCCTTGGGGCAGAGGGCCCCATCCACCTTGGCCAGGGTGTGGATATCGGTGTTGAGGGACAGATGGGGGCGGAAGGTCCAAGGGGAGAGGGGGTTGCCGTCAATCTTGGCGGCCACGCCCTCGTAGAGCTTCACCTTGATGGGGCAGCCGGTGTTGCACTGGAGGCAGGTAGAGTAGATGGTGTTTTCTGGAAGTTGGATCTCGTAGGCTTCCATGCCTTGGGCGCTTTGCTCCTGCAGTGCCAGGCCCACAGGTCCCAGCAGAGCGCCTGCGCTGGAAAGTTTCAAAAGCTCGCGCCGGGAAAGCTTTTCCATGCTCACCTCCTAAACCAGGTAGTAGACGCGGGGTTTGGTGCCCGCTTCTTCCTTTAGGCGCATCACGTTGGGTTTTCTGATAAGTTCGGAGACTAAGGAGGAAGGGTCCTCGAGGTCCCCAAAGTAGGTGGCCCGGCCGATACACGTGACCACGCACTGGGGTAAAAGGCCCCGCTCGATGCGGTGCAGGCAGAAGTGGCACTTGCGCACCTTGTCCATGGGGCCGGCCTCGTCATCCCGGTTGACCTTCTTCCCCCACTCGTACACGGGTAGCTCCTCGTAGGGCATCTGGCCTTGGCCCGGGGTGTTTTCCGTCCAGAAGTAACCGTCATCCTTGTGGCGGGAGTTGTAAGGACATGGGGGGATGCATTTTTCACATCCCACACAAAGTTCGTAGTCAATTTCCACAATCCCGTCCTCACGTTTCCAGGTGGCGTCGTAGGGGCATGCGGGAACGCAAGGGGGTTCATCGCACTGCATGCAAGGTTGGGGCACGAAGCGGTAGGTGACGTTGGGGAAGGTGCCGATCTCTTCCTCGCTCACTGGCCGGTAGACCACCCCTGGCGGCAAGCGGTTTTCTGCCATGCAGCTCACCGTGCAGGCGTGGCAGCCCACGCATTTCCGCAGGTCTATAACCATCCCCCAGCGGCGGTTGGGGTTTTTGAGGGCCCGCCCCAGCTCCTTTTGCATGCGAAGAAGGGCGTCCTCCTCTTCGGGTGTAAGGGGTGTGGTTGGAGCCTGGGGAAGACCTTGGGCTAGGCCGGGTGCCACCATGGAGGCGAAGACAGCGCTGGCCATCTTGGCCAAAAAACGCCGCCGCTCCAGGGAAGCGTCCGGTCCTGCTCGCATTTCCTTATCCATCCTCCACCTCCTCTCGCCCTTACGCTAAGGCGGATGAGTTGGGCCAGGTAGCGGGGTATGGACGGACAACTCTGTCGGGTGGGTTTCCGACAGTCCTGGGGACATCTATACTCCTGGGTGCTCACTATCTTGGGGGTAGTGAGGCCAGCCTGGTTTGGGCTTGTTTTCCTGGCGGGTTGCCATGGGCTTCCGGATGTGGCTTTGGGGCCGCCTTATGCCCCCAAAATCCAGGAGGCGGATGTGCGTGTGGTGGTGGCAGGAATGCTGTCACCTGCAGAACAAGAGCCCTACCGGGTTTTTCTGCAGGGTTGGGGCAGGGCCTTGGGCCTAAGGGTAGAAGTGTTTGGGCGTCGCACCTATGCTGAGGTCCTCGAGGTGTTGCGCCAAGGGGAGGCCCACCTTGGGTTCCTTTGTACCCTGGCGGCGGGACTGGGGGTGGATAAGGGATTTGTGGAGCCCATCCTGGAAAGCGATGCCCTTTTCCCATACCAAAGCGTGGTCGTAGTTCGCAAGGCCGATCCCTATGTTGCCCTGCAGGACCTTAGGGGTCGGCCATTTGCCTTTACTGATCCCCTCTCAAACACCGGCCACGCCTGGCCGAGGATCCTAGCCTCGGGACTAGGTGAGGATTTCTTCTCGCGGGCCTTCTTCACCTACAGCCACGACCGGGCCCTTGTGGCCGTCTTACAGGGCTTGGCAGAGGGAGCGGCGGTGGACCGGATCCGGTATGAGACCTTAGGCCTTAGGGGCCTCAGGGTGTTGGCTAGCGGACCGAAGGATCCTGCACCGCCAGTGGTGGTGCCCGCGGGGTTGCCACCAGAGGAAAAGGAGCGTTGGGTAGCGTCCTTGTTGGCATATGCAGGTACGGAGGAAGGCAAAAGCGCTTTGAGGGCTCTGGGGCTTAGGGGCTTCCGCAAAGCGGAGCCCGATCGGTACCGGGCCGTATATCTAAGGGCCAAAGGGGTTTTGCCATGAGGCTTAGCCTCCAGCTCCTGTTCACCGTGCTCTTGGCCGCCACGGCCACGGGAGGAGTTCTGATTGTGGGAGGAGGGGCCTTCCTTTATACCGAAGGGGAGAAGACCCTCCGGCAGGAGGTGCGCCTGGCAGCTCGGGACTTGGCCACCCTAATAACAGACGATGTACTTTTGCGTGACTTCCTTGCCATCCAGAGAAAGCTTTCCTTACTCCAGGAAAGATACCCGGCTTTCGCCTATGCCTACGTCCTAGACCCCCAGGCCAGGATTATGGCCCATACCTTTGCGGATGGTGTTCCCCAAGCGTTGACTGCTTGGGGAGGGGAGGTGGTGCTAAGGCTTGGGGGGAAGGTGGTATACCAGGCGGAGGCTCCCCTCTACGGGGGTGAGGCCGGTTGGGTCCGCTTGGGGTTGTACCAAGCTCCCCTGTGGGAGCAGGTGGGGCGAGTTGTGCGCACGGGCTTTTTCGGTCTTCTTTGGGCCGTGGGCCTGGGCGTAGGGCTTGGGTATTTTCTTCTAACCCGGACCCTCGAGCCCCTTTACCAGATGGCGGAAGGCGCGGCCCGTTTGGGTAAGGGAGAAATGGTCCGGTTCCCCGAACCTGGAGGGGAACTGGGTTTACTGGGTCGGGCCCTGAACCGCATGGGGGAGGAGGTGAGGAAGCGGCAGCGAGAGCTTACCCTCCTCAACCGGATCCTGGCGGAAAGCCATGCCCTTCGGGTGGAGGAGCTGGTGGACCGGGTCCTTTCCCTTTTGGTGCGGGAGTTGGCCTTTACCTGCGGGGAGTTTTGGCTGGAGGGGAGGGTGCTGAGGAGCCGGGGCTGCCCGGAGGCCTGCCCCGCCGGCGAGGCCGGGGGTTTGGCGGAGGAGGCCTTGCGGCGGGGGCAGGTGGTGGGTACAAGGGGCGCTTTGGCGGTGCCGGTGCCTCCCAGGGGAGCGTTGATTCTCTATGGAAGCCCCCAGGTGGAGCCTTGGCTGCAGGGTCTTCTGACTGCCCTTTCGGGCCCCCTTGCCACCGCTTTGGAGAATGCCCGCCTGTATGAGCTTTTGGAGGAGAAGGATAGGCAGCGGGCTGAGCTTTTGCGGGCATGGCTGAGAACCCAGGAGGAGGAGCGGAAGCGTATCGCCCGGGAACTGCACGACGAGGTGGGCCAGGCCCTGACGGGGATTATCCTGGGCTTGGAGGGGCTCGCGGGGGAAAAGGCATCGGCTTTAAAGGAGCTGGCCCGTTATACTCTGGCTGAGGTGCGGCGGCTGGCCCTGGACCTCAGGCCCAGCGTTTTGGACCACCTGGGCCTCGAGGCGGCCCTGCGCCGGTATGTCCGGGAGTTTAGCGAGCGCACGGGTATTGCGGTGGACCTTTCCTTCCACTTGCGTAGGCCCCTATCCCAGGAGCTGGAGATCGTCATCTACCGGGTGGTGCAGGAGGCCCTCACCAACGTGGCCCGCCACTCTGGAAGCCCCAAGGCGGCGGTGGGGGTGTTGGAGATGGGCGGGGAGGTCCGGGTTTTTGTGGAGGACGAGGGGAAAGGTTTTGAGCCCGAGTCGGTGGGTCTAGGGCACCAGGGCTTACTGGGCATGCGGGAACGGGTGGAGCTGATTGGGGGTAGGCTTCTTCTGGAAAGTGCCCCTGGAGAGGGCACCCGTATCCAGGTGCGGCTTCCCTTGGAGGTAGTGGCGTGATCCGGGTGGTGTTGGTGGAGGATCATGTGTTGGTGCGTTCGGGCATCCGCCATCTTTTGGAGGCTCGAGGGCCCATCCGTGTAGTGGGGGAGGCCAGTACGGGACAAGAAGCTTTGGCCCTTTTGGAAACGTTGGAGGCGGATGTGGCCATTTTGGATGTCTCCCTTCCCGACTGCACGGGCATTGAGCTTTGCAGAACGATGCATCAACGTTTGCCCCAGCTCAAGCTTCTCGCTCTTTCCATGCACGAGGACCTGGAGTATGTGCGGGGATTCCTACAGGCGGGGGGCTACGGGTATGTGAGCAAGGCGGCGGTAGATAAGGAGCTTTTGGATGCCGTGTTGGCCGTGGCCCGAGGGGAACGGTACCTTAACCCCAGCCTGGCCATGCGCCTGGCCATGGAGATGGTGCGGAAGGAGGAGGAGGAGGGAGCCCTTTCTCCCCGAGAGGAGGAGGTGCTCCGCCTCCTGGCCCAGGGGCTTTCCCATAAAGAGGTAGCGGAGCAACTCGGCATCTCAGAGAAAACCGTGGCCACCTACCGAGAGCGAGGCATGGAGAAGCTGGGGCTGAAAAGCCGAAGCGACCTCCTACGGTATGCGGTCAAAAGGGGTTGGTTGCGGGGCCCGGCATAGGGGTTGCCCGGAGGAGGGCCAGGGCCCCAGGGGGCAGACCCTTCTCCTTGCCCTTGGCTTCCACCATCACGTGGGCGGGCCGGGGAAGGGCTTGGAGGAGCCTTTCCCAATCCTCCTCCTGCACCTGAAAGGCGTGGGCCCCCGGGCGCTTTTTGGGGTCCTGGCTGGAGAGGTGAACCTTGGGCGTCCCCTTCCAGGTGGCGAAGGCTAGCCTCAGCCCTTCCTCCAGGGAAAGCCGCCCCGGATTTAGGGTGTGGTGGAGGGTATCCACCACCACGGGCACCCCTAGGGCCTCGGCCGCCCTCAGGACCTCCTCCACGGTCCAGAGGCGCTCGTCGTTTTCCAGGGCGAGGAAGCGGAGGATTTCCCCCTCCCCCTTGAGGTTTTCCACGAAGCGGCGCAAGGTGGCGTCACGGTCCCCATAGGCTCCGCCTAGGTGGAGGACCAGTACCCCGTCTTGGGCCTGGAGGAGGTCTAGGACCTTCGCCGAGTAGCGGAGTTCCGCCAAGGAACGGGCCACCACCTCCGGGTTTGGGCTTCCGGGATTCACATACTGGCCGGGGTGGAAGGAGAGGCGCTGGCCCAGGGTCTGGGCAAGGTTTCCTAGCCGGGCGAGCTCCTCCCCATGAACCCTTTCCCAGTCGTAGGGAAAGCGAGGATGGGAGGCAAAGGGGATGAGGTGCTGCCTGATGCGGAATAGGCGGAAGCCCTCCTGGTGGTTCCAGCGCAGAATCCTTTCTAGATCCCTAAGATTCGCCGCCACCTTGGTCCGCACCCGGGCTTCCTCCAAGGAGGCCAGGAGCAGGGTGTGGTTGGTGCTGGCCCTAAGGGTTAGGTTCTCGCACGGGTAGCCGAGGCCTATCATCGCCTTACCTGGGCTTGCAAAAAGACTTCCACCTCGTCCCGGACCTCTAGGAAGAGGAGACGGGGCCTTTCCAGCCCCCACTCGGAGAAGCGGGTGCGAAAGCCTCCTCGGAAGGTCCCGTTCTCAGGGCTTCCCTCCGGTACCCCCTCCAGGCGCACGGGAAGCTTCCTGCCGGCCATTTCCAAGTCCCCTTCCACGAGGAAACGCGCTCCTTGATAATAGGCCCGTTTTGGGTAGGGGCAGGCCTGGGGAAAAGCCTCCGCCTTGAGGATTTCCTTGGCCTTCTTGTCCCTCTCCCCATTGCCGGAATCCCAGGCCTTCCGTTCCAGGCAAACCTGGCCTGAGGCCTTATCCCCATCCCAAAGCACCACGCCCCGGGCCGTGGGGTTTTTCCCTTCCCAACTTCCCAAAGGGTAGTATCCCCGGTAGCGAACCTCCCCCATGACCTGGTAGGGGGCTTGGGCCAGGGTGAGAAGGGGGAGGAGAAAGGGAATAAGCCGCCTCATGGCCTGAACCTCCAGGTTTCCCCTAAGGTGGCGTAGTCCCGAAACCCTAGGAAGAGGATGGGCCTTTCCTTGGCCTTGGGGCTGCCCTCCACGTGGACCACGTCCCCTAGGAAGAGGGCATGATCCCCTTCCAGGGGCCATTCCGCCACCTGCAGCTCAAAGGTGGCCAAGGCTTTTTCCGGCACCCAGGTGTGGGCCAGGTTCCTGGCCTTGCGTAAGGCCACCCCAAGCTTTTCCGCCTTTCGTACCTTGCGGCCGGAAAGGTAGCCGGATCGCACCACCCATTCCCGCTCCTCCCAAGGGAGGAAGCAAAGGGCCCCTTCCCCGAGTTCCCTCAAGAGGGTCAGGGTGTGGTTTCCCCGGTCCATGGCGAAAAGGATGCGGAAGGGTTTCTTGGAAACAGGGGTCCACCAGGCCAGGGGCATGAAGTTCTCCCCCACCGAGAGGAGGGCCAGCCGCATGGGGTAGAAGAAGGCGCGATAGGTGGCCATGGGCTATACCTCCAGAACCTCGGGGGGCGGCTCCCTTAGCACCCCTTCCACCACTTTTTGGGCTGCCTCTTCTGGGGTAAGAGCCCCTTTGGGCGGACCTCCCAGGGGAGCCCAAAGCCCTGTGGCCACCGCGGGGAGCCGGACCAAGACCAGCCGGACCCCTTCCCGTCTGAGCTCCTTTCGCGCCGCTTCCAGATACCACTCCAAAGCCCCTTTGGCGGCGGCGTAGGCGGCAAAGCCAGGCACCTGGACGTAGGTGGGGTAGGCGCCGAAGAACACCGCCCTCCCCCCCTGCCGGAACCGGGCGTGTTTCAGCAGAAAGGCAGCGGAGAGGAAAGGGTTTGCAGCATGCGTTCCAGGAGGTCGCGCCCCGTGTCGCGTACCGGGCTCCTGGCCGCTAGGCCCACGGCATGGAAGAGCATGTCCAGCTCCCCCGCCTCCGCCAATAGGGCCTGGGCCTCGAGCTCATCGGTAAGGTCTGCGGGTAAGGCCTTTCCCCTTACCCTTTCCACCAAGGCCTGAAGTTCCCGGGCCTTCCGGCCCGATAGGAGAAGCTCGTGGCCCTGAAGGGCCTGGGCGAGGCCTGTACCCAGCCCGCCTGTGGCGCCCAGGATGAGGATGCGCATGGCACCACCCTACCTCCTTTCCAAGTAGGCCTCTGTGGCCCAAAGAAAAAAGGGCCCTGGGCCCTCCCAGGTGGATGGGACCCATGCCCTAGGCAGCCTTGGCCTCGGCCGCGAAGCCCTCCTCGAGGCTCTTGGCGCGAGCGATGGCGTAGACCAAAAGGCCGTAGATGGGCTTAGCCGTAAGGTCGGCTAGGTTGTAGCCCACCTGGATGGCCACCTCCTGGCCTGCCCCGCCCGGCAACCAGGTTCCCAGGGCATAGGCGATGGGGTAGAAGCCCCAGGACATCAGGGCGTGGGATCTGGGGAACCGTGTGGGCGGAATGGGGGTGGGGGCTACCTCTATAGCTTGGGCCAAGGTCTCCTGGGGGAAAGCCCTATAGCCTAGGGGGCGTGCGGGCGGTGGTGGTGGGGGCAGGGATCGGGGGACTGGTGGCGGCGCGGCTCTTGAGGAAGGCGGGCCTTGAGGTGGTGGTCCTGGAGGCTCACACCTACCCGGGTGGCTTAGCGGGAAGGTTTTACCACAAGGGCTACCGCTTTGATGCGGGGGCCACCTTGCTCTCCGGCCTAGCGCCCGGCGCCCCCCTGGAGGTGGTGGGCCGCCTCGGGGGGCTAAGCTGGCCGGTGAAGCCCTTGCCCCAAGGCTTCCCCCTCATGGAGGTTCACCTGCCTCAGGGCAAGGTGGTGCGCCCCGTGGGCCGTGAGGAGGAAAAGCTTGCCCAGAAGGAGGCGTTTGGCCCCAGGGTCCTGCCCTTTTGGGATTGGCAGGAGGACAGGGCGAGGAGGCTTTTGGCCCTGTCCCCGTGGCTGGCCTGGCCTCCAGAGAGGGAGGAGGTTCTCCCCTTGGCCCGCCTCCTCCCGGGTCTTGCCCACCTTCTTCCTGACCTATGGCGGCGGGTTTCCGCCCGGGCCACCGACATCCTTGGTTTTCGGCGTTTCCTCGAGGCCCAACTTCTCATCAGCGCCCAATCCCAAGACGCCTATGCCCTGTACGCGGCCATGGCCCTGGATCTTCCCCACCTAGGCCCCGCCCTGGTGCTAGGGGGCGTGGGCCAGGTGGCGGAGGCCTTGGCGGAGGGTTTAGAGGTGCGCTACCGGGCCCGGGTCCTCCGTCTCCTGCGGGAAGGGAGAAAGGTGGTGGGTGCGGAGGTGGCCTATGGGGGCCGGAGGCGAGGGGAAAGGGAGGTGGTGAAAGGGGAGGTCTTTCTCCTGAACGTGCCCCCAAGGCCCCTTTTGGGTTTGCCCGAGGCGGTCCCCCGGGATGCCTGGGGGGCTTTTGTGGTCTATGGGGTCTTGCCCTTCGCGGTCAACCCTCCCTTCTACCGGCAGAATGCCAAGGAGAAGCCGTTTGCTTTCTTGTCCCTGCGCCCAGAGGGGAAGAAGACGGTCTTCTCCCTCTCCCTCCACACCCCCTTGGACCCCTGGCTGGGTGTTTCCGCCCCGGAGTACGCACGCCTGAAGGCCCTCTGGCAGGAGAGGGCCCTTTCCTTGGGGGAAGGGCTTTTGCCGGGGTTGAGGGAGGCGGAGCTCCTCTTTGCCGCCACTCCCCATACCTACCGCCGCTTTGTGGGCCGGGCCTGGGTGGGCGGGTATCCCCAAACCCATCCCTGGCGGTTCCCTCGGGTGCGGGTTTTGGAAAACGCCTTCCGGGTGGGGGAAGGGGTGTTTCCCGGGCAGGGGATTCCCGCCGCAGCCCTCTCTGGCCTGCGCGCCGCCCGGCTGGCGTTAGCCCATTTGGGCTTCAGAGAAGCCCTAGCCCCCTTAGATATGCCAGGATGGCCTGTGCCGTCCGGCCCTCCCGCTCCGTAAGGATGTCCAGGTGGGTCAGGCCCTCCAGCACCCACACCTGGGCTTGGGTGCCAGGGAACACCTTTTCCAGACGAAAACCCTGGGGGTTAGGGACCAGGCCCCTTCCCGCCCCCAGGGCCAGGATGGGGTAGGGGAGGGCCTTGGGGACAAGCCCTAGCCCCGTGTGGGGATACCCCGCCGTTTCCAAGAGGAGGCGGAAGGGGAAGTACCACTCGGAAAAGCCTGTCTGAGGGCGGGCATAGGACCGCAGGAAGGCCCGGGGGTCCGTGGCCTCCTCGGTGTCCCGCCACTCCACCACCCATCCCCTAGGACCCCGAACCGTCTGCACCAACCTTCCCTGGAGAAGGCCAAGGAGGCTCAAGCCCTCCCGGGCCCAGGCCCGGCCTACGCTCACGCTGAAGGTGGGAAGGAGGCTATAGTGGTCGTCCACCTTGATGAGGGCCTGCGCCTCCCGGGTGGCCCGGTAAGGGCCCCAAGGCACCACCTCCAAGGGTCGTTGGGCCGCCACGAAGGCCTCGGCCTCCGCCAGGGCCAGGTCCTTGGGGGAGAGAAAGGGGAGTCTAAAGACGGGGTCCGCTTGGCCCGAAAGGAGGGCCCTAAGGCTAGGGAAGGGGCCGAAGGGGGTAGAGGTTCCCTCCCAGAAGGCTTCCGGGGAAAGAGGGGTATCGGGTAGGCCGCCATCCAGGAGCACGAGGCCCGAGAGCCTCTCCCCATGGGCCCAGGCATAAAGGGTAGCCAGGCTGGCCCCCAGGGAGTGGCCGGCCAGGACCACCGGGGCCCTCTGACGGGCGGCCTCCACTGCCAGGTCCGGGTCGTTGAGGTGCACCTCCAGGCCCCATTGGCGCAAGGGGGTCAGGTCGGGCTGGGGAAGGTTTCCGTAGTAGGCCAGGGGGTCCTCTTGGAGAAACCCCTGGCGGTCCTCCAGCCCATTCGCCCGCCTTTCCCAGGCCCAGACCTCGAGGCCAGGGGCCTCCCGCCGCAGGTGCTCAGCCAGGAGGGCGAAGTTGGTGCTTCCCCCGAGGAGGCCGGGGATCATGAGGAGTACGGCCTTCGGGTTTTCGGCCTTGTAGACAAGGGCATAGCTTTGGTCGTAAAGGCCGTGGCCGGTAGGGGTTCCCGGCAGGGGGAGGTATTCTTGAGCTAGGGCTAGGGAGAAGGCCAAGGCCAAGGGAAGGCCGCGCATGGTCCTATTTTCCCTTCAAACCGGGTCCCCCTTATCGCGCTGGGCCACAGGTCAGCGGGCTTCGGCCAAAAGTAGGCCCAGAGCTCCCAGCACCCTTAGTTCGGCCAGGAAACCCTGTTCCTGTACCAGGGCCAAGAAGGCCTGGGGTTCTGGCCGCCAAAGCCCAAGGGAGGGCCCAGGGCCCAGGAGAAGCATCCCGAAAAGCCGTCCTCGCGACCGGAGGACCCGCCGGGTTTCCCCAAGGGCCCTTACGGGGTCATAAAACTCGTTCCAGGTGGGGCCTATGGCTACTCCGCCTAACGAGGCGCTACGGAAGGGCAAGGCCTCCCCGTGGGCCAGGAGGTAGGGGCCGGGGCGCTGCCGCCTCGCCACCTCGAGGAAGACGGGGGAGGGGTCCACGCCTATGGCCTCATCCCCCAGCGCTGCCCGGTAGAGTCCTGTGCCGGTGCCCACATCCAAGAAGGGGGGTCCCGTAGGGAGGAGCCAGTCCCGAAGGAGCGCCAGCTCCTCCCCAAAGGAGAGGCGGCCACGGGAGAGAAGACCCGTGGATCGCATCCGCCAAAGGTCGTAGAACTGGGCTACGGGAGGGAGGCGGTTCAGGGCCCAAAGGTGAGTCTTTCCCGCCCACCCCTTAGGTCCAGGAAGCCTCGGGCTACGGGGAAATGGAGGTGGCAGGCAGGGCATCGGCTGGTCTCTTCCGTCTGCAACCGGGTACGGCAACGGGGGCAGGCCAAGAGGGGGGAAAGCCAGGGGGGAAGGCGAGGCTGTTTCATAGAAAAGGCCGCCCCTTTTGGGGAAAGGGGCGCCGGGCTATTCCGTCCTAGCGATTTCCACCCAAGGCAGCGGCGTCCACCACCGGCACCACGGTGAGGGTGCCTGTCCGCGCACTACCCACGGCGAAAACCGTGTAGGTTTTGCCGCTCTCCAGCGTGACACCGGGTAGCTCAAGGGCCACGGTGGCCGTTCCCGTCACCCGGACCTCGAGGTCGTACGTTCCAGCGGCCACCACCAGGTACTGGCTGGCCCGGGGGAAGGGCAGGTTAGGGAAAAGAACCGGGCCCCCTTTCACCGCCACGTCCACCGCTGGGGCGTCCGGGGAGGTGTGCACCACCCGCACCCGGGCAAAACCGGCCCGGGGGAAGAGGCCAGCTAGGGCATCGGTGTAGACCTGCGGCCGGATATTGGCCAGGAAGCCTGTGGCGGCCACGGTGTAATAGATGCCTTCTTTGAGGTCCAGCTCGGCATCTATGACCACGGGGGCCTCCTGTCCAGCGGGGACCACCTGGACCCGTACCCGGGCTGCGGGTAGGGGGATATAAGGGGTAACCTCCTTAAAGGCCAGGCCGGTTATGGCCCGCTGCCCGTTTACCAACACGTCCACGGCCGGGGCATCCGGGGACAGGTGGGCTACCCTCACCATAGCCCCCTGGGCCAGGCCTAGGCCCTGGGTCGCTACCGCCATCGCCAACAGAAAGAGGATCTTTTTCATGCGATTACCTCCCATAGCAGTATCGGGTTTTGCCGGCCGTATAATCTTTGTCCAAGATACAAATAGCTTTCGCGCCCCTTCCCTAGGGAAGGGGCGGAGGACTTTTGCTGGGTTAAAGGGGCTTGGCCGCCTGCATCTTGGCGTAGAAGGCGTGGGTTAAGGCGATGGCCAGAGCATCCGCCAGGTGGCTGGGTTTGGGGGCTTCCTTGAGGCCTAGGATGCCCCGCACCATCAGGGCCACCTCCTCCTTCCCCGCATGCCCATGTCCGGCCAGGGCCTGCTTCACCTGCATGGGGCCATAGGCGTAGACGGGAACCCCGGCCTCAAAGGCCGCCACCAGCACCGCCCCCAGGGCCCAGCCCACCTTGTAGGCCAGCTCGTTTTGCCGGTAGAAGTACTGCTCCTCCACCGCCAGGGCTTGGGGGTGGAAGCGAATGAGGGCCTCCTTCACCCGGGCGTGGATGCGGCCCACCCGTTCCTGGGCGGGTTCCTTATGGGAAGTCCGCACCACCTCCCCGTGGAGGAGACGGGCCTTGAGGCTTCCCTTGGGCTCCACCTCCACCACCCCCAGGCCCAGATGGGTGATGCCGGGGTCTATGCCCAAAACCACCATGCCCTAGGGGCCTTAGTTGCCCTTTCTGGGAGGGTAATCCGCATCCCCGTAGCGGATGAAGGCGGGGATGTCAAAGTTGTAGGGGTCGGCGTGGGTGGGGAAGTCCACCGGCCTAAGGGGTTTGGGTACCACGGTGCTTTCCCCAAAGCCTGCGGCGATCAGGATCACCCTCAGCTCATCCTGGGCCCGTTCATCGTAGGTGACCCCATAGAGGATGTCCACATCCTCGTTGCCCGTGGCCTCCCGCACCCGCTCCACCACCTCTGCGGCCTCCATAAGGGAGAGATCCTCTGAACCCACCACGTTGAGGAGAAGCCTTTTGGCGCCCTCAATGGAGCGTTCCAGGAGGGGGCTATGGGTGGCGGTCTTGGCGGCCTCCTCCACCCGGTTCTCTCCCCGACCTGCCCCAATGCCCATGAGCACCTGGCCCGCTCCCTCCAGTAGGGTTTTTACATCGGCGAAGTCCACGTTGATGAGGCCCGGGAGGTTGATGACGTCGGTGATGCCCTTGACCCCGTGGTAGAGCACCCGGTCGGCGATGAGGAAGGCATCCCTTAGGGTCACCTTCTTGTCCACGGCGGCGAGGAGGCGGTCGTTTTGCACCACCACCATGGCATCCACCCGTTCCCGAAGGCGCCTGATACCCTCTTCGGCGGCTTTTAGGCGCTTGGGGCCCTCAAAGCTAAAGGGCCGGGTGACCACGGCCACGGTGAGGGCCCCAAGCCTTTTAGCGATATCCGCCACCACCGGGGCGCTTCCGGTTCCCGTCCCGCCCCCCATGCCCGCGGTGAGAAAGACCAGGTCGGCCCCGTCCAGGGTCTCGCCGATAAGGTCCTCGGCCTCGAGGGCCGCCTTCTCCCCAATCTCGGGGTTGGCTCCAGCCCCAAGGCCCCGGGTGAGCTTCTCCCCCAGCTGGATGCGCACGTCCGCCAGGCTTTTGGCCAGCACCTGGGCGTCGGTGTTGGCGGCGATGAACTCCACCCCCATGAGCCCCGCCTCAATCATGCGGTTCACCGCATTGTTCCCCGCTCCCCCGAGACCGATGACCTTGATGACGGCTCCTTCCATCTCTGCCTCCTCTTCCCAAACCGAAATCAGAATAGGTTGTTCAGAATCTCCTTGATCCGCGCCCAAAGGCCCTCACCCTTCGCCTTTTCTTCACGCTTTTCCCTTCTTTCCCTGGCCCTTCGGGGCTCGGGTGCGGGCATGGGCAAGGTGGTGGCGTAGCGAACCAGGCCCACGGCGGTGGCATGGCCAGGGGTGGCCACCACGTCGGTGAGGCCGGAAACCCCAAGGGGCTTGCCTACCCGTACGGGAAGGCTATACTGCTGCCTTGCCAGGAGGTCAAAGCCCTTAAGGAGAGCGCTACCTCCGGTGAGGATGACCCGATTCACCTTGATCTCCAAGGGCCCTAGGGCCTCGTCCACCGACTGGCGGGCCAGGTGCAGAATCTCCCGCAAACGGGGGCGGATGATCCGGGCCAGTTCAGGAGCGGGTACCTCGCCCAAGGACCCACCTTCCTGATTGATCTCCAGCACCAGTTCGGGATCAGCTAGTTCAGGCAAGGCGGCCCCGTACTTGCGCTTCACCCTTTCCGCCTCCTCAAAGGGGATCTTCAGGAGCTGGGCGATGTCCTGGGTCACGTGGTCCCCACCCAGGGGCAGCACGGAGGAGTGGGCCAGACGGCCTTCGCGGAAGACGGCCACCTCGGTGGTGCCCCCGCCCACGTCCAGAAGAAGGACCGTCATGTGTTCCTCTTCGGGGCCTAGCACGCCGAGGCCGCTGGCCAGGGGTTGGGCCACCAGGGCCTCGATCTCCAGCCCAGCATCCTCCACCGCCCGGCGCAGGTTGGCCAAGGGTCCCCGGCCTGCGGCCACCAGGTGCACGTCCACCTCGAGGCGCACCCCGGCCATGCCCACGGGATCCCGGATCCCCTCCTGGCCGTCCACCTTGAACTCCAGGGGAAGGGCATGGAGGAGTTCCAGCTCGCTGTCAAAGGGATAGGCCTTGGCCTGCTCTATGGCCCGCTCCACGTCGGCCATGCCGATGCTTTGGCCTCGGCGGATGGCGGCTAGGCCATGGCTGGTCACGCTTTTCAGGTGAGGGCCCCCCACTCCGAGGATGACCCGCTCCACCTTGACCCCCGCCACCCGCTCCGCCTGGTGCACGCTTTGGCGGATGGCCTCCGTGGTGCGCTCCAGGTTAACCACCACGCCCCGCTTCAAGCCCTGGGAGGGCACGCTGCCCTCGCCGATGATGTCCAAAACGCCGTCGGGGGCCAGTTCCCCGATCACGGTGGTGACCTTGCTGGTGCCGACGTCCAATCCAGCGATAATCATGGGCTTTCACTCACCCCCCAAGAATACAGGTAAACCTTCCCCTTTGCTCGGCCCGCCTGGGCATACTCTACTAGAAGTCGAGCCTCCGGAGCAAAGGCCACGCCCTGCGGTGTTTCCACCCAAAACCCGGCGGGGGTGTAGCGCAGCCGGGTGGCCTCGGGGTAGGCGCGGGCCAGGGCCAGCAGGTCCTGGACGGGCAGGGGGCCTTGGCCCTCCACCTGGGGACCCTTGGCCACGTGGGCCCCTCCGGGAAGCACCGTCCCGTCGGTGGCCAGGGCGTTGCCGTCCGCCAGGGGGAGGAGGGGTTCCCGCTCCCTCAGGATCAGGCGGACCTCCCCTATCCGGGGCTTCTCCAGCCGGACTTCCGCCACCCAGGGGTCCTTACGGAGGGCCTCCAGGCGGCCATTCCCCACCCAAAGCCAGGGTTCGCCGGCATAGAGCCGGGTGCGGGCCAGGATCTCCTCTTTTTGGAGGTGGCGGTTGCCTTCCACCACCACCTTGTCCACGGGGAAGAGCACCAGGCTGGCCACGTAGAGGGTGGCGGCGAAAAGGGAGGCCAGCACAAGCTTCATCCTTACCATCCTAACCCCCCGGTGTGAAAAATCGGATAAGGGTTACGGCCATACCTCCCACTCCAGCTCTAGGGGCAGTTCCTCCTGGATGCGCTTAAGGAGTTCCAGCACGTCCTTGGCGGTGGCTTGCCCGAGGTTAACGATAAAGTTTCCATGTTCTAGGGATACCATGGCGTCGCCCACCCTTAAGCCCTTGAGCCCCCTCTCGTCGATGAGCCGGCCCGCGGAGTGGCCCGGTGGGTTTTTAAAGGCGCAGCCGGCGCTTTTGCGCTTGGGTTGGCCTTTTCTGGCGGCGTCCACCTCGGCCATGCGCCGCCTTATCTCCTCCAAGGGGCGTTCCTTGAGCCTCAGGCGCACCCGGGTCACGATCCCTCCCTGAGGAAGGCGGCTTTGCCGGTAGCCGAAGCCCAGCTCCTCAGGGAGATAGATGTGGAAGCGGCCTTCGTGGAAGATCTCTACCGCTTCCAGGGCCTCCGCCATCTCCCCGAACCGGGTCCCCGCATTCATCTTGACCGCACCCCCCACCTGGGCGGGGATGCCGAGGAGGCCCTCCAGGCCGGAAAGCCCTTGGCGGGCTGCTTCCTGCACCAAGAGGGGAAGGAGGACCCCCGCCCCCACCCAGCCCTTTAGGTCGTAGGTGGCAAACTCCCCAGCCAGACGGATGACCCTTTCCGGGACCCCTTCGTCCATCACCAGCAGGTTGGAGCCATTGCCTAGAATCCGGTAAGGGGCTTCCGTGGCCTGTAGGAGGTCCTCACGGGTCTCCACGGTCCAAAGCTCCGCTGGCCCTCCGATGCCCAGCGTAGTGTAATCCTTAAGAAGAACCCGTTCCACCCTCATGCGCAAGCCTCCAGGCCAGCTCCGTCACATCCCCTGCCCCCAAGGTAAGCCAAAGGTCCTTTGGGGTGGCGCTGGCTTGGGCGTAGGCCAGGGCCTCCTCCTTTTCCAAGAAGCGGGCGTTCGTTCCCAAGAGGTGGAGGCGCTGGACAATCCTTTGGGAAAGTTCCTCGGGGGAGAGGCCCACCCTTTCCCCGGCGGTGTACACGGGAAGCACCACCACCTCCTCCGCCAGGGCCAGGGCCTCGGCGAAGTCCTGCCAAAGCTCCAGGGTACGAAGGAGGCGGTGGGGTTGGAAGAGGACCCGCACCCGCCGCCCCAAAAGCCTGGCCGCTTCCAAGGTGGCCCGTACCTCCGTGGGATGGTGGGCATAGTCGTCCACCACCCAGGCCCCCCCCACCTCGCCCACCTTTTGGAAGCGCCTTTCCACCCCCGGAAAGCGGGCCAGGCCCTCGAGGATGGCCCCCGGTTCCACCCCGAAGGCCAAGGCGGCCAAGGCAGCGGCCAGGGCGTTTTTCACGTTGTGCTGGCCGGGAACCTGCAGGCGAGCTTCCCCCAAGGCCTCTCCCCGGTAGACCAAGAGGAAGCGGCTCCCGTGGGGGCTAAGCTCCAGCCCCTCGGCCCAAAGATCCCCTCCTTCCCCGAAAAACCTTCGGGGAAGCCCCTGGGAAAGCCGGCGTAGCCTGGGGTCAAAACTGGGAAGGATGGCCAAGCGGGCCTTCTCCAGATACCCCCGCATGGCCTTCTCCAACTCCTCCAGGCTTGTGTGGTAGTTGGGGGCCCTTTGCCCGGGGGGGGCGATGTGGTCCGCCTCCAGGTTGGTGGCCACAGCGATATCCACCCGCACCTCCCGGAAAAGGGGGTCGGACTCGTCCACCTCCGCCAGGCGGGGGCCAAGGCCGAAGCGGGCGTTGCCGGGAAGGAGGGAGAGTTCACCCCCGAGGAGCACCCAGGGGTCCAGCCCCGCAGCCAGGAGGATGCTGGCCAGCATTCCCGTGGTGGTGGTCTTGCCGTGGGTGCCGGTGACGCCCAAGGAGGGTGTTTGCCCCAGGAGATGGGCTAGAAGTTCCATCCTGCGCAAGACCCCCATTCCCCTGCGCCGGGCCTCGGCCACCTCCGGGTGGTCCAGGGGAATGGGGGTGGGGACCACCAGGGTATCCTCCCCTTGGAGGTGGGCCGGATCATGGCCCCTATGGACCGGGACCCCCAGGCTCTCCGCCCGCCGGCCGGGAGCCAGGTCGCACCCGGTTACCTCTATGCCTTCCCCCAACAAGAGGCGGGCCAAGGCGCTCATGCCCACCCCCTCGAGGCCCATAATGTGTACCCGCTTCATAGGAACTCCTCCAACCAATCCGCCAGCCTTACCGCCGCACCCTCAGGGGAAAGCCGGGCCATGCCCTCCCGGTAGGGTTCGGGATGGGCCACGATCCTTTCCACCTGCTTGCCCAGCTCGGCCAGCTCCCCAAGCTCCGCCCCCCCCGCCTTTTGGTAGGCGTGGGCGTTGGCTACCTGGGCGCCCCCGTCCAGGCTGGGGGAAAGGGGAAAGAGCAAGGCGGGCAGTCGGTGGTAAGCGGCCTCCGCCAGGGTGCCCGCCCCGGCCCGGGCGAGGAGGAGGTCGGCGGCGCTCATGGCCAGGGGAGCGTCCACGAAACCCGCGATCCGATAGCCCGCTGCTTCCAGGTGCCGGTAGCGCTCCACCCAGCGCTCGCCCACCTGGTGGAGCACGGGAAGGCCCAGGGGCTTCAAGAGGGGCGGAAGCTTTTCGTTGAGTTCCAGGCTCCCTTGGCTTCCCCCCAGGACGAGGAGGAGGGGTTGGTCCTGGGGAAAGCCTAGCCGGGCCCTGGCCTCCCCTTTGGGGTAGCGCACCTCCCGCACGGGGTAGCCCGTGACCCGGGCCTTGCGGGCCAGCCTAAAGTCCAGGGGCACGGGCACGGATAGGGCCAGCCCCTGGGCCAAGGGCGCGAGGAGGCGGATGGCCAGACCTAGCTTGGCGTTTTGTTCGTGAAGGAGGACGGGAATCCCCTTGAGCTCCCCCACCATGGCCCCGGGAAACCCGGCGTACCCCCCCGTGGAGAGGATGGCTTGGGGTTTTTTCTCGCCCAAAAGCCGCCAGGAGGCCTTGAGGCCTTGGAGGAGTCTCCAGGCTTCCTGGGCGCGAAGGGCGCTGCGGTCCAGCTTGCCTGTGGGAATCAGGGCGTGGGGAAGGGAGGTTTGCGGGAGGAGGCGGGCCTCGAGGCCCCCTTGGCTTCCCAGGTAGAAGACCTCCCGGCCCCGTTTCCTGAGCTCCTCCGCCACCGCCAAGGCGGGGAAAAGGTGTCCCCCGGTTCCACCCCCGGTCAGGAGGACCACGGCTGCACCCCCTTTCGCGGCGCTTCCCGGGCCAGGCGCATCATCACGCCCACGGCGAAGCCGGAAACCAAAAGGGAGCTTCCCCCATACGACACCAGAGGAAGAGGAACCCCCGTGACCGGCAGAAAGCCCACGGTAACCCCGATGTTGAGGGCAGCCTGCAGGGTGAGGTCAAGGGTAAGGCCCAGGGCCACCAACCCCAGGGGCCCGGGGAGCCTAAGGGCCAGGGAAAGGCCCCGGGCGAAGAGGAGGAAGTAAAGCAGGAGGACCATGAGCCCTCCCAGCCAGCCGGTGGCGAAGACCACGCTGGCGAAGACCATGTCGTTGTGGGCCTCGGGCAGGTGGGGCAGGTTGCCCGAGGGACCCTGGCCAAAGGGGCCGGCCAGGACCAAGGCCTTCTGGGCCTGGAGGACTTGGTAGGCGGTCTGGGTGGGGTTGGCTTCTCCCTGAAGATAATCCAGGAAGCTGGTGAAGCGTTCGGAGACGTAGCGGAAGCGGGCTAAGTAAACCCCGGAAAAGGGGGCCAGGGCCAAGGCCCCTGCCAGGCTTACCATGATGAGCCGCCGCCAGGGCACCCCCGCCAGGATGAAGAGGAGGGCCCCCAAGGTGACCAGGAAAAGGGCGGTGGCAAAATCGGGTTCCACCAACACCAGGCCTGCGGTGAGGCCCACCAGGGCTGCGGCCCCCACGATGGGGTAGTCATTCCCCTTCCGCCCCACAAAGGAGGCCAGGTAGAAGACCAGGGCCACCTTGGCCAGTTCCGAGGGCTGGAAGTTCAAAGGCCCCAGGTCCAGCCACCGCCGCACCCCGCCCGGCCCGTTGCCCACGAAAAGGACCAGGAGGAGAAGGCCCAAGGTGGCCAGGAGGAGGAGGCGGGCGTGGCGAAGAAGCTTCTCAGGAGGCAGGACGAATCCCAAAGCCAGGGCAACTAGGGCCAGGGCGATGCGCAGAAGATGGTTCGGGAGAAGGTCAGGCTCGGCAACCCCCACGCCCAGGAGGCCGAAGGCCAGGAGGAGAAGGGTGCTCAGGAGGAGGATGGGGTCCATGGCTCACCTCCCAGAGCATAGACGGCCTCCCGGAAAGCCTGGGCACGGTCCTGGTAGTCCTTGAACTGGTCAAAGCTGGTCGCTAAGGGGGCTAGGAGAACGCTCCCTTTGTCCAGGCGCTTGAGGGCTTCCGCCACCGCCCGTTCCATAGCCTTGCGGCCATCCGCCTCGAGGATGGCCACCACCTCCACCCCGTCCCCCAAGGCTTGCGCCATCTTGGGACCATCCCGGCCGATGGCCAGCACCACCCGTACCCGGGAAAGCAAGGGGCGCAAGGGGCCTAGGTCCGCCCCCTTGTCCTCCCCCCCCAGGATCCAGGCAATGGGCGAGGGGGCGGCTTCCAGGGCCGCCTGGACGGCGGGGGTGCGGGTGGCGATGGAGTCATCGATAAAGACCACCTCTCCCTTGCGGGCGAAGGCCTGAAAGCGGTGGGGAGGCGAGGGAAGGGTCCTTAGGCTAGCCTTCAGGGCCTCCTCGTCCAAGGGCTTTCCCAGTAGCTCCAGGTAGGCCCGGGTGGCGGTGAGGGCCGCTTGCAGGTTGGTTTCCCTAGGGCTTTCGGCGGGCAGGAAGGGGTAGAGCCGGGCGGGGGAAGCCTCGGCCGCCTGGCGCACCCGGGGGTCTTCCTGGTTGTACACCAAGGCATCCCCTGGGGTCAGGTTTTTGAGGAGGTTGAGCTTGGCCCGGTGGTAGGCTTCCAGGCTCCCGTGCCGGTCCAGGTGGTCCACCCCCAGGTTGAGGAGGACCGCCACCCGGGGGCGAAAGGCATGGATCCTTTCCAGTTGAAAACTGGAAAGCTCGGCCACCGCCACCTCGGCTTCGTCCACCACGCTCACCAGGGGGGGGTCCACGTTGCCGCCCTCCAAGGCCTTCAGCCCTTGCCCCCTTAGCAGGTGGGCAGTGAAAAGCGTGGTGGAGGTTTTTCCGGCGGTACCGGTGATGCCGATGATGGGGGTGGAAGAGAGGCGGTAGGCCAGCTCCGCCTCCCCGAGGATCCGGGCCCCGCGTTCCCCCAAGGCCCTCAGCCGGGGATGGGAAAGGGGTACCCCGGGGGCGGCCACCACCTCGCGGTAATCCCCTTCCAACTCCCAGTCGGGGGTGAAACCCAAGGCCATGGCCTCTTGGACCTCTTCTACCTTCGGGTGGTCGTCGTAAAAGCGGGCGGGAAGGCCCCGTCTTTTTAGGTAACGCAGCACCCCAAGCCCGCTTCGCCCAAGGCCGTAGACCAGGATCATGCCCCACCTCCCATAAAGGCCAAGGCGGTGGCCAAGGCGGTGAGGATGGCGAAGCGGAAGACGATCTTGGCCTCCTCCCAGCCGGATAGCTCCAGGTGGTGGTGCAGGGGGCTCATGCGCAGAAGCCGCCTTCCCGTCTTGCGAAAGTAGAGGACCTGGATCACCACCGAGAGCACCTCCAGCACGGGCACGATGGCCGCCAAGGGTAGGAGCCAAAGCTTGCCCGTGAGGGCGAAGAGCCCCGCCACCATCCCCCCCAGGGCCTGGCTTCCCGTGTCCCCCATGAAGACCTTGGCCTTGGGGGCATTGTGCCAGAGGAACCCCAAAAGGCTCCCCAGGAGGGTTTGGGCGAAGGGGTAGGGGTAGAAGGGGAGGAGGAGGATGGTGGTGATGCTGGCCAAGAGCCCGTCCAGGCCGTCGGTGAAGTTGAAGGCATTGGCTGCGCCCACCACCGCCAGCAGGATGAGAACCACGTCCAGGATAGGCCAAGGGGTGTAGGCCACCTGCCGCACCGCCCAAAGGGCGAAGACCAGGGCCATGAGGGTTTGCAGGGCCAGCTTTTCCCGCGCCCGCAGGGGGCGGGCCAGGCTTCCCCCTAGGTCGTCCAGCAGTCCAAGAAGGGCAAAGCCCAAACCCAAAAGCCAAAGGCCAAGGAATCCATCCCTCCCCAGAAGCCAGTAGGCCAGGAAAGCGGCCAGGAGGAAGGCCACCCCTCCCATGCTGGGGGTACCCTCCTTGGCCAGATGGCTTTGGGGCCCATCCGCACGCACCTTCTTGCCTAGGCCCAGGCTTCTCATGAATACGATCCAAACCGCCGTGAAGAACCAGGAGAGGAGGAGGGCTAGGGCCATACCACCTCCTTGCAGGAGGCCGTCCGCATGCTGGGAACGAGGTAGAGGGTTTCCTCCCAGGTGGCGACATCTTGGGCTTCCGCCACCGGTTTGGCCCCCTCGGGCCGTACCACATAGACCCGGTTTCCTATAAGGGCCACCACCCCGCAGATCCCTGCCTGGGCCTTGCGGGCGGGGTGGGGGAGGGAGAGCCTGTGCCCATCAGGATAGAAGTAGGCTTCCTCTCCCAGGGCCACCACCCGTCGCTCCCAGACCACCACTTGCTGGAAAGCGCCTTGCCTGAGGAGCTCCCCTTCCCGGTAGAGGCCGGTTTTTCCCACCCAGAATAGCCCTTCTTCCGTCCAGACGCCATCCCTTGCGGGATAGGGAAGGAGGTTTCCCTCCGCATACACCGCTTCCCCCAGACCCACTACCCCTTTCCCCCCCGAGGCCCTTAGAAAGCGGGGGACGCTGGGCAGGGGTAGGCTTTCCAAGTGGCCGTCCTGGTAGCGTAGGAGTTGGTAAGGGTAGGCGGCGTAAAGGCTGGTGGCGTCGGCATCCAGGAAGAGGGGAGATCCTGGCAGGGCCACCTGGAACCGGCCCGTGACCAGGCCCCCTTGGGCAAACCCTCCGGGATACGGCAGCACCGGGGGTGGGGCCTGCAAGGGGGCACAGGCGGGAAGCAGGGTTAGGGGAAGCAACGCCGTCAACCGTCCCATAGTTCCAAAAGCCTTTCCAAGCCCACACCTCTTGAGGCCTTCAGATAGACCAGGTCGCCGGCCTGTACCCTCTCCTTGAGCCACAGAAGGGCCTCCTCGAGGGTTTCCACCGCCTCGCCGCCCAGGGCCGCCTGGGCCTTGGCGTAGCTTCCCACGTAAAGGGGGCTAAGGCCCAGCCGCAAGGCTTCCTCGGCCACTTCCAGGTGGAGCTTCAGGGCTTGGTCACCCAGCTCCAGCATCTCCCCCAGCACCGCCCACTTGCGCCCAGGCTGGGCGGCAAGCCAGGCCAGCCCCGCCCGCACCGACAGGGGGTTGGCGTTGTAGGCGTCGTTCAAAAACACCACTCCGTCCTTCTCCCGCCGCTCCATCCGTCCAGGGGGGAGGACCAAGTGAGCGAGGCGCTCGGCCACCTCCGTGGTATCCTGGCCCAGGACCTCCGCCACCCCCAAGGCAGCCAAGGCGGCCAGGGCCGGGCCCATGCCGGGATAGGGCACCCGCACCTCCCAGGGGCCGTAGCGGAAACGGCTTTCCGTGGGGAGGAGCCGCAAGTCCTCTCCCCGGAAGGTGGCCTCGCCAAAGCCGTAAGTGGGGAGGTCCTGGTCCAGGCCAAAGCGGCCCAAAACCTCAGCCGCTTGCAGGCTCACCACGGCCTGGGGAGCGGAGAGGAGGCCTACTTCCTCCCGCACCACCCCCTCGAGGCTGCCAAAGGCCAGAAGGTGTTCCTCCCCTAAGGCGGTAAGCACCGCAAGGTGTGGCTTGGCTAGGCCCATGAGCTCGGCCATTTCTCCCACCCGGTCCACCCCCAGCTCCACCACGCACCCGGGGGCCTTTGGGTCAAGCCCCAGGAAAAAACGGGCCAGGGGAGGGGCCGTGTTCTGGTTTCCCTGGGGCGCAGGGAGGCCGAGGGCCTGGGCGATGGCCTCCTTGGTGGTGGTTTTACCGGAGCTTCCCCCCACGGCCACCACCGTTCCCGGAAAGAGGTCCCGCAACCTTTCCCCGAGGGCCAAAAGGGCCCGGTAGGTGTCCTTTACCTCCACCGTGGCCGGTCCGGGTTGGTCGGAGAGGACCAGGTGGGCGCCTCTAGCTAGGGCTTCTTCCGCAAACACCCGGCCATGGGTGTTCCTTCCGGGTAACGCCACAAAAAGGCTTCCCGGCTGGACCTCCCGGCTGTCCCAACGGAGGTCGTGGACGGGTTTTCCGCCGGGGTGAAGCCTTCCCTTTGTGGCCCCGGCCACCCATTCCGGCGTTATTTCCCTAACATGATGTACATACACAAGCTACTCACCGCCCTTCAGCATAGGGGGGTACGCCGCGGTATGCCAAGAGCCCGGCGGCCACCTCCCGGAAGATGGGGGCCGCCACCTGGCTGCCGTAGACCTCCCCCTTGGGGTAGTGGATGGCCACCACCACGGTGTATAGGGGCTGGTCGCCGGGTACGAAACCGGCAAACCAGGCGGTAAAGACCTCCTGGGAATAGCGGCCATTCACCACCACCTGGGCCGTGCCGGTTTTCCCCGCCAGGGGATAGCCGGCAAGCCGGGCCCGGGGCGCAAGCCCCTCCTGTAGGGCCTGGCGGATGGCCCGAGCGGTGGCCTGGGAAAAGACCTGTTCGGACCTCGCTTCCTGGTGGGTAAAGAGCCGGGGGGAGCGGTAGGTGCCATCAACCAAGGCGTTAAAGGCGGCTGCCAGGTGCAAGGGGGTTACCAGGAAACCCTGGCCGAAGCTGTGGTTGGCGTAGGCGGCGGGGCTCCAGGCGTTAGGGGGGTTAACCACCGGAGCGGCCACCCTTACCCCGGGGAGGGGAGAGGGATCGGTGAGGTGGAGCCTCTCCATGTACCGGTAGAACACCTGCTTGGGCAAGGCCTCGGCCAGCAGGCTGATTCCCACGTTGGAGGAGTAACGAAGCACCTCGGCCAAGGTGAGGACCGGGGGATGGGGGACGGCGTCCCGGATGCTCCATCCGTCCACCACCCGGTGCATGGGGGCTTCCACCCGGGTGGCCAGGGTGGCCTTGCCCTCTTCCAGGAGCATGGCCGCGGTGAAGGGTTTCATGGTGGAGCCCACCTCCAGGGGTACCAGGAAGGCGTGGTTTCGCCAGGAAACGTCCTTGGCCGGGTCCTTCCTGGGCGCTAAGGGGTCAAAGGCGGGCCCGTTGGCCACGGCCCTGAGATTCCCGTCCCGATCCATGACCACAAGGGCGCCGAAGGCTCCCCGGCTTCGCGCTAGCCCTTCCCATAGCGCCCTTTCCGCCATGGCCTGGATCCAGGGATCCAGGGTGAGGGTGAAGGACCGGCCCGCCTCGAGGGCCGCGTTTAAGTCCCGCTCCAGCCCCTCCAAGCCCCGGCCCGAGCCCCGTTCCCCAAAGCCCAAAAGTTGGCTGGCGCTTGTCCCCAAGGGGTAGTAACGCCCCTCCTTTAGGCTTAGGGCCAGGGGGGTACCGTCCTGGGCGTAGAGGGTACCCCTGAGCCCAGGGGCTGGAGGTGGAGGCGTGAGGATCCTGGGGGGATGGGTTACCAGGCTGTAGAGCCCTAGGGCGAAGAGCACGAGCCAAAGGGCCAGCCCTAAAAAGACCCAGGATACGCGGCCTAGGCTTAGGGTCACCGCACCCACCTCCCCTGGCTCATGGGCAGGAATCCCTCTTTCTTAGCCCAGGAGAGCACCCGGTGGGGCTGGTTAGCTTGCCACCTTTCCTTGAGCAGGGCTTCCTCCTGGATGCCCAACTTGGCCAACTCCTCCTCCATCTTGGCCAGGTGGGCCTTTTCCAGCTGGTTGCGGTGGCCCAGGGCGAAGACCAAAAGGAGGGCCAGGAGGTAAAGGAGGCCGAAGCGCAGGGCTGTGGCTGGGCTTCCCTGGAGGCGCATCAGGCCACCTCCTTTTCCGCGGCCCTGAGCTTGGCGCTGCGGGACCGGGGGTTTCCGGCTATCTCCTCGGGGCTCGGGGTGATGGGCTTTTTGGTGAGCACTTTCAGGTTGCTTTCCTTCAGAAAGCGCTTTACCAGACGGTCTTCCAGGGAGTGGAAGGTAATGACCACCAGCCGTCCCCCAGGGGCCAGGACCTCCTCGGCTTGCCTGAGGAATTCCTCCAGCGCACCCAGCTCGTCGTTCACGTACATGCGAATGGCTTGGAAGGTCTTACGGGCGGGGTGGCCGGCCTTGCGGAAGCCCACCGCCTGCCGCACGGTCTCGGCCAGCTCCAAAGTGGTGCGGATGGGGGTTTTGCGCCTTCTTTCCACGATGGCCTTGGCGATGCGGTAGGCCTGCTTCTCCTCCCCCAGGTCCCGCAAGATGCGGTGGAGGTCTTCCAAGGGCAGGGTGTTCACCACCTCGTAGGCGGTGGGGCCTTCCTCCCCCATGCGCATGTCCAGGGGGCCTTCCTTCTGGTAGCTGAAGCCCCGCTTGGGATCTTCCAGGTGGAAGCTGCTTACCCCCAGATCCGCCAGGATGCCCGCCACCTGGTTAACCCCGGCCTCTTCGAGGACCTCCTTTAGGTGGCGGAAGTTGCGCTGAAAGACCCTAAGCCCAGGAAGGTTCAGGGTCCTTGCCCGGGCCACGGCCTCGGGATCCTGGTCCAGGCCGATGACCAGGCCCCCCCGCTCCAGGATGCCCTTGGCGTGCCCGGCTCCCCCCAAGGTGGCGTCCACGTAGACTTCTCCAGGGCGAATCTGAAGCCAATAGAGAGCCTCTTCGTACAGAACGGGAATGTGCTGGGTAATGGCGTTCATAATCTCCTATCCAATAAGTCCTCGCAAGGCCTCGGGGGCCGGTGGGTTTTGCATGATCTCCTCTATGGTCTTCCACCAGCGCTCCTGGCTCCAAATCTCCAGCCTCCCCGGGGCTCCGGCGATCACCACCTCACCCCCTTCCTGGAGGCCGGCGAACTGGCGGAGGGGAGGGGGAATCAGGACCCGGGAAGCATTGTCCATGCGGGTCTTATAGGCTCCGGAGTAGAAGAAGCGCACGAAGGCCCGGGCCTGGGCGTCGGTGAGGGGGAGGTTGACCAGCTGCTCCTCAATCTTCCGCCAGCGATCGGAGGGGAAGACATAGAGGCACCCCTCCATCCCCCGGGTGAGCACCAGGCCGTCCTCGAGGAAATCCCGGAAGGGGCCGGGGATCACCACCCGCCCCTTGTCGTCCAGGCTGTACTGGTACTCGCCGAAGGGCATTTCCCACCTGGTCCCACCCTCTGGGGCTTTTGGAGGTTCGGGTTACCCAAAAGGTCCTTACCCACAAGAGGGTTTTCCTTAGGGAGTATAGCATAGATCTCCCACAGTTTTCCACCATCTCCCACCCTGGTCCCACTTACGTCCCACTCTTGCCACCAGAAAAAACCCCAAGCCGAAGCTTGGGGAGCCCCAGGACAGGGCGTAAGCCGGGTTCTGTTTTCGGCGGTCATCTCTCTGGGACCGGCGTCGCCGCCGGCCTCAAGCAGCCCATCCCAGGGGTTCTGGCGGGCCGGGCAAGCCCTTCCCCTCTACTGGGCCTTGCACCGGGTGGGGTTTGCCGTGCCGCCCCTGTTGCCAGGAGGCGCGGTGGGCTCTTACCCCACCGTTTCACCCTTGCCCGCACCAGGCCTAGCCTGGCCGCTGGCGGTCTTTTCTCTGTGGCACTTTCCGTCGGGTTACCCCGCCCAGCCGTTAGCTGGCACCCTGCCCTATGGTGCCCGGACTTTCCTCACCCGGGAGGTTCGGCTCCCGGGCGCGACCGCCCCCCTGTCCTGGGGCATCCTCCATTCTAGCCCGGTTTTGGGGTAAAGTGAAGGGGTGCGGGTTCCTTGGTATTGGCCCTTAGAGCAAAGGGGGGTGTAGGGGGTTATAATCCCCCGGTTTTTGGACCGGGGATACATGGGTCAGCGAAGCTACATTAACTCCCCCACGTGTCCCGCAGAGGCACATGGCACATTTTGTGGTAGGTGTGCTATGATATGCCCGTGGACCGGAAGCACCGTCCACCCGTGGCAGAGCTTGAGCATTGCGCTCGCCTGCCGATACGGAGTCAAGGTTTTTTCTGGGCTCGGACGGAGCCTTCAGGGATGGGCACTGTGCAAGCAGTCTCATCATTCCTGAGAAGCCTCGTTCTTCAGAACGGGGAGTCGTCACTGCTCCTTCTCCTGGCCTTGGTGGGGCTTGGGGTTTTGGGGGTGATCTGGCTTCTTATGGCCCTGGCCGTAGGCCTCGGGGCGGCTTGGGTGGCCTGGGAGCGCCTCCGCCGAAGTCTCTTCGGCCCCAGGTGGCGGCGTCTGCCCCCGCCGTAGGCTTGCGGCAAGCCAGGGCAAGGGTTAAACTAGGAGGCGGTTTTGCGCACGGCCAAGACCGTGCGAAAGGAGGCGAAACGTGAAGGAAGGCATCCACCCCAAGCTGGTTCCCGCCCGCATCATCTGCGGTTGCGGCAACGTCATCCACACCTACTCCACCCGGCCCGAAATCCACGTGGAGGTTTGCAGCCACTGCCACCCCTTCTTCACGGGGCAGCAACGCTTTGTGGACACGGAAGGCCGCGTGGAGCGTTTCCAGCGCCGTTACGGGGATTCCTACCGCAAGGGGCGCTGAGGCTACGCTTACGTTGGGGAAAGACGAGGCCCTTCGGGGCCTCGTTTCCTCTTCCTAAAAGCTTCAGGAAGAGGGTTTCCTTGCTTGGTCCTCCCTGGCGTACCTCCAGGGGAAGCTGGGCCCAGGGGTCCTAATGGCCCCCGGGAGCAGGCGGTCTTCGCCCTCGGGCAGCTGCCTGCCTTCTGGGCCGGGGCCAAGGTGGCCTTCTGCCGCATGCCCTGGAGGTGCTGGTGGACACCTTGACCTGAGGTTCAGGGGCGTGGCCTGGGGTTACCCTATCCCCGGGTAAAATCCAGGGCAGGATGCCTCCGGTAGTGCACCGCCAAGGTTGGATTGAGGTCATAGCCGGGCCCATGTTCTCCGGCAAGAGCGAGGAGCTCATCCGCCGGGTCAAGCGGGCCCTTATCGCCCGGCAGCGGGTTTTGGTGTTCAAGCCCAGGCTGGATACCCGCTACCACGAAAGCCAAGTGGTGAGCCACGACGGCCAGCGGGTGGAGGCCATCCCCGTGGGCGAGGCCAGGGAAATAGAGGCGTACCTATCCCCCTGGCCCCAGGTGGTGGCCGTGGACGAGGTGCAGTTTCTGGATGCCGGCCTTTTGCCCTTGGCGGAGGGACTGGCCCGGCAGGGGGTGCGGGTGATCCTGGCGGGGCTGGACCTGGACTTCCGTGGGGAACCCTTTGGCCTCATGCCGGAGCTTCTGGCCCGGGCGGAGTTCGTGGAGAAGCTCACCGCCATCTGCGCCCAGTGCGGAGCCCCGGCCACCCGTACGCAGCGCTTGGTGGACGGCAAACCGGCCCGGTACACGGACCCCATCATCCTGGTGGGGGCCAAGGAGCACTACGAGCCCCGGTGCCGGGCCTGCCACCAAGTGGACTACTGAGAGAGGGGCAGGCTGGCCCCCTGGCGCTTTTTAAAGCGGACCTCCAGAACCCCCTGGCGCAGGCTGGCTTGGGCGGTGCCTTCCTCTATGGGCCCGGGGAGGTCCAGGGTACGGCGGAAGGTGCCCATGGGCCTTTCCTCCAGGAGGTAAACCCCAGGCGAGGGGTGGCGGATGCCCGCCAGGGTGATGCGGCTTCCCTCCTCCAGAAGCTCTAGGTCTTCGGGACGCACGCCAGGTAGGTCCACCAACAGGATATAGTGCTCCTCGTCTTCCAGGAGGTCCACCCTAGGGGTCCAGGCGGCGGGTTCCTCCCCGGTGAGCTGGTAGGCCAGCTCGGCGATGCGCTCCTGCAGCTCTTTTAGCTTACGCAGGGTTTCCAGGCGGTCTAGGCGCTCCAGCATGCCCTTAGCATAAGGGATGTGCAGGCGATACCGGTTCTGGCGGGGCCTACGGGAAGCGGTAAGACCCTCCTGGCCTTGAGGCTTGGGGAGGAGCTTCCCCTCGAGGTGGTTTCCGCCGACGCCACCATGGTCTATCGGGGTCTGGACATCGGCACGGACAAACCCACCCCGGAGGAGAGGCGGAAGGTGCCCCACCACCTGGTGGACATCCTGGATCCCTCGGAGGTCCTGAGTGTGGTGCGCTGGGTGGAGCTGGCGGAAACGGCCATCGCCGATATCCTGGCCCGGGGAGGCATCCCTTTGGTGGTGGGGGGGACGGGGTACTACATCCGGGCCCTTTCCCAGGGGCTTCCCACCCTGCCGCCACCCGATCCCCAGGTGCAGGAAGCCCTTTGGCGGGAGCTGGAGGAAAGGGGTCTGGAGGCCTTGGTGGCCGAGCTTTACCGGATGAGCCCGGAGGATGCCCTGCGGGTGGATAAAAACCCCAGGCGGCTGGTGCGGGCCTTGGAGGTGGTGAGGCGCACGGGAATCCCCCCTGCCCGCTTTCCCCCTCGCCCGCCCCGGTTTGCCTACAGGAAGCTGGTTCTCTGGCCCGAGCGCGGTTGGCTTTTCCCCAAGCTGGAGGAAAGGGCCAAGCGCCAGTTCGCCCGGGGCTTGGTGGAGGAGGTAAAGGCCCTTTTGCAGCGGTACCCCACCATGCCCACCGCCCTCCAGGCCATTGGCTACAAGGAGGTGGTGGGGTACCTGAGGGGGGAGTACGGCCTGGAGGAAGCCCTGGCCCGGGATATCCAGGCGGTGAAGGCCTACGCCAGGCGGCAGTACACCTGGTTCCGGCGCGAGCCCGGCCACGTCACCTACTTGCCGAGGGGTGGGGAGGAGGCCTACCTAGGTTTTCGCGACTGGCTTAACCTTCACTTCCGGCTATAGTAGGGGCATGTTGGCCCACGAGATCCGCGCTAAGGTGGCGCAAGGGGAGGTATCCCCCCTGGAGGTGGCCCAGGTTTACCTGGAGCGGATCCGCTCCTTGGACCCAGGACTGGGAGCGTTCCTTACCGTAAACGAGGGGGTACTGGAGGAGGCCCGTGCCCTGGACCCCCGCCTTCCCCTTGCCGGCCTTCCCGTGGCCGTGAAGGACAATATCGTTACCAGGGGGATGCGAACCACTGCGGGAAGCCGGCTTTTAGAGGGTTTTCTACCCCCTTATGAGGCCACAGCGGTGGCCCGGCTAAAGGCCCTTGGCGCACTGGTCATAGGCAAGACCAACCTGGATGAGTTCGGGATGGGTTCCTCCACCGAGCACTCCGCCTTCTTCCCCAGCAGGAATCCCTTTGACCCTACCCGGGTGCCCGGCGGGTCCAGTGGGGGAAGTGCGGTGGCGGTGGCGGCGGATCTGGCCCCTTTGGCCCTGGGCTCGGACACGGGGGGAAGCGTGCGTCAGCCCGCGGCCTTCTGTGGGGTTTACGGCCTCAAGCCCACCTACGGCCGGGTAAGCCGCTATGGCCTCATCGCCTACGCCTCCAGCCTGGACCAGATCGGTCCCATGGCCCGCTCGGTGCAGGACCTGGCCCTCCTCATGGACGCCATCTCCGGCCCCGATCCTTTGGACGCCACCAGCCTGGACCTCAGGCCCAGGTTCCAGGAGGCTCTGGAAGCGCCCCTGCCCTCCCTGCGGCTTGGGGTGGTGCGGGAGGGGCTTTCCGGGAACAGCCCCGGGGTGGAGGGAGCTTTGGAGGAGGCCTTGGCGGTTTTCCGGGGTCTGGGGTTTTTCGTAAAGGAGGTTTCCTGGCCTTCCCTGCCCCTGGCCCTCAACGCCTACTACATCCTGGCTCCCGCAGAGGCCAGCTCCAACCTGGCCCGCTACGACGGGACCCTTTACGGTTTCCGGGCGGAAGGGGAAGAGCTTTGGCGGGTGGTGGAGGAAACCCGGGCCCGGTTTGGCCTCGAGGTCAAACGCCGCATCCTGGTGGGCACCTTCGTGCTCTCCAGTGGCTACTACGAGGCCTATTACGGCCGGGCCCAGGCCTTCCGCAGGCGGATTAAGGCGGAGGCCCAGGCCCTTTTCCAAGAAGTGGACCTCCTCCTTCTTCCCACCACCCCCCACCCTGCCTTTCCCTTGGGGGGGAGGCCCGATCCCCTGGCCATGTACCGGGAGGACCTCTACACCGTGGGGGCTAACCTGGCGGGCCTTCCCGCCTTATCCTTCCCCGCGGGTTTTGAGGATGGCCTTCCCGTGGGCCTCCAGCTTTTCGCCCCCTGGGGTAGGGATGAGCTCCTCCTGCAGGTGGCCCTGGCTTTTGAAAAGGCTACGGACCGGGCTTTCCTTCGTACCCCTTTAGGCGAGGCTTTCTAGTGGATGCCTTCTTCCGCCACCGCCTGGCTACCCGCCTAGCGCGAAGGCTTCGGGCCGAGGGCAGGCCCTTGCCCCTTCCCGTCCTGGGGGAGGCCCTGGGCCTTAGGGGTCCGGTGGAGCCGGTGGTGCGGCCCCTTTTGGACGGGCGCTTCCTCTTGGGGGAGGAGGTGGGGCTTTGGGAATGGCATTACCCTTTTCCCCATCCTGGGGAGGCGGTGGTGGTCTTGGACCTGGAGACCACGGGGCTTTCCCCTGGCCTCAACGAGGTGATCGAGCTGGGCCTGGTGCGGCTGGAGCGGGGAGAGCGGAGGAGCTTTCAGAGCCTGGTACGCCCAAGCCGCCCTCCCAGCCCCTTCATTGAGAGGCTTACCGGGATTCGCGCCTGGCAGCTGGAGGAGGCCCCTTCCCTCCAGGAGGTGTTGCAGCAGGCCTACCCCCTTTTGCAAGGGGCCACCTTGGTGATCCAGAACGCCAGCTTTGACCTGGGCTTCTTGCGGCCCGCCTTGGAGGGCATGGGCTACGCCCTGGAGAACCCGGTGGTGGACACCATCCGCCTGGCCAAAAGGGCCATGCCCGGCCTCAAGCGCTACGGCCTGGACGCTCTTTCCCAAGTCTTGGAGCTTCCTCCTAGGGAAGCCCACCGGGCCCTGGGGGATGTGGAGCGCACCCTTGCCGTGGCCTTTGAGGTGTATTATATGCTCACTTCAGGGATTCCCCGCCCTTTGACGGACTTTGGGAGGTGATATGACCGCGCGCTATGTGCTGACCAGCACCTGTATTCAAACGGGCACCATGGCCTTGACCGTTTCCCTCCGTCAGCATCTCCTCGGCAAGGAGCGGGTGCGCTTCGTGGACGAGGATGGGGAGGTGTACGAGGGGGAGGTGGATTGGAAACAGGGGGTGGTGCGGGGGCTTTTGCCCTACTATCAGAAACGCCGCCTTGCTGTGAACGAAACCATCCTCCTCCACTTCCGCGGCGAAGAGGTGGAACTTAAGGCCGCTCCCAGGGGCCTGCCCCGGCTCGGACAGGCGGAGTCCAGGGAAGTGGCCCCGCCCGAGAAGCGGGAAGCCAGGCCGGTCAACTCCGGGAAGGACCCCAAGGAGATGGGGGATCCCAAGCCGGAGAAGCGGCGGGTGCGGGTTACTCCCTATCCCAGAGAGGTTCTTTTCCCCAACGAGCCGCAAAGGGCCTTGGAGCCTCCGGGGGTTACCGAGGAGTTGAGGCGGCTGGGCTTCCTCCTGGAGGGAGGCCCGCCCTGGGTATACAAAGCCCCTTTGGGGCGCCGCCAGGTGCATTTGGTACTGTTGCGTCCAGGGGAGGGGGAGCCGGCCCTGCTGAAAACCTTCCGACAGCAAGGGGCTTACGTGGCCATTTTGGCGCCGGAGTCGCAAAAGGAGGGGGTGCCGGAAGGGGTAGGATACCTTTCCCCGGAGGCGGTGAGCCGCCTGGTGCGTCTCAAGGCCCGCTTCCCCCTTTCCCCCTTGGACCTGGAGGATCTGTTGCGGGAAGGGTTTGTGGACCTCGAGGCGGTGGAGTCCCTGGAGGACCGGCTGGTGGCGGAGCTTTCCGAGCGCGGAGCCTTCGCCGCCTTCCTCCTTTTGCTCTCCCGGAAGTCCATGGGGGAGGTGTTTTTGCTGGCGGACTTGGAGGCGGAGGCCCTGGAGGAGGGCCTTGTCCCCGAGGTGGTGCGCCAGGGGGTGGAGGTACTTTCCCAGCCTCCCTTTCTCCTGCTCAAGCGCCTCTCCCCAGGGGAGTTCCTGCTCAGACAGGGGGTGGAAGAGGCGCTTTCCGACCTCCAGGCCTTCGCCGAGGGATTGAAGGGCCGGCTCAGCCGTGTCCGTGGGGTTTTTTGACGGGGCTGGCCTCGCCCAAGGCCAGATCAAAGCTTTGCCGGGCCCTCTCCTTTAGGGCGGCCACCTTGTCCCAGTCGGGGTAGCGGCCATACATGGCGGCCTTGGAAAGCTTAATGGGGTCGCCGGGAAGCTCTTGGTAGTAGGCGCCGGTTTCCTTGGCGAAGGCGGCCACTTTGGGGTCGTAGGAAAGGGCCGCGAAGGGGGTGCCCGCGGCTGCCGCCAGGATAAGGCCATGGAGGCGCATGGAGATCACGTACCCCGCCTGAGCGGCCAGGTAGAGGACCCGCCTGGGGTCCGAGGTGGCCTCAATACGGTGGAGATAGAACACCTTGGCCACCTCGTCGTCGTAGCCGGGTTGGAGAAGTAGGACCAGGACCCTTTTCCCCTCGTGGAATAGGTGGTTGGCGGTGATGTAGAGGTTTCTTAGGGCTTGTTCCCCCACCCCGGCCCTAGGGATAACCAGGACCAGGTCCTCCTCCCGCTTTACAGGGGGTGGGGTAAGGAGAAGGGCGGGGTCGGCACCCAGGGTGGGGGATAGGCCCAGGCGCTTCGCGTATTCCCAGGAATCCTGGTCCCGAAGGATCAGGGGTACCCCTCTTAGGGCCCGCGCCACCTGCTTTTCCCCCCAAGGGGAGAGGGGGCCTAGGGACTGGTTGAAGACCACCACCTTCTTGCGGAAGAAACGCGCGGCCCGGAGCACGGACAGGTAGTAAAGAAGGCTTAGCGAGCTGGTGGCGTCCTGCAAAAGCCCGCCCCCGCCCAAAAGCCAGAGGTTCGCCTGGAGGAGGGCTAGGGGATTGAGCCTGTGGGCGGCCCGGATACCGTGCTCCTTGGCGGTTTGCTTGGGGTCGCCGGAAAGGGCCAAGACCCGGTGCCCCCGGGCCTTCAGCTCCCGGGCGATGGCCTCGAGGATGGCCTCGTCCCCCGCGTTCTTGAACCCGTAGTACCCCGCTACCCCAACCACCATGCCCGAAGCCTCCTTACCAGCATAACCCCGAGAAGCCCTAGGAGGAGGCCCAAGAGGGCACCGTTCACCACCCGGAAAAAGGAAATGGGAAGGGGGGTGTGGAAGTGGCTGAAGGTGTTCAGGATAGAGGCCACCCCCAGGGCGGCGAGGAAGAGGAGGCTGTTTTGCACCCACCTGGGCCAGGGGAGGAGGAGGGCTAGGGGAAAAAGGGCGTGGCCGAAGACCTCTTTGAAACGGGGCCGGACCATGACGTCCTGGAGCCAACTTCTAAGCTTGAGCTCCAGTTCGGGAACGAGGGGGGCATCATTGCCCCGGCGCAGAAGGGCCAGGGCCAGGAGAAGAAGGGCGAGCCCTGCCAAGGCCACCTCTCCCAGGCGCAAGGGATGGAGGAAAAGCCGGGTTAGGGTTTCCTTGTAGTTCCCCCTCATGAAGCTAAAGGCCACCAGGAGGGGGGGCGCCAGAAGGGTGAGGGAAACGCCCCTGAAGGCTTGAAGCCCCAACACTGTTTCTGGAGTGGAGCCCAGGGCCGAGAGGAAAACCGCCCCCGCCAGGGCGTAGCCTAAGGCGCGAAGCCACATCCATAGGCCATTCCGGGGGCCGAGGAAGCCCAGCACGGGGAAAACCAAGGCGGCGAGAAGGGCCCCCGCTTGGCTCCCCGCATACCCCAGGGCCAGGAGAAGGAGAAGGAAGGCCACCCAGGGCCCGTAGATGGGTAACCCCAGGGCCAGGAGGCCTAGCCCCGAGGCTACCCCCACCCAGGCGGCATGGCGAAGGGGGCTTGGGGTGAATCCCCGGACCCGGGGCTGGCCCAGGGGGATGTGGCTGGCTTCTAGGCCCTCCCGGATCCGCTTGAGGAAGCGTTCCGTGTCCTGGCGGTAGGGGTAGGGCCGGAGGTAGAGGAGCTGGTGGCCCCGTTCCCGAGAGGCCAGCACGTACTTGTCCGCAGCCTCCTCGGGGGTTAGGGTGAGCTGCCACTCGTATCGGAGGCTGAATAGCCTAAGGGTGCCTTTCTCCTGGTAGGCGGTAAGCCCCGGCTGGGGAGTCCCCTCAATGAGGGCCACGGGGACTGGGACTAGGTCCTTGGCATCCTCCAGGCGGTGGGGATAGCCCAGGGCCTCGAGGCCCGCGAAGACCACGGCATCCGCCTCCTTGGGGACGAGGGGCAAGGAGGGGTCCAGGCGCCGGTAGCGCTGGTTGATGGGACGCACCACCACAAAGAAGCCTGCCTCCTTGGCGGCCCGGATCTCCTCCAAGGGATAAAAGGCGGGGAAGGCCTGGACATCCAAGGGGAATCCCAGCCAAGGGCCAAGCCGTTCGGTAGGTAGGTCATAGGCTGTGGCCAGATGGGTTACGAGCCAAGGCTCCCCCTTGAGGTAGAACCACCCGGGTTTAGCGGGAAGGCCTGCCTCCAAAAGCTCTCTCCCACCCCGGTAGAGGAGTACCCCTTGGCTTACCCAGTCCTTTACAAAACGCTCCGGGAAGGCCACACCCCCGATTCCCAAGGCCCGGTAAGCCTCCAGCACCTCCAGAAGGCTTTTCCCTTGGCTTTGGGCTTCTTCCCGCAGGGCCTCCGCATCCACCACCAGCACCACGGGGCCGGGGCGCTCCGCCTGGAGCCGGGGTTTTAGGGCCAGGAGGGAGGGGATGAGGGCCAGCAGGAGGAGGGCATTGAGGAGGAGTTTCATAGATCCCCCAGGGATGTTGGGTGGGCCCAGGCCTGGGTTAGGGAGCAAGCCAAGGTGGTTCTGCTGCTGGTGTTTCCGTTGGTAATGCCTCCAATAAAGAGCTTATCCCGTCGGCTCACCCTTTCATGATAAAGGGCGGGGAGGGTTTCTCCCCACCCCCTCTCCGTCCCAGAACTAGCGGCTCACGGTAGCCTTTTCCTGGGCGTGGCCAATGGTCTCGTCGCTTCCCGCGTCAAAGGCGTGGAGGCGGGAGGTGTCGGCGAGAAGCTCCACCCGATCCCCAGGCTTCACCGGGGCGTGGCCGTCCACCTTGGCCACCAAAACGGTTCCGTCCACGCTCACGTGGATCTCCGTTTCTGCTCCCAGGGGCTCGGCCACCTCCACCTCGCCCCAGATGACGTTCTCCTCCTCGGGGATCACCGTGTAGCCCTTAAGACCCAGGTGCTCGGGGCGGATGCCCATCCAGACCTCCTTGCCCCCGTAGGGCCTTAGAGCCTGGGCCAGGACGGGATTGGCCCGGACCCGGAAGCCTGGGGCCACCAGATACACCCTTTCCCCCTGCACCTCCACCCCAGCCCGGATGAAGTTCATGGAGGGGCTGCCAATGAAGCCGGCCACGAAGCGGTTCGCCGGGAAGTCGTAAAGGTTCAGGGGGGTGTCCACCTGCTGGATCTCCCCATCCTTCATGACCACGATGCGCTGGCCTAAGGTCATGGCCTCCACCTGGTCGTGGGTCACATAGATGGTGGTGACCCCAAGCCGCCTTTGCAGCTTGGCGATCTCCGCCCGCATCTCCACCCGGAGCTTGGCGTCCAGGTTGGAGAGGGGCTCATCCATGAGGAAGACCTTGGGCTCCCGCACGATGGCCCGGCCCATGGCCACCCGCTGGCGCTGGCCGCCGGAGAGCTCCCGGGGCTTGCGGTTTAGGAGGTGCTCAATCTTGAGGATGCGGGCGGCCTCCTTCACCCGGCGGTCGATCTCCTCCTTGGGGTAGCGCCTCAGGCGGAGGCCAAAGGCCATGTTCTCGTAGACGTTCATGTGGGGGTAGAGGGCGTAGTTCTGGAAGACCATGGCGATGTCCCGGTCCTTGGGAGGGACGTCGTTCACCAGGCGGTCGCCGATGTAGATGCGCCCCTCGGAGACCTCCTCGAGGCCGGCGATCATGCGCAGGGTGGTAGTCTTGCCGCAGCCCGAAGGGCCCACGAAGACCACGAACTCCCCGTCTTCGGTTTCCAGGTTGAAGTCCTTTACCGCCACCACCTTGCCGAAGCGCTTCCAAACGTGCTCCAGTCTAACCTTGGCCATGCTTTACCTCCTAGGCCCCGCGCTTTGAGCCCGCAAGGTAGCCCTTTGGGCTGACCTTGGCCCATCGGGGGTTCTTGGGCATTCTACACCACCCCAGGGGCCTCGTACGGACCCTGGGGGAGCTCCAGCATCTTTTTACAGAACTTTCACACACGGGTGGATAATGTAAGCTGGTCCGCGGACTCCGACCGGTGCGATTCTCTGATTCTGGAGGTGGGAGGATGTTAAAAGGTTTTCGGGACTTTATCATGCGGGGCAACGTGGTGGATCTGGCGGTGGCCGTGGTCATCGGCGGCGCCTTTGGCCAGGTGGTGAACTCCTTGGTGGCGGATGTCCTCACGCCTTTGATTGGGGCGTTGGGTGGTGCTCCGGATTTTTCCGCCATCAAGCTGGGGCCTATAGCTCTTGGGAAGTTCATCAATGCGGTGGTGAACTTCCTGGTGGTGGGTGCCGCCATCTACTTCTTGATCGTGGTGCCCATGCAGGAGCTTGAGAAGCGGCGCAAGAAGGCGGAGGAGGCGGCGCCACCCTCTCCTCCTGAGCCCCCCGAGGAGGTCAAGCTTCTTCGGGAGATTCTTGAGGAGCTAAGGCGGAAGGCCTAAGCCGGTTCCAGAGAAAGAGCGCCAGGTACCCCAGGCCGATCTCGGGCCTGGGGTTTGCCGTTACGGTGAGGGCAAAGGCGTGAAAGAGGAGGCTTTCTATGGCGTGGCGGGGGGATCGTAGAAAAAGGGCTTTTAGGGCAGGGCCTTGCCGCCAGGCGAGGAGCCCCAGGTAAGGCAGGTAGGGCCAGGGCCCGGTGGGGTAGCCCAGGGCGGAGAGGCCCAGGGCGCCAAAGGCCAGGCCCCGGAGGAGGGGCAAAGGGTCTTTGGCCAGGGAATGGAGGGTGTCCCATGGGAGGGTTTCCTCTCCTGGCCAGGGCGTCTTTAAGAGCAGCAACCTTTTTCCCTCGTGGCCTCCCAGGTAGGTGAGGGGATCAGGGGCTACGCCGAGGGGAAGGAGTTGGCCTGGGTGCTCCAGGAAGGCTTGGTACAGGAAAGGGTCTAGGGGCGTGCCGTCCACCAAGAACCAGGTGTGGGGCTTTCCGGAAAGGAGAAAGCCTAGGGCCCGCTCTACCTTATGTCCTCTGCGGGCCAGGATACCCGGCCAGGCCTCTGGGGGTTCCCCAAGAAGCACCTTGCGCCAGGGAGGGGCGGGGTTCAGGGGATAGGTATCCAGGTGGAAGCGGACCTCCACCGCCTCTTCCGCCTCGAGGGGAAACCGGGCCAGGAGGTTGCCCCGGTCCTCGTACATGGCTTCGGCTCGCCGGGATAGGAAGAGATCCCCGACCTTTTGCCCGGGGAGGTCCTGGGGCAGGGGAAGGAGGTACGTGTCGGAAGCAGGGGCCCGGAAGCGCAGGCGGAAATACGGCATACCCTGAGGGCCCATGGTACCACGTGGGGCTTGACGAGGGTGGACCAGGGTTTTAACATGGCCATATGTTACTTTACACATATGCACAAGGAGAGGGATATGCCAAGCGCCCTGCACCGCTATAAGGCGGCCTTCTTCAAGGCCTTGGCCCATCCCTTGCGCCTGGCCATCCTGGACGCTTTAAGGGAAGGGGAGAAGAGCGTTTCCGCCCTCCAGCGGGAGCTTGGGGCGGAGCAGTCCGTGCTCTCTCGGCAGCTTTCCCTGCTTCGGGAGCGGGGGTTGGTGGAGGCCAGGCGGGAGGGGCAGATGGTTTACTACCGCACCCGGGATCCGGAGGTCTACGCCTTTTTGGACCTGGGACGGCGGATCTTTGAACGCCACCTCGAGGCGGAGAGGGAGCGTCTGGACGCCCTTAGGGAGGAGGAATGAGCCCCCTTTGGACCTTCTTGCCCCTGGGCTTGGCCGTGGTGTCCGCTGGGACCCCCTGGCGTTTCCGGGGGCTTTCCCTCTCCCTGGGCTTGGCGGGCCTAGCGTGGGTGGCGCTGGGGGGGATGGGTTGGGCTTTGGGATGGGGTGCTCCTTTCCTCTACCTCCTCCTCCTCGGGGCCCTGACCCTGGGCCTTGCCCCTTACCTTCCTGCGTATTTAGCCCATCACCCTCGTGAGGCGCACCTCTATAGCCTTCTTATTCCCCTTTTCTTGGCTAGCATGGCGGGGGTGGCCTTGACCTCCCCGGGGTTCGGCTTCCTCTTTTTGTGGGAGGGCATGGCCCTCTTGGGTTATTTCCTGGTTGCCCTCGAGGGGCCGAACGCCCTGGTGGGGGGCCGGGCCTTTTTCCTGGCTAGCCGGCTTTCTGGGGCTGGGCTTTACCTGGCCTTCCTGGGGCACGGGCATCTGGGGGCTGACTGGGTCTGGGCGGGGCTTCTTTTAGGCTTTGGGGTGAAGGCAGCCCTCTTCCCCTTCCATGCCTGGTTGCCCCAAGCCCACCCGGTGGCCATCAGCCCGGTGTCGGCCCTGCTCTCTGGGGCCATGACTAAACTGGGCCTTCTGGGGTTGTACCAGTCCCAGTACTGGTTCGGTCCCCCTCCGCCTTGGGTGGGATGGGCCTTGGTTCTTCTGGGGCTTTTGGGTGCGGTGTATGCCCTGGTGCGGGGTCTGGGGGAGGAGGACCTAAAGGGGGCTTTGGCCTACTCCAGCGTGGAAAACCTGGGCCTCATGCTTTCCGCTTTGGGGGCGTATTTTCTTAAGCCTATGCCCTTGCTCCTGGGGGCCTTCTTCCTCCAGCAGGTGGCCCACGCCTTGTTCAAAGGGCTTCTTTTCCTGGGGGCAGGGGCTCTGGAGGAGCGGCGGATTTCCCACCTGGGTGGGCTTTTCCGTAAGGCCCCTGGTCTCGGAGCTTTGGCCTTAGGGGGGATGGTGGCGGGGGCTGGCCTGCCTCCTGGCCCTGTTTTTCTTGCGGAGTGGCAACTTTACCAAGGCTTTTTGCAGGGGCCTTTCCTGATGCCCCTGGCCGCCGGGGCCTTGGCCTTGGTGGGGGCCTTGGCCCTTTACTTTTACGTGCGCCTTTTCGGGCTGGCCTTTTTGGGGTTGCCTCGAGGCGAGGCGGGGCTCCACTGGGCCAGGGGGATGCGCCTGGGGCTTGGCGCGTTGGCAGGGCTTCTCCTCCTTGTGGCCGTGGCGCCTGGGCTGGTATTGGATCCCCTGGGGATCCACACCTATCCCAACGGGTTTCTCTTGGTCCTCCTTGGCCTTTTGGCCGGTGTCTTCTACCGTAGGATTCGGCAACTGCCCCAGCGGGTGTACGGCACCTGGGACTGCGGTTTCCAGCCCCTAACCCCCAGGATGCAACCCAACGGCCTGGGTTTTGCCGAGCCCGCCCTGCGCCTGTTCCCCTTTCTTCGCCTTAGGGTGGGGGAACATCCCCGCTTGGAGGAACCCTTGGCCGAGGTATACGCCGGCGTGGGGCGGGCCTATAGCCGCCTTGCGGCCTTGGTCCAGACCCTTCAGTCGGGGAGCCTGCACCTTTACCTTCTTCTGCAGCTCCTTACCTTGGTGGTGGTCCTGGGGGTGGTTTTGCTATGACGGCTCTTTTGGCCCTCCTTTTGGCTCCCCTCTTTTCGGGAACCGTCAAGTGGCTCAAGGCTAGGCTTACCCATCGGCAGGGGCCAAGCCCCCTCATGGAGTACCGGAATCTGGCCAAGCTCTGGCGCAAGGTCTGGGTGGTGCCCCACCCCACCACCCCTCTATTCCTTCTCGGGCCCATCATGGCCCTACTGGGTACCCTTGGGGCCTTGGCCTTGTTGCCCGTGCTCCCTGGGTTGGCCTTCAGGGGGGATTTTCTCCTCGCCCTCTACCTGCTGGGCTTGGGCCGCTTTTTTCAAATGCTGGCGGCTTTGGATGCGGGTAGCAGTTTTGGGGCCCAGGGAAGTTACCGGGAGGGTGTGGTCACGGTGTTGGCGGAACCAGGAACGCTTATGGCCTTGGCGGGGGCGGTCCTTCTGGGGGAGGGGTTTTCCCTGAGCGGCCTGCCCCAGCTTGGGGTGGAGAACAGCTTGGTGTTGCTGCTGGCCCTGGCCTCGCTGGCCCTGGCCCTTCTGGCCGAGGGGGCCAGGATGCCGGTGGACGACCCCACCACGCACCTGGAGCTCACCATGATCCACGAGGCGCAGGTCCTGGACCATAGCGGGCCTCTTTTGGCCTTGTACGAGCTTGCTGGCTCGCTTAAGATGCTCTTTTACGCGGGGTTGATGGCCTTGTTGTTGCCGGGGTCCAAGCCCCTGGTCTTCCTGGGGGTGGTGGGGGCCTGGGTCTTGGTGTTGGCCTACCTGGAGACCTACGGGGTAAAGCTTCGCTACCTCAGGCTTCCTGACTTTCTCTCGTACAACACTCTTTTCGGGGTTCTGGCGCTTTTGGGGGCAATATGGCGCTTCTAAACACCTTGGTCCTGGCCATTTTGGCCACCGGTTTTCTGATGGTAAGCCGCCGTAGCCTGGACGCCATCATCCGGCTCTACGCCCTGCAGAACATCCTCTTGGCCTTGGTTTCCTTTGCCCTTGCGGGAGGCGAGGTGCACTTTATCGTGGCAGGCCTGGCCCTTTTCGCCGTCAAGGGGGTTCTCATACCCTGGTACCTGTTCTGGCTTATAGACCGCCTCGAGGTGAGCCACGAGGTGGAGGGGTACCTATCCGTTTCGCTGTCCCTTCTTCTGGCTGGGCTCCTTACCGCCTTGGCCTTCCGGGTGGGAAAGGTGTTCGTCCTTCCTGAAGCTTCCTTGCCCCAAGGGGTGCCCGTGGCCTTGGCCCTGGTCCTGTTGGGGATTCTTTCCATGGTTAGCCGGAAAAAGGCGATCAGCCAGGTTCTGGGATTTCTGGCGTTGGAGAATGGGGTTTTCCTCATGGCCCTTTCTGAGAGCCACGGCCTTCCCCTCTTCGTGGAGCTGGGGGTGGCCTTGGATGCCTTTGCCGCCGTGTTTTTGGCGGGGATCCTCATCTTCCGCATCAAGGGGGAGATGGGGCATGTGGACACGGCTCGGATGCGTTCCTTAAGGGGGTAGGGGTGCTGTATCTTCTGGTCTTCTTGCCCTTGATGGTCTTTTTGGCTCGCAGGGAAACCACCTTGCTGGTGCAGCTTTCCGTTCTGGTCCCCTTCCTGGGCTTGCTCCTTGCCCCTTTCCTCTTGGGTACGGCGGCGGGCCCTTTCCGATTGGATGGGGTGGGGCTCTTTTACCTCCTCCTGACGGACCTCATCTACGGGTTGGTGGCCCTGTTCGCCCGGGGCTACTTTCCCCGGGAGGAGGCTTGGCGGTTCTATTGGGCGGGCGCCTTTTTCCTGGTCTCGGCCCACGGGGCGTACCTGGCCCACAACCTAGGGGTGCTTTGGATCTTCGTGGAGGGGAGCACCCTGGCCTCGGCCCTTCTGGTCTACCACAAGGGAGGGGCAAGGGCCCTGGAGGCCACCTGGAAGTACCTCATGCTGGGCAGTGTGGGCATCGCCATGGGGCTCATTGGGGTCATCCTGGTGTACGCCTTGGTGGGCGGGGCCACCTTGGACTGGGGGGAGGTCCGGTCCTTGGTGGGGGAGGCCAATCCCGAGGGGCTTAAGGTGGCCTTTGCCCTCCTCTTGGTGGGCTTCGGTACCAAGGTGGGGCTTTTTCCCCTCCAGGCCTGGCTCCCCGATGCCCATGCCGAGGCCCCGGGGCCGGCCTCCGCACTCCTTTCGGGAACCCTTCTCAACGTGGCCTTTTACGCCCTTTTGCGCTACACCGCCCTTATGCAGGCGGCGGGGCTTTTCCCTTTTGCCTCCGGGCTTCTTTTGGCCTTTGGCCTTTTGAGCCTAGTGTTTGGGGCCTTGTTTCTCTTTGGGCAGAGGGAGTACAAGAGGCTTCTCGCCTATTCCAGCATGGAACACATGGGCCTCGCCGTTTTTGCCCTGGGCCTGGGTCTTCCCTGGCTTGCCCTTTTCCACACCCTGGCCCACTCTTTGAGCAAGACGTTGGCGTTTTTGGGAGCCAGTGGGATTCTGGCCCTGAGCCATGCCAAGGAGGTGGGGCGGGTGGGAGGCCTGGTCCTCCATACCCCTGCCTTGGGTGTGCCCTTTATCCTTTCCCTGGTGGCCTTGGGGGGGCTTCCTCCCTTTCCCCTGTTTTTCGCCGAGTTCAAGGCGGTGGAGGTAGCCATGAAATCGCCCTGGCTGGGGGTTCCCTACCTGGTGGGGCTGGGGCTGGCCTTTGCTGGTCTCTTATACCCCATGGCCCAAATGGGTTTTGGTCAAGGAAAACCCTTAGGGGGAAGGGGGCTGGACCTTTGGTTGCTCTGGGTTTTGCTTCTCCTGCTCCTTCTTCCTGGGGTCTCACCCCCGGTGGAGGTGTTTAAGGCGCTGGAGGTGGTGTTGTGGAAGCCGTAAAGGAGGCCCTGCAGGAGGGTAGGTCCGTGGCCTATTTCCCCTACGGCGAGGGGGCGCTTTTGCTGGTGGAGCGCAGGCGGAGCCTCGAGGCCTTCCGCCTGGGCCAGGGAAGGCGTTTACCTAGTTTGGCCGCGGAGTTCCCCTCCCTGGATTGGTTTGAGCGGGCCCTTTGGGAAAGGGGATTAGAGCTGGTGGGGCATCCCGGGCTAAGACCTTTAAGGCGGCACGACCTTCCCTATGCTTTCCGGGAGTTTCCCCACCTGCACGGGGTGCCGGTGGGCCCGGTGCATGCGGGGATCATTGAGCCCGGCCACTTCCGCTTTAGCGTTCTTGGGGAGCGAATCCTTAACCTGGAGATCCGCCTGGGCTACCAGCACCGGGGCCTCCTCGGGATCATGCCGGGCAAAGGTCCAGAGGCGGCCCTGCTCCTGGCGGAACGGGCGGGGGGTGAGCCTGTGGCCCACGCCCTGGCCTTTGCGGAGGCTTGGGAGAGGGCCTTGGGGATAGAGGTTCCCCCCCGCGCGCAGTACCTGCGTCGGGCGGCCTTGGAGCTGGAGCGGGCCTTTGGCCACCTGGGCCACCTGGCGGGCCTTTTCACCGATATCGGCTACGCCTACGGCGCCACCCAGGTGGGGCGGATACGGGCCCTTCTGCAAGGGGAGGTGGACCGCCTCACGGGCCACCGCTATGGCCGCAACTTCATCCGGGTGGGAGGGGTGTGGCAGGAAGGCAGGCCGGACCTCGAGGCCCTATCGCGGTACCAAAAGGAGTTGGATTGGCTTTTGCCCCGGCTTCTTAAGCACCCCCAGGTGCTGGATCGCATACGCTACGTGGGGGTGGTGCGGCGGGTGGAGGCGTTGGCCTTGGGCTTCGTGGGGCCCACGGCCCGGGCGAGCGGGGTGGGGCGGGACCTGCGCCAGGATGATCCCCTCTACCCCTCCTTTGCTCCTGTGGTGCGGCAAGGTGGGGATGTCTTGGCCAGGGCCCAGGTGTATGCGGAGGAAGCCCTTCAGGCTTTGGATTACGCTCAGCACTTTCTGCGCCAGTTGCCCGAAGGGCCTTTAGCTGTGGAGGTTCCTCCTGGGGACGGAGAGGGAATCGCTCGGGTAGAGGCGGGCCGAGGCGAGGTCTTCTGGTTTGTGCAGCTTGCGGGAGGAAAGGTGGTTCAAGCGGAGGGGGTGGACCCTAGCTTTAAGAACTGGAGGGCTTTGGAGTTGGCGGTGCGGGGTGAGGGTCTGCCCGATTTCCCCCTATGCAACAAATCCTTTGACCTTTCTTACGCAGGGAATGACCTTTAGGGGGTGGCATGAGCTTGTGGCACACGCTTAGAATCGGGGTTTTGGCAAAGGGCCTGGAGGAGATTCTCCAGATACCCCCGCATGCCTTCGGATATCCCCTTTTGAAGCCCGAGGGGCTCTCTCAGAAAGCCCGGGAGGGACTGGTGGGCCTGTGCCCTAGCGGGGCCTTCTTTGAAGAAGAAGGGGTTTTCAGCTTGGACCTAGCCCGCTGCGTGGGGTGTGGGCGGTGCGCCCTGGTTTACCCCGAGGCCGTGGGGGAGATGAAGACCCTGGAGGTGGCCGTGGTTCGCCGGGAAGACCTGGTGCAACGGGTGGACCTGGCGGCCCAAGCCTTCCTGGACCCTGGGCCACCCCCGCCACCACGGCCCGAGTTGCGCCTTCCCACCCTGGCCTTCCGGGAGGTGAGCGCCGGGGACACGGGGCTTACCGATTCCGAGATTGCCCTTTTGGGGAACCCCTTTAACGACATGGCCCGGTTTGGCTTCCAGGTGGTGGCCTCGCCCCGCCATGGCGATGCCCTGTTGGTGACCGGCCCCGTGAGCCGCAACATGGCCGAGGCCCTAGAGCGCACCTACCAGGCCATGCCGGAGCCGAAAGGGGTGGTGGCGGTGGGCAACGAGGCCATCGCCGGCGGGGTTTTTGCGGAAAGCCAGGAGGTGTGGGCGGGGGTGGATAGGGTGGTTCCCGTGGATGTCTACGTGCCTGGGGACCCACCCAGGCCCGGGGCCATTCTCCACGGCCTCTTACTCCTCACGGGGCGGGTGGTCCAGCGCCTGGTAGGGGGCGTGGTACGCTAAACTTTTCCCATGGAGTGGCTCCTCACCCCTGGACCCGTTCGGCTTCACCCTAAGGCCCTGGAGGCCTTGGCCCGCCCCCAGCTCCACCACCGCACGGAGCCGGCCCGGGAAGTTTTCCTAAAGGCCAGGGACCTTCTCAAGAAGGCTTTCCAGACCCAAGGGGAGGTTCTGGTCCTTACGGGAAGCGGCACCTTGGCCATGGAGGCCTTGGTGCAAAACCTCTTCGCCCCCGGGGAAAAGGTGCTGGTACCGGTCTATGGGAAGTTCTCCGAGCGTTTTGCCGAGATCGCCGAAAGCGCGGGGCTAAGGGTGGACCGGCTTTCCCTAGCCTATGGGGAGGTGCCCCACCCCGAGCACGTGGCGAGGCCCGGGTACCGGGGGCTTCTTCTGGTCCATTCGGAGACCTCCACCGGGGCCCTGGTGGACCTGCCCGCCCTGGCAAGGGCCTTTAAGGAGGCCAACCCTGAAGGCTTGGTGGGGGCGGACATGGTGACGAGCCTCCTGGTGCGGGAGGTGGCCCTCGAGGCCTGGGGGGTGGACGCCGCCGCCTCCGGTAGCCAGAAGGGCCTCATGTGCCCGCCGGGCTTGGGTTTCGTGGCTCTAAGCCCCACGGCCCTGGAGGCCCTCCGCCCCCGAGGGTACTACTACGACCTTTCCCGGGAGCTTAAGGCCCAGGGGGAAGGGGAGAGCGCCTGGACCCCAGCCATCAACCTGGTGGGGGCGGTGGCCGCGGTGCTGGAGGAGGTGGTGCCCAGGCTTGCTGAGCACCTGGCCCTTAAGGCTTGGCAGAACGACCTCCTTTACCGGGTGGGGGAGGAGCTTGGGCTTAGGCCGCTGCCCAAGGTGCCAAGCCCAGCGGTGGCCGCCTTCCATCTGCCGGATGGGGTGCCCTACCGGGCGGTGAAGGAGGCCTTTGCCAAGAGGCAGGCGGTGATCGCTGGCGGGCAAGGGGCGCTCAAGGGACGAATCTTTCGCCTTTCCCTCATGGGCCATTACGACCGTTACGAGGCCCTGGGGGTTGCGGCCCTTTTCAGAGAGGCTTTTGCCGATATTCTTCCAACTTCGTAAGCATCTCCTCCCTGGTGTAGACGGCCCGCGCCCCGCCCACCAGCTTAGGCCTGGTCTTGGCGGCGATCAAAACCGCCTCCCCGATTTTGCGTAGGGAAAGCCTCAGGGGCACGGCCACCGGCCGGAGGTGCATACCGATGAGGACGCCCCCAATGTCCAGGCCCCCGTGGGCCTGGGCCTTAAGGGATTCCACCATGACCGGCTCCTTAAACCGGAGAAAGGCCATGGTGGCCAAGCTTCCTCCCGCCTTGGGGTGGGGGAAGACCGTGACCTCCTCTAGCCCGTAAACCCGGGCGGCCTCCCTTTCCACCACCAGGGCCCGGTTCAGGTGCTCGCACCCCTGGACCGCCACCCACACGCCCCGTTCCAAGAGCGGGGGAAGGAGGCCATTCAGGATGGCCTCGGCCACCTCGAGGCTGGGCCTTGTGCCCACCTTTTCCCCTAGGACCTCGCTGGTGGAACCCCCCAGGACAAAGAGGCTTCCCTTGGGCATGGGGAATGCCTCCAGGAAGTCCAAAATCGCCCTCTCTGCAGCCTTGCGAATGCCTTCCATGTTTCAAGCCTACTCCTCCCCGCGGGGCGATGCATCCATCCTGCCCTAGGTTGGCGTAGTAAACGATGAAAGGAGGTGGAGGGTATGCGGTGGCTGCGGGGATTGGGGCTAGGGCTTTTAGCGCTGGGGATTTTGGTTTTGGCTTTGGGCCAAGGGGGAAGGAAGCCCGAGGTCTACCTGGCTGACCTTGCGGGTCAAGGCCTTAAGGGGCGGGCGGTGGTGTTGGTGGAACCCCAGGGGGGGCTGGAGGTGTTTGTCTTTTTAGAGGGCCTAAGGCCAGGGTCCGGAACCTATGCCAACCATATACATTTCAATCGCGGGGGCAACGCCACGTGCAAGGAGCAGAACGGGGACCAGATTCTCGGGCTAACTTCCTTGGTGGCTGATGCTAACGGTCGGGCGGTGGCCTATACCCGGCTGCCTACTGCCTCGCTGCCGGAGGGAAGCACCTACGTGAACGTCCATGCCAATACCCCGACGCCAGTCGGTGCGACTTTGGCCTGCGGTGATCTCCGGCTCTGGGCAACCGGGGCTCGTTACTGAGAGGTCTGTATGCGTTTGCTGTGGATAGGCTTGCCTGCCGCCCTGGTACTGGCCGGATGTTATCCCCGTACGGGAGGGGGAGGGAATGGGACCCTCGAGGCTTGCCCGTCCGTGATTCAGATCCAAGGGTTTACCTTCCACCCTGCCCGCTGTTTTGTGGCCTTGGGGGGTAGCCTGAGCTTTGAGAACCAGGATGCGGCACCCCACACCGCCACCGCCGACGGTGGGGCCTTCGATACCGGAATCCTGAACCAGGGCCAGACCTCTACTCCCATCACCTTTAACCAGGCTGGGATCTACAGCTATTTCTGCCGGGTACATCCGGGTATGCGAGGAGAGATAGAGGTTAGGTAGGGGGGTTAATGGTGAATCATCGGGGATGGTGGTGAAATCCAGTGGGCGTTTGGCCCCTGGGAAATGACCCCCAATAGGATAACCTCACCGGGGCTTTCGCCCTGGTGGGGAACTTATTACGGTAAGGTTAAGCGGGCGAGGAGGTGGGTTGGAGGGGAGGGTCTGGATTTTCCAGAGGCCGTGCGCTCGGGCTCAGGTTCCAGACTGAGGACCAACGTTCGGAAGCGACCATAGTCGGCCTCGAGGATGCGGGTCCGTCCCCCGGCCAAGGGATACAGCAGGCCGCCTTCCTCGCCCCAAAGCTGGTAGGCCAAGCTAGGGGGAGGAGGCTCCCGCAGCAGCACCAGGCAGCGGCCGTCCTCCCGCCATAGGAGGAGGCCTAGGTTTTCTCCCTCGACGCTCAGCAGGCGCCACTGGGCTTCTGGATCGCTAACCCAATACGCCACCTTTTCCAGGGTTGCTGCTTGGATTTGGGTCATCTGACCCAGGTGGGCTCCCAAGATGAAGACTCCAGCCATAATAGCGGCAAAGAGAAGAGCCCGGATTGCCCACCGTTTTCGCCGATCCCAGCGGAGACGGGCCTTGATCTTGCTCAGGCCTTCTGGGGGCGGTGGAACTGGGGTCAAGCTTTCGGCCAAGGCGTAGAAGGCTTGTTCCAGGGAGCCTAGCTCACCCTGGCATCGGGGACACGTTCGCAGGTGGGTTTCCACTCGCGCTTGTTCCTCCGCCTCGAGGCCCCCTGTGACGTAGTCGGTTAGTAGCTCTTCCACGTGTTCCATCTATGCCTTCCCTAGCTTCTCTTTTAGCTTAAGGAGTGCTCGGCGGATGCGGGCCTTGACCGTTCCTAGGGGTAGCCCGTGGCGCTCGGCTAGTTCCCGGTGAGTTAGTCCAAGGTAGAAGGCCTCCTCCAGGAGGAGGCGCTCTGGGGGAGATAGGCCCTCCAGGGCTTGTGTTATGCGCACCTTGTCCTCCCGGCCTTGAGGCTGGATTCCCCAGGTGGCTTCCCGATCGCCCCCGGGATCGTGGGGATCCAAGGTGGGGTCTTTAAGGGGTTGTCTCCCCTCTCCACGCAAGCGGGTAAGGGCGAGATTGCGGGCTATGGCAAAGACAAAGGTAGTGGGTTTCCCCCTTGTGGGATCGTAGCGCCACGCCTGTTGATATACCCTCAAGAAGGTATCTTGCAAGACCTCCTTAGCTATCTCCGGGTTGTTCAGGATTCGCCGTATCAAGGCAAGCACCCGGGGAGCGAGGGCGTGATACAGAGCCTCCAAGGCCTCTTCTTCCCCGCGGGCCATCCGTAGGAGCTGGCATTGGAAAAAGACCTCCTCCTTCTCGTTCACTTCCCCTCTTATCGCTACTGGACGGGGCCTCCTGCAGCTTTATCCGCTCTTGCATCTACCCCTGGGGGAAAACCATGGAGATGTGGGATGGAAATAACCTGGAGTAAGATTATGGAATAGGCTTGGCTTTTGAGGCAAGCCATTGGGAGGGCCTGGATTTGTTTGAGCGAAATCACAGCCCTGATGGCATCAGGATAGGCGCCTACGTTCTGGCCGTCAAGTTCCTTAGCCCCCAAAGAGATCCAGCACGATAAACAGGAACATCCCCAGGCTCACCCCCACGTTGGCTTGGAAGAAAGCCAGGTCCACCCGGCTCAGGTCCCCGGGGGTCACCAGGCTGTGTTCGTAAGCTAGGAGAAGCCCCACCAAGGAAAGGCCCAGGTAGTAGAAGGGCCCCGCTCCATAACTAAGGCCAGCCAGGAGGAAGGAAAGCCATGCGAATAGATGGGAGGCGCGGGCGATGCCCAGGGCCAGGGGAATGCCAAAGCGGGCGGGGATGCTCTTCACCCCATGGGAGCGATCAAAGCTAAAGTCCTGGGTGGCGTAAAGGATGTCAAACCCCGCGATCCAAAGCCCCACCCCGGCCCAAAGCCAGTAGGCGGTGGGGTGGAAGCTCCCGGTGACGGCGATCCAACCCCCTGCCGCGGCCGCCCCGATGGTGAGCCCCAATACATAGTGGCAAAGCCAGGTGAAGCGCTTGGTGTAGCTGTAAACGGTTAGGAAAAAGACCGCCACCGGAAGGAGCCTTGCGGTAAGGGGGTTTAGGGAAAGCCCCGCATAAACCAGAAGGGTAAGGCCCAGGCCGGCAAGGAGGAGGGTTTCCCAGGGCTTGACCAGACCTTTGGGCAGGTGGCGGTTCTGGGTGCGGGGGTTTAGGGCATCCAGCCGCCAGTCAATGAGGCGGTTCAGGGCCATGGCCATGGTCCTGGCCCCCACCATGGCCAGGGTGACCAGGAGGAAGGTGCGAAATCCGGGCCAGCCCCCGGCTGCCAGGAGCATCCCTCCGTAGGCAAAGGGAAGGGCGAAAAGGGTGTGCTCGAAGCGGATTAGGTCCAGGTAGAGCCGTAGCCTGGTCATCCCCGGCGCACCTCGAGGATCCTGTTTCCCTCGTCCAGCAAAACCACGGTGGGCTTAAGGTTTCGGGCCTCTTCCTCCTCAAAGATCCCGTAGGCCACCAGGATCACCAAGTCCCCCGGGCGCACCAGGTGGGCGGCGGCCCCGTTCACCTGCACCACCCCCGAACCCCTCTCCCCGGGAAGGGCGTAGGTGGTGAGCCGGGCTCCATTGGTGATGTCGTAGATATCCACTTGCTCGTAGGGCAGGATGCCGGCGGCATCCAAGAGGTCCTGGTCCACGGTTACCGAACCCACGTAGTGAAGGTCGGCATGGCTCACCGTGGCCCTATGGATCTTGGCGTGGAACATCACCCTTCTCACAAAAGCCAAGTCTACCCCTCTACGGCCTCTTGGGGAAGCGACCCCTCCACGAAGAGGGTCTTGGCGTGGGTGTAGAGAACCTGGCCTGGGGCGGCCTTGCGCGGTCGCCAGACGTGTTTTTTGCGGGTGTAGTCCACGGGAACTTGGTTTTCTCCGCGGGCCTTGGAGTGGTAGGCGGCCAGCCTGGCGGCGAAGAGGAGGTCTTCCAGGGGCGGGCTCTTCCCTTCCGCCTTGAGGATCACGTGGCTTCCCGGCACCCCTTGGGCATGGAACCAGAGGTCCTCGGAGTGGGCGGTGCGGGTGAGAAGGTCGTTTTCCTTGGCGTTCCTGCCCACCAGGACTAGGAATCCGGAAGGGGAAGTATAGCGGAGGCCCAGCCTGGGCCCCTTTTGCCCCTTGGGGTGCCGGGAGAGGGCGAGGAGTTCCGCGAGTTCAGCCTTTTCCACCCGCCGGACCTCCTCCTGTAGGGCCTGGAGCTGGGCCTCCAGCTTAGGGATCAGGGCGAGGGCCCGCTCCGCCAGCCCCTCGAGGCGCCGCGCCCTTTCGTAGAGCCTCTGGGCGTTCTCCTGGGGGGAGAGGGCGGGGTCTAGGGGGATTTCCACCGGCCTTCCCTCAAAATCCTCTAAAACCACCTTTTCTGCCCCTTTGGGCACCTCCCTAAGCCGGGCCAGGAGGAGGTCGGCCTGCCGGCGCAGGCCTTCCGCTTCCTCCAGCCTTTCCAAAGCCCTTTCCTGGTCAAGAAGCCGGGCGCGGAGGGTTCGCTCTTCCCTTCTAAGGGCCTCGAGGAGGGGCTTTCTCAAGGCCTCTTTCTCTTCTTCCCGCCACCTTACCTGAAGCTCCTGGGAAAGGGCAGTGCCCAGGTGGGGGTGTTCCAGCACATCCTTGAGGGCCTGGTATACCTGGGCCAGGGCTTCCTCATCCAAGGGGGTTTCCGGGGTGAGGCCCGCTCTTTTGGCCAGCTCCCGCATGAGTTCCAGGCCTATCCCGTCCACATGGCGCACCACCTCCTTCAAGGATTTCCCAAGGAGGATGTGGAGGTCTTCTAGGGTAAGGGTGCGGGGGTCCAGCTTCTCGTAGGGGGGTGGGGGCATGTAGGGAAGGCCCGGGCGGAGTTCCCGGTAGCGGTTCACCTCCTTGGTGATGGGCCGGTCAACCCCGAGGATCAGGCCTTCTTCGTCCAGGAGGAGGAGGTTAGCGTTCCGTCCCGTGGCCTCCAGGACCAGGGTGGAGGGGGGCGTGTCCACAAACCCCTTTTCCCCGGCAAAGCGGAAAAACACCACCCGGTCCAGCTTGAGTTGCTCAGCTTCCAGCAAGGGTCCCTTTACCCGGGCCTGCAGCTGCCGTTGGAAGGGGGTTTTGGGCTCGCCCAAAAGGGTGCCTTCCTCCTGGGCTAGGCTAGGGGAGGGAGGGCGGTAGCGGAGAACCAGGTTGAAGATCCGGCCCGTCCTGCCCTTGAGGAGGAGGGCCAGGCTTCCCTCGTCGGGGAAGGCCAGGCCCAGGTTAAGGGCCGGGAGCTCCCCCGTTAGCTCCCGCAAAAAGGCGTGGATCAGGAGGCCTTCCATTTCCTAAAGACCGCCAAAAAGGCCGTGTGCCCCACCTGCTGGAAGCGGGGATGGGCCACGGGTAGCCTTATCTCCCACTCCCGCCAGGAAACCTCCAAAACCCGTTCCAGCCTGAGGGGAAGGCCCTCGGCCCTTTGCACCAGTTCCAGCACCTGGGTGATGTTGGGGAGGTAGGCCACCAGGAAGCGGTCCAGCATGAGGGCCTCCGTGGCCTTGGCCAGCACCTTCCAGGGTTCCATGAGGTCCAGGGCCACCCCGTGGAAGCTCTCCCTTTCCAGGGTGGCCTCCTCTAGGCTTCCCAGGTGGAAGCGCACGTTCTCCACCTGCCAGAAGGCCTTCACATTGGCCTCTGCCTGGGCCAGGTGCTGGGGGCGCTTCTCGTACGTTTCCACCAGCCCCATAGGCCCCACCGCCCGGGCCAGGAAGAGGGTGAGCCCCCCGGAGCCCGTGCCCGCCTCGAGGACCCGCATCCCCGGGGCCAGGTCCAAAAGGGTTACCATGGCGCTGGCATCCTTGGGGTAGGTGGGGGTGGCGCTTCGCCGCATGTGCAGGAGGTACTCCTCCAAGGTGGGCCGGTGGACGGAGAGGGCCTCTCCCAGGTGGGTGTAGACCCTTCCCCCTGGGCCCACTTGGGCGATGGCCTCATGGGGCACGGTGCCCCGGTGGTGGTGGAAAACCCCACCCTCCTTGAGGCGGATCAGGAAGGCTCGGCCTTTGCCATCCTTGAGAAGGAAGAGCTCCCCTTCCATCCCGCCCACTTTAGCGGGCCAGGGCCAGATAGTCCAGGACCTGCTCCAGGTCAAAGGGGTTGGGGACCCGGTAGGGTCCAGCGAAGGCGGTGGGGGTTCCCCTAAGGCCCAGGCGGAGGGCCAAGGCCCGCTCGGCCTCCACCCGCTGGGCCACCTGGGGGTGCTTGAGGCAGCTGGCAAAGGCCTTCAGGTCCAGGGAGAGGGAGCGGGCCAGGCCCAGGTAATCCCCAAGCCTCCCCCCCATCAGGAGGTCGTGGTAGGGCCAAAAGCTTCCTTGCGCCCCGGCGCACTCCGCGGCCATGGCGGCGGGGAGGGCTTCGGGATGGATCTCCTTGAGGGGGAAGTGACGGTAGCTGATCCGGAGTTCCCCCTTGAGGGCCCGGGGTTTCAGCTGGGGAAGCACCTCACGGGCCAGACGCTGGCAGAAGGGGCATTGGAAGTCCGAGAAGATGCGCAGCACGGGGCCCTTTTCCCCTAGCACCCAGCGGTCCTCGCCCAGGGCCGCTTCCCGAGTTTCCCTGGGGCCTATCCGGGCCCGCATGGGCTCCGTGAGGACGAGGTCCACAAGAAAGGCCTCTCCCAAGTTCAGGCTGACCCGTTGCCCCTTAAGGTTCCCCGCGTTTTTCCCTACCCACTCCTTAAGAGGGGCCCCGAAGGCCATGCCCGTGGTCCTGTCCACCAACTGGGCCAGAAAGGAGGCGTCCAGGGGGCCGGTATAGCTCACCGCCAGGAGGCGGCCGTTTTTCTCCTCCACCCGGACCTCGCTTCCCGGAGGGGGTGCGATACCCTGGAGAAACCCTTCCACCGGCTTGCCGATCTGGGCCAGGGCCGCGCCCAAGAGGATGAGGAAGGCCAGGCTCCTCATACCTTGAAGAAGCCTTCCACCGGCAACACGAAGACCACGGCCCCCCCCACCTGCACCTCCACGGGTTGGGCCAAAAAGGGGTCGGGAGCTTCCGACAAAGGGAAGCCCCGGGTGACCAGGCGGGTGCGGGTGCGGCACTTTTCCCGGATCAAATCCAAGACTTCGGGAACCCTATCGTCCTCGAGGCCGATGAGCAAGGTGGTGTTCCCTTCCCGCAAAAAGCCGCCGGTGGAGGCCAGTTTGGTGGACTGCAGCCCCCGCTCCAAAAGGGCCTTGGTGAGGCCAGGGGCGTCCGTATCCTGCACGATGGCCACGATGAGCTTCATTGCCCTTCATTGTACACGGGAGGGCCTACCTGGCCTTAGGCTTTCTCCAGGATGCCGTGCCACTCCTGAAGGCTTTTGACCGTGGTGCCCTTCTCCCGGACCCTCAGGATGGCCTTTAGGCTCCACCAGGCTCCCTCCAGGGTGGTGATGAAGGGAAGGCCCTTCTCCACCGCCCGCCTCAGCTCGGGATGAGGGATAGGGCCGATAAGCAGATCGTAATCTTCGTGGGAAAGGGTGAAGCCGGCATCCAAGTAGGCCCGGCGCACTTCCTCTAGCCGGGCCCGCTCCTTTTCGGGAAGCCCTTCCTCCAAGAAGCGGACCCGTCCCGAGAGGGGGAGCCTTTGGCCTGCCCCCAGCTGGGCCTTGTAGTAGGCCAGGTAGGGGTCCTGGTCCAGGCCCATGCTCTCCCCGGTGGAGCGCATCTCGGGCCCCAGGACCGGGATGACCCCCGGGAACTTGAGCCAGGGGATGACCACCTCCTTCACGGCATAGTAGGGGGGCACGGGTTCCAGGTTCCGCACCCCTAGCTCCTTGAGGGTTTTGCCCACAGCGATGAGGGCGGCCAGTTTGGCCAGGGGAACCCCGATGGCCTTGGAAACGAAGGGCACGGTGCGGCTTGCCCGGGGGTTGGCCTCGAGGATGTACACCTCTTCCCCAAGGACCGCATACTGCACGTTCAATAGCCCCTTAACCCCCAGGGCCAAGGCCAGCTTCCGGGTGTAGGCCTTCACCTTTTCCAAGGCGGCAGGGGAGAGGTGCACGGGGGGTAGCACCGTGGCCGAGTCCCCTGAGTGCACCCCGGCCCGCTCCACGTGCTCCATCACCCCGGCGATCATCACCTCTTCCCCGTCGCAAAGGGCGTCCACGTCCAGCTCTAAGGCGCCTTCCAGGTACCGGTCCAGGAGGATGGAGGGCTTGTCCTGAAGGGGTTCGTAGACCTCCTCCAGGTAGCGCTCCAGTTCTTCCCGGCCGTGGAGCACCCGCATGGCCCGGCCTCCCAGCACGTAGCTGGGCCGGGCCAGGAGGGGAAAGCCCACCTCCTGGGCCAAGCGAAGGGCTTCCTCGGGGGTGGCTGCCACCCGGCCCTCGGGCTGGGGGATGCCAAGCTCTTGGCAAAGGCGGTTAAACTCCTGGCGGTCCTCCGCCTTATGGATGGCGGCGAACGGGGTGCCGAGAAGCCGTACCCCAGCCTCCTCCAGGCCCTTGGCCAGCTTCAGGGGGGTTTGGCCGCCCAAGGTGGCGATGACCCCCAGGGGCTTCTCGTGCTCCACCAGGTTGAGGACATCCTCCAGGGTAAGGGGCTCAAAGTAGAGGCGGTCCGCGGTGTCGTAGTCGGTGGAGACCGTCTCCGGGTTGGAGTTCACCATGATGGTTTCGTAGCCCGCCTCCCGCAGGGCCCAGACCGCATGCACCGTGGCGTAGTCAAACTCCACCCCTTGGCCGATGCGGATGGGCCCCGAGCCCAGGATCACCACCTTGGGTTTTGGCGTGGGCCAGACCTCGTCCTCCAGCTCGTAGGTGGAGTAGTGGTAGGGGGTGTAGGCCTCAAACTCCGCAGCGCAGGTGTCCACGGTCTTGTAGACGGGGACCACCCCCAAGGCCTTGCGCTCGGTGCGCACCTCCCCTTCTCCTCTGCCCAAAATCTCCCCCATGCGGGCATCGGTGAGGCCCAGACCCTTGTAGAAGCGCCAGTCCTCCCGGTCCTTAGGTGGGTTATGCCTTAGCCAAGCCTCGGCCTCCACGATCTCCTGGATTTGATGCAGGAACCACCGGTCAATCCGGGTGGCCTGGTGGAGGTCCTCGAGGGGCATCCCCCGCCGCAAGAGCTCTATGACCGCATAGATGCGGTCGGGGTTTGGGTAGAGCTTTTTCTCCAAATCTTCCGTGCGCACCTGGGCCAGGGCCTTCACGTCCCGCTCCAGGCCCCTCAGGGCCTTCATGAGGGCCTCCTTGAAGGTGCGGCCGATGGCCATCACCTCCCCCACGGATTTCATCTGGGTGCCCAGCTGGTCCGTGAGGCCTCCCAGGGTGTTGGGGAGGTCCTTGAACTTCTCAAAGGCAAAGCGGGGGATCTTGACCACCACGTAGTCAATGGTGGGTTCAAAGGAGGCTGGGGTCTTGCGGGTGATGTCGTTGGGAAGCTCGTCCAGGCGGTACCCCACTGCCAAGAGAGCGGCGATCTTGGCGATGGGAAAGCCCGTGGCCTTGGAGGCCAGGGCGCTGGAGCGGGAGACCCGGGGGTTCATCTCAATGACCACCTGGCGGCCTGTCCTGGGGTCCACGGCGAACTGGATGTTGGAGCCCCCGGTGTCCACCCCGATCTCCCGGATCACCGCCTTGGCGGCATCCCGCATCCTTTGGTACTCCACATCGGAAAGGGTTTGGGCGGGGGCCACGGTGATGGAGTCCCCCGTGTGCACCCCCATGGGGTCCACGTTTTCAATGCTGGTGATGATGACCACGGTGTCCGCATGGTCCCGCATCACCTCCAGCTCAAACTCCTTCCAGCCCAGGACCGATTCCTCCACCAAGGCGGTGTGCACCGGGGAAAGGAGGAGGCCCCGGCCCAGGATTTCCTTTAGCTCCGCCTCGCTATGGGCGATGCCGCCCCCGGTGCCCCCGAGGGTGAAGGAGGGGCGGACCACCACGGGGTAGCCCACCTCCCGGGCAAAGTGCAGGCCCTCCTCCAGGCTACTCACCATCTGGCCCCGGGGCACCTCGAGGCCGATCTTGCGCATGGCCTTCTGGAACTCCTCACGGTCCTCTCCCTTCTTGATGGCCTCCGCCTTGGCCCCAATAAGCTCCACCCCGTAGCGGGCGAGGATGCCTTCCTCGTGGAGGGCCATGGACAGATTTAGGGCGGTCTGGCCCCCCAAGGTGGGCAGGAGGGCGTCGGGGCGTTCCTTGGCGATCACCTTTTCCAGGTACTCCAGGGTCAGGGGTTCCAGGTAGGTGCGCTCGGCCAGCTCGGGGTCGGTCATGATGGTGGCGGGGTTGGAGTTGACCAAGATGGCCTCATAGCCCGCACCCCTTAGGGCCTTCACCGCCTGGGTGCCCGAGTAGTCAAACTCCGCAGCCTGGCCGATGGTGATGGGCCCGGAACCGATGATGAGGATTTTCTTGAGGTCTCTTCTCGGCGGCATCGCGTACCCAATGGGCGAGGATAACATATTTGCCCCGGGTTGTCCAAGGAGGACCCCACTTCTTATGCAGAACATCCCGGGGATGTTGCATAACTTTGCGCATGGTCCTCGAGGCCCCGCCTTCCCCTGGTACAATCAGGGGTATGCGTAGGGTCAAACCCGAGGAGCTCCCGGCCCTTTTGAACCAGGGGGTGAAGGTGGTGGATGTCCGCCCCGCGGACAAGCGCCACACCCCCTTGCCCTTTGCGGCGGAGTGGGTTCCCTTGGAGAAGATCCAAGCAGGGGAACACCACCTGCCCCGGGTTCCCCTCCTCCTGGTGTGCGAGAAGGGGCTTATCAGCCAGGTGGCGGCCCTTTACCTGGAGGCGGAAGGGTATGAGGCCATGAGCCTGGAGGGGGGGCTTCAGGCCTTGACGGTGGGGGGTTAGGCCCTTAGAATGGCGGATGCTGAGCGTGGTGAGCGTAGCTCAGCTGGTCAGAGCACCGGACTGTGGATCCGGGGGTCGTGGGTTCAAGTCCCATCGCTCACCCCAATACCTCCACCCCGAAAGGGGTGGTATTTTGAAGGGGGGCCTCGTCCTCCCACGCGAGGATGGCGGAACCGGTAGACGCGCCGGACTTAGGATCCGGTGGGGTAACCCGTGCGGGTTCAAGTCCCGCTCCTCGCACCACGCGGGCGAGGCCCCTTGTTCAGTGAGGTGAGGCGTGGCGGAGATCCTGGAGCGTTCCGGCTATCGGGTAAAGGTGCGGGTGGAGGTGCCTGCGGAGAAGGTACAAGAGCGCTACCAGGCCCTCCTCAAGGACGTGGCTAAGCGGGTGCGCATCCCGGGCTTCCGCCCGGGCAAGGCCCCCTTGAAGGTGGTGGAAGCCCGGATCGGGCGGGAGGAGCTTCTTTCCGACCTCAAGGAGCGCCTGGTGGAGGAAACCTATCCCTTGGCGGTGCAGGAGCTTGGGCTTTTGCCCGTGGCGGCCAGGGTGGTGGAGGAGGAGCTCAAGGAGGGGGAGGGTTTCCGCTACGTGGCGGAGGTGGAGAACTACCCCGAGGTCAAGCTTCCCGACTGGCGGAGCTTTGACCTCGGGGTGGTGCCGGAAGAGGTCACGGAGGAGATGGTGGAGAAGGCCCTCGAGGAGCTCCGCCAGCGCTACGCTGAGCTTGTGCCCGTAGATCGGGAGGCCCAGGAGAAGGACCACGTTTTCGTGCGCACCGAGGAGGGGGCGGAGTTCCCCATTGACCTTTCCAAGGCCCTTCCCCATGTGCGGGAGGCCCTTTTGGGCAGGCGTGCGGGGGAGGTGGTCATGGTCCCCGTCTTGAACGAGCAGGGGGAGAAGGTGCGGGAGGTGCGCACCGAGATTCTGGAGGTGAAGACCCTCGAGCTTCCCGAGCTGGATGAGGAGTTCGCCAAGACCCTGGAGGCGGAAAGCCTGGAGGACCTAAGGCAAAAGGTGCGCGAAAGCCTGAGACGGCAGGCGGAAGCCCAGTACCAGGAGGCCCGCGAACGCGCCTTCTTGGAGAAACTGGCCGAGGGGTTGGAGGTGGAGATCCCTCCCTCCATGCTGGAGGCGGAGGAGCGCCATCTCCTAGAGCACCTGGCCGAGGACCTGGCCCGTCAAGGGATTCCCCTGGAGGCCTACTTCCAAGCCTTGGAGGAGAAGGGCGAGTTGGCAAAGTTCCGGGAGGACCTGAGGCAGGAGGCCTTGAAGCGGGTGCGGCGTTCCTTGGCTAAGGAGCGCTTGGCTGAGGAGCTCAAGCCCGAGGTGAGCGAGGAGGAGTGGCAGGCCTACCTCCAGGCGGTGGCCCGGTCCTACGGCGTCTCCGTGCAGGAGCTGAGGCGGCAGTTTGGGGAGAGGGGTCTTGCCCGGCTGAGGGCGGCGTACATCCAGGAAAAGGCCGTCAAGGAGGCCTTGTCCAAGCTGGTTTAGGTGCGCCATGGTGGCCCAGGGGGGTTTTCCCCCTGGGCTTGCCGCTACAATGGGGACTGGTATGGTCATACCCTACGTCATAGAGCAGACCGCCCGCGGCGAGCGGGTCTACGACATCTACTCCCGGCTACTCAAGGATCGCATCATCTTCCTGGGCACCCCCATAGACTCCCAGGTGGCCAACACCATCGTGGCCCAGCTTCTTTTCCTGGATGCGCAAAACCCCAACCAGGAGATACGCCTTTACATCAACTCCCCGGGGGGTGAGGTGGATGCGGGCCTGGCCATCTACGACACCATGCAGTTCGTCAGGGCCCCGGTTTCCACCATTGTGATCGGCATGGCGGCCAGCATGGCCGCGGTGATCTTGGCCGCTGGGGAAAAGGGCCGGCGTTACGCCCTGCCCCACTCCAAGGTCATGATCCACCAGCCTTGGGGCGGGGTGCGGGGCACGGCCAGCGATATCGCCATCCAGGCCCAGGAGATCCTGAAGGCCAAGAAGCTTTTGAACGAGATCCTGGCCAAGCACACTGGCCAGCCCCTGGAAAAGGTGGAAAAGGACACCGACCGGGACTATTACCTTTCAGCCCAGGAGGCCATGGAGTACGGCCTCATTGACCAGGTGGTGAGCCGTGAGGAAGCCTAGGCCCTTCTGTAGTTTCTGCGGCCTGCGCCCGCCGGAGACGGGGCGGCTTCTGGAGAGCCCTGTCGCCGAGGTCTACATCTGCGAGGAATGCGTGGAGCGGGCCCGGGAGCTTCTTTCCAGGGAAAAGCCAGTTCCCAAGGGGCCCAGCCGCCTGCCCAGACCCCGGGAGATCAAGGCCCATTTGGACCAGTACGTGGTGGGGCAGGAGGCGGCCAAGAGGGCCTTGAGCGTAGCCGTCTACAACCACTACAAACGCCTCCTCCATCCGGAGGCGGAGATCGGCAAGGCCAACATCCTCCTCATCGGTCCCACGGGCACGGGCAAGACCCTTCTTGCGGAAACCCTGGCCCGGTTTTTGGACGTGCCCTTCGCCATCGCCGACGCCACCACCTTAACCGAGGCGGGGTACGTGGGGGAGGACGTGGAGAACGTTATTCTTCGCCTCCTGCAAAACGCCGACTTTGACGTGGAGCGGGCGGAGATGGGCATCGTCTACATTGACGAGATTGACAAGATCGCTCGCAAGTCGGAAAACCCCTCCTTAACCCGGGATGTTTCCGGGGAAGGCGTGCAGCAGGCCCTCTTAAAGATCATTGAGGGCACCATCGCCAACGTGCCGCCCCAAGGGGGGCGCAAGCACCCGCACCAGGAGTTCATCCCCGTGAACACCAAGAACATCCTCTTCATCCTGGGCGGGGCCTTTGAGGGCCTCGAGGCCATCGTGAAGGCCCGAACCGAGCGCACCACCATCGGCTTTACCCGCACCAAGACCAAGGACGAGCCCCTGGAGGTCATCCCCGAGGACCTGGTGAAGTTCGGCATGATCCCGGAGTTTGTGGGCCGGGCCCCCCTCATCGTCCAGCTCCACCCCCTTACGGAAGATGACCTGGTGCGTATCCTTACCGAGCCCAAAAACGCCCTGGTGAAGCAGTACCAGGAGCTTTTGCGCATGGAGGGGATTGAGCTCCGCTTTACCCAGGCGGCCTTGAAGGAGATCGCCCGCAGGGCCCTAAAGCGGGGCACGGGGGCCCGGGGCCTAAGGGCCATCCTGGAGAAGACCATGGTGGACCTGATGTTTGAGGCCCCGGGAAGCGGGGTAAAGGAGCTGGTCATTGACCTCCCCCACCTGGACCAGCCCCTTAGGGCCCTGGAGGAGGCCAAGCTTCGCCAGGCCTCCTAAGCCTGGCCCAGCCGGGCCACCAGTTCCTCCTTCAGGGCGAAAAGCCTTTCGCTAAGGGATACGTGGTAGATGTGGGGGTTTACCAGGCGGCGCACCCCGGGGTCTAGGCGCTCCACGTCCTTGTGCCGCCTTTCTTGTAGTATCTCTAGGGGCAAGGGGGGAAAGAGGCGCCTTCCCCGGTAGGCTTCTTCCAGGAGGGGCTCGAGGGTGAACCCTCCTGGCTTGAGGGTGCGGCGCTTGGTGGGGTCCGTGGGGTGGCGCAAGGTGAGGGGCTGGTCCTCTCTGACCTCCTCGTCAAAGGCGGCGAGGAGGTCGGCGGTGGCCAGGCCCCTATGGTCGTAGACCCGGAAGACCTTTTTGTGCCCGGGGTTCAGCACCTTTTCCAGGGAGTCCGAGATCTTGATGGCCGGGGCCCAGGTGCCGTTTTCCCGGATGGCCACCAGCTTGTAGACCCCTCCTAGTGCGGGATAGCCCCAAGAGACCACCATCTTGGTGCCCACCCCATAGACCAGGCGCTTCAAAAGCCGGTCCGGGTCCACCCCGTACCGGGGGGCCTCCTCCTGGATCTGGCTTTTGATCTGCCAGATGACCAGCTCGTCCAGGTCCCCGGAGAGCACGATGAGGGTCTCCGGGAAGCCCGCCTGGTCCAACTCCTTGGCCACCTGGATGGCCAGGTAGGCCAGGTCCCCGGAGTCAATGCGTACCCCCACGGGCCGGTGCCCTTTGCGCCTTAGCCTTTCAAATACCCGGATGGCGTGGGGCAGGCCTGAGTGGAGGGTGTCCACCGTGTCCAGAAGCAGGATGGTGTCGTCGGGGAAGACCTCGGCAAAGGCCTGGAAGGCCTCCTCCTCAGAGTGGCCCAACGCCAAAAAGGCTTGCACCATGCTGTGGGCGTGGGTGCCGGAGGAGGGAAGGCCCAGGAGGTGGGAAAGGCTTACGGCGCTACTGCGGTTGGCCCCCCCGATGAGGCTGGCCCGGGTGGCGGCCTCCCCCCCCTTGGCGGGGGCGCGGCGGAGGCCGAACTCCAGCACCGGCGCCTCCCCTGCGGCCTCCCGCACCCGGCTGGCCTTGGTGGCGATGAGGGTTTCGTAGTTGATGCGGTTCAAAAGGGCGGTTTCCAGGAGCTGGGCCTGGAGGAGAGGGCCTTCCACGCTGATGAGGGGCACCTGGGGATGGGCCACCCGGCCTTCGGGAAGGGCCCTTAGGGTAAGCCCCGGAAAGCCTCCTATCCCCCTTAGATATGCCAGGTAATCCTCGGCGAAGAGGGGCTTGCCGCTACGGCTCTTTAAGGTGCGGAGGGCGGCCAGCTCCTCTGCGCCAACCTGGGCGGCTTCCATCCAACTCAAGAGGGGATCCAGACCGGCGAAGACGGTGTAACCCGCCTGATGGGCCCCGTAGTCGGGGTTCTTGCGATAGAAGGCTTCAAAGAGGGCTTCCCTTTCGTGCAGGCCAAGCCGGAAGTAAACCTGGCCCATGGTGAGCTGGTAGAGGTCGGTGTAGAGGATGCCGAAGGGGTCCATGGGCCTAGCATAGCCCGCTTCTTTTCGCTACACTAGCGGGATATGGTGGAGGTCCACACCTGTAGCCCTGGCTGCCGCCACCACCTGGGGGGTGCAGGGTTTGGGGATGCCCCCTTGGTGCGGCTTGGCTATAACAAGGAAGCCCGGGCGCAGAAGTTCCCTTACCTGAAGGCCCTTTTGGAAAGACCCCTGGTCTTTGACGGGGCTATGGGCACCGAGTTGCAAAAGAGGGACCTCACCCCTGAGGATTACGGGGGGGAGGCCTACTTTGGTTGCCCGGAGGTTTTGAACCGTACCCGGCCCGAGGTCATCCAGGAGATCCACCGGGCCTACCTGGAGGCCGGGGCCGAGGTGATTGAGACCAATACCTTTGGTGCTCTCCGCCATGTGCTGGCGGAGTATGGCCTCGAGGGGGAGGCGGAGGAGCTGGCCTACCTGGGGGCTCGCATCGCCAAAGAGGTGGCCGCGCCCTACGGGGCCTTCGTGGCGGGGGCCCTAGGCCCAGGGACCAAGCTTATCTCCCTGGGCCAGATCACCTGGGACGAGCTTTTTGCCGCCTATAAGGAGGCGGTACGGGGGCTTCTAAGGGGCGGGGTGGACCTGATTCTTCTGGAAACTGCCCAGGACATCTTGCAAGTGCGGTGTGCTGTCCTTGCGGCCCGGGAGGCCATGGCCCAGGTGGGCAGGGAGGTTCCCTTGCAGGTCCAGGTGACCATGGAGGCCACGGGCACCATGCTGGTGGGCACGGACGAGCAGGCGGCCCTGGCAGCCCTGGAGAGCCTGCCCATTGACGTGGTAGGCATGAACTGCGCCACGGGCCCCGACCTCATGGACGCCAAGATCCGCTACTTTGCCGAGAACGCTACCCGTTTCGTGAGCTGCTTGCCCAATGCGGGCCTGCCCCGGAACGAAGGGGGAAGGGTGGTCTATGACCTCACCCCAGAGGAGTTGGCCAAGTGGCACCTCAAGTTCGTGACCGAGTACGGGGTGAACGCCGTGGGGGGCTGCTGCGGCACGGGGCCGGAGCACATCCGCCAGGTGGCGGAGGTGGTCAAGGGGAAGCCGGCCCCCAAGCGTCCTGAAGCCTTCCCACCCCAGGTGGCCTCCCTGTATCAGGCGGTTCCCCTGCGCCAGGAGGCCAGCGTCTTCCTGGTGGGGGAGCGCCTGAACGCCACCGGGAGCAAGCGGTTTCGGGAGATGCTCTTTGCCCGGGACCTGGAGGGGATCCTGGCCCTGGCACGAGAGCAGGTGGAGGAGGGGGCCCACGCCCTGGACCTCTCCGTGGCCTGGACGGGAAGGGATGAGCTTGCGGACCTCGCCTGGCTCCTTCCCCACCTGGCCACGGCGGTCACCGTGCCCTTCATGGTGGATTCCACTTCCCCCGAGGCCATGGAGCTGGCCCTGAAGCACCTTCCGGGCCGGGTCCTTCTCAACTCTGCCAACCTCGAGGACGGCCTCTTGAAGTTTGACCAGGTGGCTTCTCTGGCCAAGGCCCACGGGGCGGCCTTGGTGGTCCTCACCATTGACGAAAGGGGCATGGCCAAAACGCAGAAGGAGAAGGTGCAGGTGGCCTTGCGCATGTTTGAGCGCCTCACCGAGCACCACGGTTTCCACCCGGAGGACCTCCTCTTTGACCTCCTCACCTTCCCCATCACCCAAGGGGACGAGGAGAGCCGCCCCTTGGCCAAGGAAACCCTGCTGGCCATGGAGGAGCTACGGGAGAGGCTTCCCGGGGTGGGCTTCATCCTGGGGGTATCCAACGTTTCCTTTGGCCTGAAGCCCCGGGCCCGGCGGGTCCTGAACTCCATTTTCCTGGACGAGGCCCGGAAGAGGGGGCTTACCGCCGCCATTGTGGATGCGGGGAAGATCCTCCCCATCAGCCAGATCCCCGAGGAGGCCTACGCGCTGGCCCTGGATCTCATCTATGACAAGAGGAGGGAGGGGTACGACCCGCTACTGGCTTTTATGGCCTATTTTGAAACCCACCGGGAGGACCCTGCCCTTAAGGAGGATGCTTTCCAGACCCTTCCCCTTTTGCAGAGGCTAAAGCGCCGGGTGGTGGAGGGGAGGAAGGGGGGCCTCGAGGCGGACCTGGACCAGGCCTTAAGGGAAGGGCATAGGCCCTTGGACCTCATCAACGGTCCCCTTCTGGAGGGGATGAAGGAGGTGGGGGAGCTTTTCGGGGCGGGGAAGATGCAGCTTCCCTTTGTCCTGCAGGCCGCCGAGGTGATGAAGCGGGCGGTGGCCCACCTCGAGCCCCACATGGAGAAGCGGAGCGAGGGCCGCGGCAAAATGGTCCTGGCCACGGTGAAAGGGGATGTCCACGACATCGGCAAGAACCTGGTGGACATCATCCTCACCAACAACGGCTACCAGGTGGTGAACCTAGGCATCAAGGTGCCCATAGAGGAGATCCTGAAGGCGGTGGAGGAGCACAAACCCCATGCCGTGGGGATGTCGGGCCTTTTGGTGAAAAGCACCGTGGTCATGAAGGAAAACCTGGAATACATGCGGGATAGGGGCTATTCCCTGCCCGTGATCCTAGGGGGTGCCGCCCTTACCCGCGCCTACGTGGAGGAGCTCAAGGCCATCTATCCGAACGTCCATTACGCGGAGGACGCCTTTGAAGGCCTTAGGCTCATGGAGACCCTCACCCGAGGCGAGGCGTTTCCCCCCCCTAAGGAAGCCCCAAGGCCAAGGGAGGCGTCCAAGGTGGCTCCCAGGGCCAAACCGGTGGGAGAGGCCCCCTTCGTTCCCCGGCCCCCTTTCTTCGGGGTGCGGGTGGAGGAGAACCTGGATCTGGCCACCCTCGCCCACTATGTGAACAAGCTGGCCCTGTACCGGGGCCAGTGGGGCTACAGCCGCAAGGGGCTTTCCCGGGAGGCGTGGCAGGCCTTGGTGGATCGGGAGGCGGAGCCGGTTTTCCGGCGTCTCCTCAAGGAGGCCATAGAGGAGGGGTGGCTTAAGCCTAAGGTCCTCTACGGTTTCTTCCCCGTGGCCCGGGAGGGGGAGGAGCTTCTGGTGTTCTCCCCTGAGACCGAGGAGGTGCTGGAGCGCTTTGCCTTTCCCCGGCAAAGGGGTGGGGGCCTAAGCCTGGTGGACTACTTTCGTCCCCGTTTTGCCCCTCCCTTGGGGGATGAGGCCGGGTGGCTTCCCGCCTTTAAGGCCGGGGCGAGGGATGTGCTGGGAGTGCAACTGGTCACCATGGGGGAGGAGCCAGGCCAAAAGGCCAAAGCCCTTTTTGAGACTGGGGCCTACCAGGACTACCTTTTCGTGCACGGTTTCAGCGTGGAAATGACCGAGGCCTTGGCGGAGTACTGGCATAAGAGGATGCGGCAGATGTGGGGGATAGCGGGTAAGGATGCCACCGAGATCAGAAAACTTTTCCAGCAGGGCTACCAAGGGGCCCGCTACTCCTTCGGCTACCCCGCCTGCCCCGATCTGGCTGACCAGGCCAAGCTGGACCGCCTCATGGGTTTTGGCCGGATTGGGGTGCGCCTCACGGAGAACTTCCAGCTGGACCCGGAGCATAGCACCAGCGCCATCGTGGTGCACCACCCCGAGGCGCGGTATTTCAACGTGGATAGGGCTTAGTCCATGGAAAGCGGGTTTGGCCCGGGCTAGACCCACCAGACGATGGGTCGGTGGGGAAGGGCCTTTGGGGATACGGGGGTGCCCTTGGGATACCGCTCCTGCGCGTAGTGGGGGAGGGCGTAAGTCTCCAGTACCTCTTCCCCTAGGTTTACGATCCAGACCTCGGGAATACCGGCCTCTTGGTAAAGGGGAAGCTTGAGGGAGCGGTCTTGCATCAAGGTGGAGTCTGAGATTTCCACCACCAAAAGGGCGTCCTCGGCGGTGGGGGGGCGTTGGTCATATCGGCTTTCCGGCAACCTGAGGAGAACTAAGTCGGGCTCAGGCTCTGAGAACTGGGAAAGAAGCAAAGGAATTTGGGAAACCACTAGGGCCTCTTGGGAAAAGGCCTCGCTTAGAACGCGGGTAAGGTGTATCAAATAGCGGATGTGGTTTTTGCCCATGAGGGACATGGTATAGACCTCACCGTCTAGAAGCTCCACCCGTTCGGGCAGGATGCCCGCCTGGTAGGCCTTATGGTATGCCTCAACGGGGAAGCGATACCGGACCATCACCTCTCAGTATACTTGGCCCCGTGTTGGGGCTTTACCACGCTGCCCGTACCCTGGGGCTAAAGCCCTTTCTCCTGGAATCCTTGGGGGTCAGGACCCCTTTCTCCCAACTTTCCCTCCTGGGAGTGCGGCCTAAGCACCGCCTCGAGGTCCAGGAGGGGCGCCTTTACCTGGATGGCCGGCGGGTGGGGGAGGCGGTGGATCTCTTCGCCTATCTGGAGAAAGGTCTTGGGCGGGGATACTTCCCGGCTTGGATGGGCTTTGTGGCCTACGAGTTTGCCCGTCACCTGGGGCTTGCCGCCCACCCACCCTTACCCGGTTTACCCGAGGCGGTTTTCTTCTACTATCCGGAGGGCTTTGCCCTCCTGGAGGGGAAGCTTGTGGAAAGGCCTTCGATTTCCTTAAGGCCCCTGGCTTACACCCCGCCCCCCTTACTCCCCCATCCCGTGGTTTCGGACTTCCCCCAGGAGGCTTTCCTCCAGGGGGTTTTGGCGGTGCAGGAGAGGATCCGGGCCGGGATGGTCTACCAGGTAAACCTTTCCCACCGCTTCCGGCTTCTTGGGGCGGTGGACCCCCTTCTCCTTTACGCCCGCCTCCGCGCCATAAACCCTTCTCCCTTCATGGGCCTTTTGGAGGGGGAGGGGTGGGCGGTGGTGTCAGGAAGCCCAGAGAGGCTCTTCCAAAAGGTGGGTAGCCGCATCCAGGCCCGGCCCATAGCGGGCACCCGGCCTAGGGGCCACTCCCCGGAAGAGGACGTGCTCCGGGAGGGGGAACTTCTTTCCTCTCCCAAAGAGAGGGCGGAACACGCCATGCTGGTGGACCTCCTGCGCAACGACCTGGCCCGGGTGGCTTTGCCGGGAAGCGTAAGGGTGCGGGAGCTTTTCACGGTGGAGCGTTATGCCCACGTCATGCACCTGGTTTCCCAGGTGGAGGGGTATACCCGGGCTTCCTTAGGCCAGGTGTTCGCCAGCCTTTTCCCAGGGGGTACCATTACCGGAGCCCCTAAGGGGATGGTGATGGAGGCCATCCGGGAGCTGGAGCCTGTACCCCGGGGGGCGTATACGGGAAGCCTAGGGTATGTTTCCGGCCGAGGGGCTGACTTCAACATCCTCATCCGCTCCTTCCAAAAGGTGGAAGAAGAGGTGCTTTTTGCTGCGGGAGCAGGCATCGTGATGGGTTCTCGGCCGGAGGCGGAGTACCAGGAAACGCTTCACAAGGCGGAAAGCCTCCTTCTGGCCCTGGACAGGGGCCGGCCCGGGGCTAGCCCAAAGCTGCCTAAGCCCAGGGCCTCCTGGGCCCCACCCCTTCCTCCCCGCCAGGTGAAGGCCAGGGTCCTCTTTGTGGAAAACCGCGATTCCTTTAGCTATAACCTGGTGGACTACCTGAGGGCCTTGGGGGCGGAGGTGGTGGTGGTGGACCAGGAGGAGCCTCCCCGTTTCCAAGGCTTTACCCACCTGGTGGTGGGGCCAGGGCCCAAGGACCCCTTTGCGGCGGGTAGGCTTATGGATTGGACCCATGGGGCTTTGGCGGAAGGAATCCCCTTCTTGGGCATCTGCTTGGGGCACCAGGCCCTGGGGGTAGCCTTGGGGGCGGAGCTCTACCGGGAAGCGCCCGTGCACGGGGAGGCCCACCCCATCTACCACCGAGGACAGGATCTTTTCCAAGGGCTTCCCAACCCCCTTCCCTTCGCCCGCTACCACTCCCTGGCCCTAAGAAACCTCCCTGAGGGGGTGCGCCTTCTGGCCTGGACAGCGGAGGGGATCCCCATGGCCATCTGGGATGGGCGGCGGGCCTATGGCGTCCAGTTCCACCCGGAGAGTATCCTGTCCCCGTGGGGGATGGAGCTTCTGGCAAGGTTCCTGGAGGAGACCTGAGGCGGGTCCTTCTGCGGGGGGAGCCCTTCAGCGAGCCCCTTCCGGAAGGGTTTTTGTACCATGGCCTAAGCGTTTTCACCACCTTGCGGGTGGAAAGGGGAGAGGCCCTTTGGCTAGGGGAACACCTCCACCGCCTAAGGCGGCATGCTTCGGCCTTGGGGCTTCCCTACCCGGGGGATGGGGTGTTCCTAAAGGACCTCGAGGCCCTGAAGAAAGAGCTTTCCCACCTTCCTTGCCTCCGCCTCCGCTTCACCGTGGGGGAGGGGGTCTGGCTTACCGAGGCCCGGCCCTATACGCCCCTTCCCTTGGCGGCCTATGAGGAAGGGGTGCGGGTTCTCTTGACGCCCTACCGGGTGCATCCGGACCTGTACCGCTTTAAGACGGGCAACTACCTGCCCTACCGTCTGGCCTGGAAGGAGGCGGAGGGGCAGGGGGCTTTTGAGGGGCTTTTGCAGGATGGCGAGGGCTATGTGGTGGATGGAAGCCGCACCAGCCCCCTCCTTTACCGGGATGGGGTGCTCTTGCTCCTGGAGGGGGGCCTCGAGGGGATCACCCGGATAAAGGTGGCTGAGGCGGCTCGGGAACTGGGCCTCAGGGTGGAAAGGGCCCGGCTTTACCCCTGGGAACTTCCCTTGGCCGAGCCGCCACCCCTTCCGCCGCAACTGGCCCTGCGCCGTCGGGGAGGGGAGCGGGAAGGGGCAAGGGGAAACTTGCTCCTAGCGGGAAGCGGCGTGGGGCTTTTGCCCGTGGGGTTTGGTCCCTCTGAGCTTCGCCCCTTGGTGGAGCGCTTCCTTCCCGCCTGCTATACTAAATAGCGGAAGTTCCAGCCCATGCCCATGGGCTGGTGTGTCTTTTCACGCGGAGGGAAGGGATGAAGAAGCCGGTCTACCTGACCCCAGAAGGCTATAGGCGCCTTCAGGAGGAACTCAACCACTTAAAGACCACCAAGCGGCAGGAGATTTCCGCTGACTTTGAGCAGGCTTTGGAGGAAGGGGATTTAAGGGAGAACGCTGGCTACGATGAGGCCCGCCGGGCCATGTGGCAGAATGAGGCCCGGATTGCCCAGCTGGAGGACCTCTTGGCCCGGGCGGTGGTGGTGGAGGGGAATGGCTCCTATGAGCAGGTGGCCTTGGGCTGCCAGGTGGAGCTGGAAACCGAATCCGGGGAGAGGCTCTCTTTGGCCATTGTGGGGAGCCACGAGGCGGATATTTTCAGCGGCAAGATCTCCGACGAGTCCCCCTTGGGCCAGGCGCTTTTGGGCAAGAAGGTGGGGGATGTGGTGGAGATAAGGGGCAAGAAGGGAGCCCAGGTCTACACCATCCTCGAGATCAAGCCCCTATAGTTCTGCGGTGAGCGCGGGCGTGGCCTTAAGAGGGCCCAGGGCCTCTTCCGCATGGTGTTTGAGGGCCAGCAGTAGCCTTTCCAAGGGAGCTTCCTCCAGATAGGGAAGGGCCTCGCTACCCGGGAGGTGGAGGATGGCCCTGAGGGCTTCCACGCCCCTTTCCCCCAGGTAGACGCCCTCATCCTCCAGGCGGCCCGTCTTCAGGTATAAACCCGGCCCCAAAAGGTTGGGACCCAGGCCCCCCGCCTTCACCACCCGCCAGCCTGCCCATACCAGGGGTAGAAGGGGCCGGGGGTGTTTGGCGATGCCCCGTAGGCCCGAGATGAAGACGGGGTAGATCCTGGGCGCGGCCTCGGGGGAGGCCAGGCGGTAGGCTAGTTCCGCCAGAAAGGAGGCCAGAAGGAAGCGCCTAGGCTCCTCCAGACCATGGAGCCGGCCCATTAGCTCGGCCTGGGTGAGGGTGGGCAGGCCCTCGCCCTTGCGGTAAAGCTGGAAGCGCACATGGTGAAAGAGGGAAAGCCTTCCCGAACGCCCCGTGGGGCGGAGGCCTTTGCGCACCATGGCCTCGAGGCTTCCCCCTGGGGTTAGGAACCGCAGGAGCAGGTCCCCTTGGGGTAAGGCTTTACGCCCCACCACGATGCCTTCCTCCAGGTGGTACCCCTCCACATTTCCAGTGTATCCTTAAGGCATGGAACGGACCCTGCGCGACATCCTGGAATGGGTAGTCCTGGGCCTACTGGTGGTGGTAGGGGTACTCCTTGCCCTCTGGGTTGGGGGATGGGTCTTCACCTTTTTAGGACGGGTGCTTTTGGCCCTTTCGGGGCTGATCTGGGAGCTACTTAAGTTCGCCATTCCCTTGCTGATCCTGGCGGCCATCGGCTACGGGGTGGTTTACCTTTTGCAAAAGCGTAGCGCATAAGGAGGCGGCAGCAAACGGTGCTCTCTGGATAAACCGCGATAAGTACCCGGCCTTAGCCCAGAAGGGCGGGTTTATCTATAACGTGCCCTATACCCTTGACCAAAAGACAATCAGGGGTGTATACTTTTTCCTTAGTTTAGGGGGAGGGAGTATGGACCGTAGGCTTCTGTTGAGGTTAGGTGCTCTTTTGGGGGCGGGCTCCCTGATGGGGGCTCGGGCCAACGAGAAGGTGGCCTATAAGGACTTCAAGAAGGAAACCCCGGTGGCGGTGGTCTACCACCTGGACTTTGGGGATCCTAACCGCTTTGGGCAGATGCTGACCAACATCGGCAACCACCTCTCCGTCTACGACAACGACCCCTTCAAGGTCAAAATCGTGGTGGTGGCCCATGGGGCCGGGGTTCAGTTTTTCCTCAAGGATCTGGAGGGTACCCCGTGGGCCTCGGCCCAGTACGACCGGGAGGCCCTTTTCAGCCGGGTGAAGCAGCTGGCCCAGCTGGGGGTGGAGTACTACCTCTGCGAGATTACCTTCAGCCGGAACAATATCCCCAAGGAAAAACTGCGGTCCGACGATTTCCTCAAGTGGGTGCCGTCTGGGGTAGGGGCTTTAGGGGAGCTCCAGGCCAAGGGTTATGCCTATATCAAGGTAGGTTAGGCCTTAAAGGGCCCATAGGGGTGCGTATAATGCCCCCATGCGGGTCCTTTTCATCGGCGACGTGATGGCCGAGCCCGGCCTCAGGGTGGTGAGCCTGCACCTGCCGGATATCCGGGACCGGTACGATCTGGTCATTGCCAACGGGGAGAACGCCGCCAAGGGCAAGGGCCTGGACCGTCGTTCCTACCGCATCCTACGCGAGGCAGGGGTGGACCTGGTTTCCTTGGGGAACCATGCCTGGGACCACAAGGAGGTCTACGACCTTTTGGAGAAGGAGCCGGTGGTCCGAGCCCTCAACTACCCTCCGGGTACCCCGGGGCGGGGTTGGTGGCGGCTTTGGGCAGGGGAGGAGAGCCTCCTCTTTGTGCAGGTGATGGGCCGGATCTTCATGGACCCCCTGGACGATCCCTTCCGCACCCTGGATGCCCTTTTGGCCCAGGAAAGGGCGGATTATATCCTGGTGGAGGTGCACGCCGAGGCCACCAGCGAGAAGATGGCCTTGGCCCACTACCTGGACGGGCGGGTTACCGCGGTGCTGGGCACCCATACCCACGTGCCCACCCTGGACGCCATGCGCCTGCCCAAGGGTACCCTGTACCAGACCGATGTGGGCATGACTGGCACCTACGAGTCCATCATCGGCGGGGAGGTGGAAACCTTCCTGGCCCGCTTCCTCACGGGTAGGCCCCAGCCCTTTAGGGCTGCGCAGGGAAGGGCCCGTTTCCATGCCACGGAGCTGATTCTGGAAGGAGGCAAGGGGGCTTCCATAGGCCCTTATGTGTGGGAGGAACCTTGACGCAGGGGAAGGAGGACACCTTTGACCTCTTGCGGGCGGAGGTGGACCTTTTGGGTCGCCTTCTGGGGGAGGCCATCCGGGCCATCTCGGGGGAGCGGTTTTTTGCCTTGGTGGAGGAGGTGCGCCTGCTTTCCAAAGCCCGGCGGCAAGGGGACGAGGGAGCGAGCGCCGTCCTCCTAAAGCGGGTCGAGGGGCTTTCCCTGGAGGAGGCGGAGGCCCTGGTGCGGGCCTTCACCCACTACTTCCACCTGGTGAACCTGGCGGAGGAGAGGCACCGGGTGCGGGTGAACCGGCTCAGGGCCCAGGCGGAAACCCCGGAGAACCCTAGGCCCGAGGGCTTCCTGGCCTTGGCCCAGGCCCTGAAGAAAAGGGGTCTTTCCCTGGAGGAGGTGGAGGCCCACCTCAACCGCCTGGAGCTATGGCTCACCTTCACCGCCCATCCCACCGAGACCCGCCGGCGGACCCTAAGGTACCATCTGGAAAAGCTTCAAGAAGAGCTGGAGGCCAAGGACCGCTCCCGTTTGGCAGCCAGGGTAGCCCTGCTTTACGCCACCGAGGAGGTGCGCAAGGCCAGGCCCACGGTGGAGGACGAGATCAAGGGGGGGCTGTACTACCTGCCCACCACCCTTTGGCAGGCGGTGCCGCGGGTGGTGGAGGGCCTCGAGGCGGCCCTGGAACAGGTGTATGGCAAACGGCCCCGCCTGAAGAGTCCGGTGCACTTTAGGAGCTGGATCGGAGGCGACCGGGATGGCAACCCCTTCGTCACCCCAGAGGTGACCGCCTTCGCCGGTCGGTATGCCCGCCAGGTGGCCCGGGAACGGTTTCTACGGGAGCTGGAGGACCTGGTGCGGGACCTCTCCCTCTCCGAAACCAAGGTGCCCGTCCCCCGGGGTATCCGGGAGGGGGGAGAAGGGGTGGAGCGCTTTCCCGGCGAACCCTACCGCCGCTTCTTTGCCCGGCTTTATGCCCGGCTGGAAAGGGAAGAGGTCAGCACCGAGGAGCTTTTAAGGGCGCTGCGGATGGCGGAGGAGGGCCTGGGGACGGTGGGCTTAGGGCAGGTGGCCCTCTCCTTTTTCCGGCCCCTCGAGGCCCGCCTGCAGGCTTTCGGCCTGGAGCTGGCCCCCCTGGACCTCAGGGAGGAGTCCATAAAGCTTCTGGAGGCCGCCCAGGAGCTTCTGGCCGTGGGGGGTGTCCATCCCGGCTTCCTCTCCCTTTCCCCGGAGGAGAAGGAGGCGCTTCTCACCCGGGAGCTGGCAAGCGCCCGACCCCTTTTGCCCGTGGGGGAGGAGCCCAGGGGCGAGGCCCTGCGGGTAGCCCTGGGGGCCCTTAGGGCCTGGCGGGACAAGGGGGCCCATGTGGTCTCCATGACCCACCATCCTGCGGACATCCTGGCGGTCTTCCTCCTGGCGCGGGAGGTGGGGTTATACCGCCCGGGCGCCTCCTTGCCCTTTGACGTGGTGCCCCTTTTTGAAACCCTAGAGGACCTCCACCGGGCCCCGGAGGTGCTGGCCCGCCTTCTCTCCAACCCCGTCTTTCTTGCCCATGCTCGGGGCCGGGGTGGGGTGGAGGTGATGATCGGTTACTCCGATTCCAACAAGGATGTGGGCTTCCTGGCCGCCAACCTGGCCCTGTACGAGGCCCAGGAGGCCTTGGCCAGGGTGGGGGAAGGCTTTGGCCTGCCGGTTTTCTTCTTCCACGGCCGGGGTACCTCCACCGCCCGGGGTGGGGGCCCCGCAGGCCGGGCCATCGCCAGCCTGCCCCCTAAGAGCGTGGGGTACCGCATCCGTCTCACGGAGCAAGGGGAAGCCCTGGCGGACCGGTACAGCCACCCTGAGCTGGCCGTGCGCCACCTGGAGCAACTCCTCTTCCATTTCGCCCAGGCGGCCTTGGGGGAGGGGATAGAACCCAAACCCGAGTGGCGGGAGGCCCTTTGGCAGGCGGGGGAGGAGAGCGTGCGCCGGTACCGGGCCCTTCTGGCCCAGGAGGGTTTCTTCCCCTTCTTTGAGGCCCTCACCCCCATCCGGGAGATCGGGGAGCTCCCCATCGCCAGCCGCCCCGTGTACCGGCACGGCCGGGTGCGGGAGATCCGGGACCTGAGGGCCATCCCCTGGGTGATGGCCTGGACCCAGGTGCGCCTCCTCCTGCCGGGTTGGTATGGGCTTAGCGCCTTGGAAAGCCTTCCCCTGGACCTTCTCAGGCGGATGTACCGGGAGTGGCCCTTCTTGGCCACCACCCTGGAAAACGCCGCCATGGCCCTGGCCAAGGCGGATATCGGGGTGGCGGGGCTTTACCTGCGCCTGGTGCCAGAGGAGCTTCATTCCCTTTTCCATGGCATCGCCCAGGAGTACCGAAAGACGGTGGCGCTTCTGGAAAACATCTTCCAGGCCCCCCTCCTCCACAACCAAAGGACCCTGGAAAGGCAGATCGGGCTACGCAACCCCTACGTGGACCCCATCAACTTCGTGCAGGTGGAGCTCCTCCGCCGCTACCGTGCCCCCGGAGGCCGGGAGGACGAGGCCCTGAGGAAGGCCCTCTTGCTTTCCTTGCTGGGGGTGGCGGCGGGACTCAGGAATGCGGGGTAAGATGGAGGCCGATGGAACTCGGCCAGCATCCTGACCAGCGGGTGGGCGTCTTCGTGGACACCCAGAACCTCTACCACTCCGCCCGGGACTACTACGAGCGCAACGTGAACTTTGAGAGCCTCCTGCGTTTTGCCGTGGGGGGGAGGCGCTTGGTGCGGGCCACCGCCTATGTGGTGGAAAAGGAAGGGGATACCTCAGCTTGGCCTTTCATCTACAAGCTTTCCACCATCGGCTACCGGGTTAGGCGCATGTACCTCACGGTGAAGGAGCTGGGCGAGGGAGGGAAGCCCATCTACGAGGGCAACTGGGATATGGGTATCGCTGCGGACATGGTGCGGCTCATGCCCCACCTGGACGTGGTGGTCCTGGGAAGCGGGGATGGGGATTTTGTGGAGATCCTCGAGGTCCTCATGGAAAGGGGCATCCGGGTAGAGGTCATCGCCTTCCGGGAGACCACGGCCCAGAGGCTCATAGACGCTGTGGACCGCTTTACGCACCTTCCGGAGATTCCCAACGCCTTCATGGAGCCCAAAAACGCCGAGCGATGAGCCTGGAGGCTTACGATTACTTCCTTCCCCCGGAGCTCATCGCCCAAGAGGGGGTGGAGCCCCGGGACCTGGCTCGGATGCTGGTGGTCCATCGGCAGGGCCCCTTTAGGGTGGAGCACCGCCGGGTGCGGGACCTGCCCGCGTACCTTCGGCCTGGGGATGTCCTGGTCTTCAACGAGAGCCGGGTAATCCCGGCCCGTCTCCTGGCTACGAGGCCCACAGGGGGAAAGGTGGAGGTGCTGTTGGTGCGGGAAAGGTCCCCAGGTCTTTGGGAGGCTTTGGTGGGGCCTGGGAGGAAGGCCAAGCCTGGGACTTGGCTGCGTTTTCTTTCGCCGCGGGATTTGCGGGAGGTTCCCGGCCTGCACGCGGAGGTGGTGGGGGTGGAGGAGGGTGGGGTGCGGCTTCTTCGCTTTGAAGGGGACCTCCTGGCCCATTTGGAAGAGGTGGGGGAGGTGCCCTTGCCCCCCTACATCAAGGCCAGGATTCCCCCTGAGCGCTACCAGACCGTTTACGCCAAGCGCCCGGGCTCGGTGGCGGCGCCCACCGCGGGGCTTCACTTTACCCCTGAGCTTCTCGCCCGCTTGCCGGAGATGGGGGTGGAGCTTCGTTTCCTAACCCTTCATGTGGGGCCTGGTACCTTCCGCCCGGTCAAGGGGGACCTGGAAAGCCACCCGATGCACTCCGAACCCTTTGAAATCCCCGAGGAAACCGCCGAGGCCGTAAACCGGGCCAAGAAGGAGGGGAGACGGGTGGTGGCGGTGGGCACCACCGTGGTGCGGGCCTTAGAAAGCGCCTATAGGGAAGGGGTGGGGGTGGTGCCGGGTGCGGGGGAGACCCGGCTTTTCATCCACCCTCCTTACACCTTCCGCGTGATAGATGCCCTTTTCACCAACTTCCACCTGCCCCGCTCCACCCTCCTCCTGCTGGTGGCGGCCTTTTTGGGCTACGAGAGGACCATGGAGGCCTACCGGCTGGCGGTGGCGGAGCGGTACCGGTTTTACTCCCTAGGGGACGCCATGCTTATCCTGTAGGGCGTTCCGTGAGGGCAGGAAGCCACGCAGCACCCACCGGATGCCTCGCCTGCGTGCTTTTCTCCGAAGCGCTATCGGGGTGCGCTTTTTTTAAGCGAAGGCGGTGTGGATTGATACCCTTTTTTCGTGTTTCGTTCCACGAGTTCTAGAGAGATGTCGCCTATCCAAGGGCTTTTCCGGGGCCCCCACCCTGGCGCAAGCCAGGGTGGGGTGGTATTAGAGGGGAAGGCCTAGGCTTTTGAGGAAGGCTTGGGCCTCGAGGGGGCCCAGGAAGGCGGGTTGGCGATCCGGGTGAAACCAGGCCAGGAGGGGTTCTATAGCCCGGCTGTCTAGGGGTTTCTGGCCGGCCAGGACCAGTTTATGGTCCCCATCCCTAAGCCATACCATGCCCACCACCTCCCCTTCTGCCCGGGTTCCTGGGGGAAGGGGAGGGCCGAGGAAAACCGCATCCACCTCCTCTCCGTCCGCGGGGTTAAAAAGGCCGGGGATAAGGCCGTAGTTCACCGGCGCCGGTTGGTCCACCGCCACCAGGCTGAGCTTCCCTTCCTTCCAGGCATAGCGGAAGGGGCTTCCCTTGCTCCACTCCACCACCATGGAAAGCCGCATCATCCCAGGTTAAGGAGAAGCCGGGCCACGGTAAGGTAGATGAGAAGGCCCGAGATATCCGAAAGGGTGGCCACCAGGGGATTGGACACCAAGGCGGGGTCTACGCCAAGACGCCTCAGCACCACCGGGAGCATGGCCCCTACCAGGTTGGCAAACAGGACCAGGAGGAAGAGGGCTAGGCCCACCGCCGGGGCCAGTGGGGCGTGGCCGTCCAGGAAGACCTTGCCCAAAAGCAGCGTGGCCAGGGTGAGGCCCAGAAGGCTTCCCACCAGGCTTTCCTTGAAGAGGACCCGCCGCCAGTCCCTTAGGTCCAGGTCCCGGGTGGCCAAGGCCCGGATGATGAGGGTGGCGGACTGGTTGCCGGTGTTGCCTCCCGTGCCCAGGAGCACGGGTACGTAAAAGGCCAGGGCCGTGGCCGCCTCGAGGAGGCTTTCAAACCCTTGCAGGATGGAACTGGTGACCATGCCGGTCAGGATCAGGATCACCAGCCAGCGCACCCGGGCCAGCCACAGGGTGATGGGGGAGGCCTGGCTATAGACCAGATCCGGCACGTCCACGGCGGCCAGGCGGTGGATATCCTCGGTGGCCTCCTTTTCAATCACGTCCAGGACGTCATCTACCGTGACGATACCCACCAGCACCCCGTCCTCGTCCACCACGGGCAGCACGGTGAAATCGTAGTCGGCCATCAGCCGGGCCACCTCTTCTTGGTCGGTGTCCGTGCGGGCGAAGACCACCTTGGGGTTCATGATCTCCGCCACCTTGGTCCGGGGGTCGGCCACGATGAGGTCCCGCAAGGAGAGCACCCCTTTAAGGCGCCCCGCCTCGTCCACCACATAGATGTAGTAAATGGTCTCCGCATCGGGGGCGGCCCGGCGCAGGAAGCGGATGACCTCATCCACGGTCATCCCCTCCCGCACCGCCACGTACTCGGGGGTCATGAGGCCGCCCGCCTCGTCCTCCTCGTACTGGGTGAGTTCTTCCACCTCGGCCCGGGTCTCGGGGTCCAGGGCTTCCTTTAGGCGGCGGAAGAGCTCGGGGTCCTCCTCCTCCACCGCCTGGAGGGCGTCGGCCAGGTCGTCTAGGGAAAGCTCTTCCAAAAGCTCCCGCACCCGCCAAGGGGGGAGGGTCTTCAGGTACTCCGCCTGTTCTTCTGGGGGAAGGTTGGAAAAGACCTCCGCGGCCCGATCTTTGGGGAGGAGGGTGAGGATCACGTAACGGTGCTCCCCCTCGAGGTCATCCCAAAGGGCCAGGAGGTCCTGGGGATGGATTTCCTCCAGGAGCCTTTGCAAGGTAAGGGTGTCGCCTTCTTGCAGGGCTTGGCGAAGGGGGGAAGGGGTCGTTTCCACAGGCGGCCTCCTTTCTCGCTGAAGGCCGCCCATGGCGGCCTTCAGGACCTAGGACTCGAGGGCAAAGCCCCTGTCATACCCTTTCTAGCCTAGGGGGTCAGACTTTCCCCGTCAACCGACCTCGCTAGAAGTGTGGGAAAAATTGAGGTTGACACGCTCAAGGGGTGTGCCCTATCCTAAGGCCCGGCCTGGTGGCCGGGAGGCGCATGTTTGCCAAGCTAGCGGGGAAACTGCAGGAAGCCATAGACCGCCTAAGGGGCCGGGGCCGCATCAGCGAGGAGGACCTGAAGGCCACCCTCAGGGAGATCCGTCGGGCCCTGATGGACGCGGACGTGAACCTGGAGGTGGCCAGGGCCTTTGTGGAGAGCGTGCGGGAAAAGGCCCTGGGCCAGAAGGTCCTGGAGAGCCTTACCCCGGCGGAGGTGGTCCTGGCCACGGTCTACGAGGCCCTAAAGGAGGCCTTGGGCGGCGAGCCCCGTTTCCCTACCCTGAGGGACCGTAACCTCTGGTTCCTGGTGGGTCTGCAGGGCTCGGGTAAGACCACCACCGCCGCCAAGCTGGCCCTCTTTTATAAGGGCAAGGGGCGCAGGCCCCTCCTGGTGGCCGCCGACACCCAGCGCCCCGCGGCCCGGGAGCAGCTTCGCATCCTGGGGGAGAGAATCGGGGTTCCGGTCCTGGAGGTCCAGGACGGGGAGGCGCCTGAGTCCATCCGCCGCCGGGTGGAGGAAAAGGCCAGGCAGGAGGTTCGCGACCTGATCCTGGTGGACACCGCCGGGCGTCTGCAGATTGACGAGCCCCTCATGGCGGAGCTGGCCCGCCTCAAGGAGGTCTTGGGCCCCGACGAGGTGCTTCTGGTCCTGGACGCCATGACCGGCCAAGAGGCCCTGGGGGTGGCCCAGGCCTTTGACCAGAAGGTGGGGGTCACGGGCCTCATCCTCACCAAGCTGGACGGGGATGCCCGGGGTGGGGCCGCCCTTTCCGCCCGGCACGTGACGGGGAAGCCCATCTACTTCGCCGGGGTTTCCGAGCGCCCTGAGGGTCTGGAGCCCTTCTATCCGGACCGGCTGGCGAGCCGTATCCTGGGCATGGGGGACGTGGCCACCCTGGCGGAGAAGGTGAGGGCGGCAGGCCTCGAGGCCGAAGCCCCTAAGTCCGCCAAGGAGCTCACCCTGGAGGACTTCCTCAAACAGATGCAAAACCTCAAGCGCCTCGGTTCCTTCTCGGAGGTGCTCTCCATGCTCCCTGGGGTGGGGAAGGCCTTGCCCGCAGGGGTTCAGGTGGACGATAAGGCCATTAGGCGCCTGGAGGCCATCGTCCTTTCCATGACCCCGGAGGAGCGGAAGGACCCCCGCATCTTAAACGCCTCCCGGCGCAAGCGCATCGCCAGGGGAAGCGGCACCAGCGTGCAGGAGATCAACCGGTTCATCAAGGCCTTTGAGGAGACCAAGGCCCTAATGAAGTCCCTGGAGAAGAACAAGGGCCGGGGACTCATGGGAATGTTCAGGAGGTAAGGGAGAATGGTCAAGATCCGTCTTTCTCGTTTCGGCTCCAAGCACAACCCCCATTACCGCATCGTGGTGACCGATAGCCGCAAGAAGCGCGACGGGGCGTACATTGAAAAGATAGGCTACTACGATCCCCGGAAGACCACCCCGGAGTGGCTTAAGGTGGACGTGGAGCGGGCCAGGTACTGGCTCTCCGTGGGCGCTCAACCCACGGACACCGCACGTAGGCTTCTCCGGCAGGCGGGGGTTTTCCGGCAAGAGCAGCCCGCTTAGCCCTTCGCCCAGCTGGGGCCCCAGGTATAGCCAGGGCTCGGGGCCAAGGGGGCGAAGGGGGAGGCCAAGCGCCGGCAGGGTTTTCCCTCCGGCGTTTTCCCATTAGGATTAGGGCATGAAGGACCTGGTGGAATACCTGGCCAAGAGCGTGGTGGACCGGCCGGAGCAGGTCCGGGTGCAGGAAAGGCGCACCCGCGAGGGGCCGGTGTACATGGTGGAGGTGGCCCCTGAGGACAAGGGCCGGCTTATCGGTAAGCAGGGCCGGGTGATTGAGTCCATCCGCACCCTGGTGCGGGCCTACGCCAAGCGCAAGGTGGGGGTGGAGGTGCGCTAGGACTAGACCCCTTCCGCCTCAGCGTGGGCGCAGGCAAGGGGATTTTGGCATAATAGGGGTATGCGCCTGGTGGAGATAGGCCGGTTTGGGGCCCCCTATGCCCTTCAAGGAGGGCTTAAGTTCCGGGGTGAACCCGTGGTGGCCCACCTGGAGCGGGTCTATGTGGAAGGGCATGGCTGGCGGGCGCTGGAGGACCTCTACCAGGTGGGGGATGAGCTGGTGGTGCACCTGGTGGGGGTGCGAAGCCGGGAGCTGGCGGAGCCCTTGGTGGGCCTCAGGGTGTACGCCGAGGTTTCGGAGCTTCCCCCTTTGGAGGCGGGGCAGTACTACTACTTTGCCCTCATGGGCCTGCCGGTGTTCGTGGAGGGGGTTCAGGTGGGCGAGGTGGTGGACATCCTGGACGCCGGGGCCCAGGACGTCTTGATCATCCGCGGGGTGGGGGAGAGGCTTCGCGACCAAAGGGAGTTCCTGGTACCCTTGCAGGCTCCTTACGTGCGGGTGGAGGCGGAAGGGATCCACGTGGAGCCCATCCCTGGGCTTTTTGAGTGAATGCGCTACAGCATCCTTACCCTTTTCCCTGGGCTCATCCTTCCTTGGCTTTCGGAATCCCTGATCAAAAGGGCCAGGGAGCGGGGGCTCATCAGGGTGGAGGTGGTGGACCTAAGGGCCTTTGGCCTGGGCCGCCATCGTACCGTGGACGATACCCCCTATGGCGGCGGGGCGGGGATGGTGATCCGTCCTGATGTGGCGGTGGCGGCTTTGGAGACGGTGCTCCCTGCGGACGAGGTGATCCTCCTCTCCCCGGCGGGGGAGCCCTTCACGCAAAAGGTGGCGGAGGAGCTGGCCGAGAAGGAGCACCTGGTCCTTCTTTCCGGGCGTTACGAGGGGTTTGACGCCCGGGTGGAGGCCTTTGTGACCCGTTCCCTAACCATTGGGGACTACGTGCTCATGGGGGGAGAGGTGGCGGCCTTGGCGGTGTTGGAGGCCACGGCTCGGCTTCTTCCCGGGGTGATCGGGGATCCGGAAAGCCACCGCAAGGACTCCTTCGTAGGGGGGCTTTTGGACTACCCCCACTACACCCGTCCGCCGGAGTTCCGCGGACTAAAGGTACCCCAGGTCCTCCTTTCCGGGAACCACCAGGAGGTGGAGCGCTGGCGCCGGCGGGAGGCCTTGCGGAAAACCCTGGCCCTGCGCCCCGAGCTTCTTAGGGAGGCGAGGCTTGGGCCCCTCGAGGCCCAGTGGCTTGCAGAAGCGGACCGGGAGGGCTAGACTAGAGGCTGTTGCCCATGAACCCCTAAGGGTTCCTCTGGGGTAGGAGGATTGGGATGAACCGAGGAGCTCTTCTTAAAGTGGTGGAGGCCAAGTATACCCGCACCGACCTGCCCGAGTTCCGGCCTGGCGACACCGTGCGGGTGGCCTACCGGGTAAAGGAAGGCAACCGCACCCGGGTGCAGAACTTTGAGGGCATCGTCATTAAGATCAAGCGGAACGGCTACAACACCAGCTTCACCGTGCGCAAGGTGAGCTATGGGGTAGGGGTGGAGCGCATCTTCCCCCTGAACTCCCCCCTCATTGAGCGGATTGAGATCGTCCAGCGGGGCCGGGCCCGGCGGGCCAAGCTTTACTTCATCCGTGAGCTTTCCGAGAGGGAGATCCGCCGTAAGCTCCGCGCCGACCGCAAGCGCATCGGCCAGGACCAGGAGATGGCCAAGGCCGCCAAGGAGGCAGCTATCGCCGAGGCCGCCGAGGCACCCACCCAAGGGGAGTCCAGCGCCGAGTAGCCGTTATCCCGTGCTAGGGGGCGGGGAATCCCGCCCTCCGGCTTTTGTCAGAAACCCCAGGGCTCTGGCCCTCGCCAAGGCCTCCACGCGGTTCCGGGCCAGGAGCTTGCCGTAGAGGCTTTCCAGGTGGTCTTTCACCGTATCCGGGGAAAGGCCCAAGGCCTTGGCTATCTCCTTCACGGAAAGCCCGTGGGCCAGAAGGCCCAGCACTTCTTCTTCCCTGGGGGTCAGGACGGGGAGGTCAGGGGGGGTGAGGCGTTCCTCCCCCCGGGCCACGCGCAGGAGGCGCCTTTTCAGCTCGGGGGCAGACAGCTCCTTGGAAAAGTAGGCGTCGGCCCCAGCCAGATAGGCTTCCCGTACCAAAGCGGGCTCCTGGTAGGTGGTGAGGAGGGCGATAAGGCCTTGGTATCCCGCTTGGCGTAGTTTCCGGGCGCACCCTAACCCGTCCAATACGGGCATCCTGAGGTCCAGGAGCACGGCTTCTGGCCCTAGGGCCAGGGTCTTGTCCAGGGCTTCTTGTCCGTCCTGGGCCTCGGCCACCACCACAAGGCCTTCCCCCTCGAGGCCCGCCCTAAGCCCCAGGCGGAAGAGGGGGTGGTCATCGGCGATCAGGACGCGGAGGCTAGGTTCTGGAGTCCCCATTCCTGCCCTTAGCATAGGCCCACCCCTGGGCGGATGGGGCCAAAGCCTATACTGAGGCTATGCCATTAACCCTGAACGAACTGGCAAGCCTTTCCGGCCGGGCGTCGGAGGCGGTGCTTCGCGAGGAGGTGGAGGAAACCGGTTTAGTCCCGGAGGTTATCCTGGATAAGCTTCGGGAGCGCCTGGGCGTCATGCGGGATTCCATCCGCAGGGGTCTAGCCTCGGATGCTCCCAGCGTGGCGGGGATGGTGGGTAGGAACGCCAAGACCTTGTGGGAGACTCCCGATCCCTTGCGGGACCCCCTCTTGAAACGGGTCCAGGCCTACGCCATGGCGGTCAATGAAGAGAACGCCCGCATGGGCCGGATTGTGGCCGCACCCACAGCGGGTAGCGCCGGGACCCTGCCGGGGGCTCTTCTGGGGGTGGCGGATCACCTGGGTATCCCCGACGAAGCCCTCCTCATGCCCATGGTCCTGGCCGCCGGCGTGGCCAAGATCATCAACCGCCAGATCTACATCGCGGGGGCCAGCGGGGGGTGCCAGGCGGAGATCGGTTCCTCGGCAGCCATGGCGGCCGCCGCCGTTACCGAGCTCCTCGGAGGGAGCCCCGAGGCTTGTGCCCACGCGGCCGCTTTAGCCCTGCAGAACACCCTGGGCCTGGTTTGCGACCCCGTGGGGGGGTTTGTGGAGGTCCCCTGTGTGATGCGCAATGGGTTTTATGCGGTCCATGCGGTGAGCGCTGCCTCCATGGCCCTTGCGGGCATCAGGAGCGTGATCCCCCCCGATGAGGTGATCCTGGCCATGGCGGGCATCGGCCGTCTCCTGCCCTTGGAGCTAAAGGAAACGGGCCTTGGGGGCTTGGCGGACACCCCCACGGGGCGCCGGCTTGCCGCCCAGGCCCTAGGGCAGGTTTCCGAGGATTGAGCCCGGCCACCATGGAGCGCCAGGGGGCAGGATGGGGCTACTCCTCTCCTTTGGCCACCGGCACCCCCACCAGGTTGCCCCACTCTGTCCAGGAGCCATCGTAGTTCTTCACGTGCGGATAGCCCAGAAGGTACTTGAGGACAAACCAGGAGTGGCTGGAGCGCTCGGCGATGCGGCAGTAGACCACCACGTCCTTGTCCGGGGTGATCCCCAGGGACTGGTACAGGGCCGCTAGTTCCTCTACGGTCTTAAAGGTGCCATCGGGGTTCACCGCCTTGGCCCAGGGGATGTTTTTGGCGCCCGGGATGTGGCCGGCCCGTAGGGCCCCTTCCTGGGGATAACCGGGCATGTGGGTGAGCTCTCCCCGGTACTCCTCGGGGCTGCGCACGTCCACCAGGGCTCCCTTACCCTCCTTGGCCTTAAGGATGTGTTTGAGCACCTCGTCCCGGTAGGCGCGGATGGACTCATCCCGATAGGGGACGCGGTAGTGGCCTTTTGGGAAGGTGGGCACCTCGGTGGTGAGGGGGCGGCCCTCCTGCACCCATTTCTGGCGCCCCCCGTTCATCAGGCGCACGTCCTGGTGGCCGTTGTACTTGAGGAACCAGAAGGCATAGGCGGCCCACCAGTTGTTCTTGTCCCCGTAGAGGATCACCGTGGTGTCGTTGGAGATGCCAAGCCTTTCCATGAGGTTGGCAAACCCCTCTTCATCCACGAAATCCCGCACCACGGGGTTCCAGAAGTCCCTCTGCCAGTCCACTTTCTGGGCGTTGGGGATGTGGCCGGTGTCGTAGAGGAGGATGTCCTCGTCCACCTCGAGGATCCGAACCTGTGGGTCCTGCAGGCGCTCCTGAACCCATTCCGTGCTTACCAGTACCTCAGGATGGGCATACCCCATACCTCACCTCCCAGGCCAACATACCCCTGAGCGTGAAGTAATAAAGGAAACGAGCCCACATTTGGCAACAGGGCCTTGCCATGGGGGTGGGCGTCTGGTATAAAGGTACCTGCGGGGAGTAGCCTCCCCTAGTGGGGGCCAGCCGGTCGTCAGTACGGGAGCCTTCCCCGGTCGGCTGGGGCGCCTGAAGGCGCATGGCGAGACCACCTACGGGTGGCCTCGGTTTTTTGCTACTCTCCGTAAGGAGGTGGACGGGAATGGACATGTTGGCGCTTTTGCTCATGGTGCTGGTCTTCGTGGCCAGCTTGGCGATTCAAGGGGGTTTACAGGCCACCTTTGCCCGCTTTAGCCGGTTGGCCAATAGCCGTGGCCTCACGGGGGCCCAGGTGGCCCGGGCCATCCTGGATGCCCATGGCCTCACCCACGTGCGGGTGGAGCCGGTGCCGGGGGCTCTCACCGACCATTACGACCCCCACGCCAAGGCGGTGCGGCTTTCCGAGCCCAACTACGCCTCGCCCAGCCTAGCCGCCCTGGCGGTAGCGGCCCACGAGGTGGGGCATGCGGTGCAGGATGCCCAGGGGTATGCTTGGCTGCGGGTAAGGGCCAGCCTGCTGCCGGCCGCCAGCCTGGGTTCCAACCTGGGGCCTTGGCTGGTGATCCTGGGGCTTATGGTGGGGGCGATCGGTTTGGCCAAGCTGGGCCTCTACCTCTTCCTGGCGGTGGCCCTTTTCCAGCTGGTCACCTTGCCGGTGGAGTTTGACGCCTCGAGGCGGGCCTTGGAGTTCCTAAGGCGCATGGGCTTTCTTTCCCAACAGGAGATGGCCCCCGCCCGCCAGGTGTTGACCTGGGCAGCCCTTACCTATGTGGCGGCCCTAGCCAGCTCCTTGGCCACCCTTCTTTACTACGCCAGCCTCCTCATGGGCCGCCGGGAGGAGTAGATGCCCCTTCTCCTTTGCCCCAACTGCCAGGTGGGCATGCGGGAGGTGGAAAGACGGGGGGTCCTGTTGGACGTATGCCCCCAGTGCGGGGGTGTTTGGCTGGACAAGGGGGAGCTGGAGAAACTCCTGGCCGAGGCCCGGGAAGTGGAGCGTTCCTACGAGGAGGAAAGGGAGGCCTACTACCGCAAAGAAGGGAAACCCTACAGGAAAAAGAAAGGGTTTCTGGACATCTTTGACTGAGGGCATGCCACCTGAAAGCCCCCGGGAGACTCCGGGGGCTTTTTGGGGGATAGGCTACTCCGCCTTCTTAAGGCGGAGGTACCAGCGCCTGTACTCGGCGTACTCGGTTTTTCTGGCTTCGTCGGCCTTGAGCTCGTCCAAGGTGGCCGGAGGCTTGACGATGGCGGCCTCCCCGGGTTGCCAGTCGGCAGGGGTGTTCAAGCCGGTGCGGTCGGTGAACTGGAGAGCCCGGATGAAGCGCAGAATCTCGTCAATGTTCCGACCCGTGGTGAGGGGGTAATACAGCATCCCCCGGAGGATACCGTTGGGGTCAATGATGAACACCGCCCGCACCGCAGCGGTTTCGCTGGCGGCGGGGTGGATCATGCCATAGAGCTTGGACACCTTCATGTCCAGGTCGGCGATGACCGGGAAGTTAATCTGGACCCCGGACATCTCCTCCAGGTCCTTCAGCCAGGCCAGGTGGGCGTAGATGGAGTCAATGGAAAGGCCTACCAGCTGAACGCCCAGCTCCTCAAACTCCTTTTGCCGCTTTGCGAAGGCCAGAAACTCCGTGGAGCACACCGGGGTAAAGTCGGCGGGGTGGCTGAAGAGCACCACCCATTTGCCCTTGAGGTCGGATAGCCGAAGCTCCCCAGCCGTGGTCTTGGCCACGAAGTCCGGCGCAGGTTCGTTTAAACGGGGAAGGGTAACGGTCTCTTCCATATCAGACCTCCGCGGCTGATGTGCCAGCCGAGGGACACTATACCTTAAAGGGGTATCAGATGCAAGTGATTTGCGTTAGCGGTTGTCCCCTGAGCCCCCGATCTTTCCCCGTTCCAGCCGGGAGCGGAGCTTAGCTAGATTGCCTTGGGCAACCTCCTCCAAGCTCACCCCCAGGTCGGTGGCCAGCTGGGCCACATACCAAAGCACGTCCCCAAGCTCAGCCAAGAGATCCTCCCGAGCGTCCGGGCCGAGGGTTCCCCCGCGGTCTCTAAGCACCTTCTTTACCTTGTTGGCCAGTTCCCCTGCTTCACCCACCAGGCCCAAGGTGGGGTACAGGATCCGGTAGGCCTCGGGGTAAAGGGCGGTCTTCTTGGCCTGCTGCTGGTACTCATTCAGGGTCATGGGCTACCTCCTTGCGGATGGAGTAGACCCGGCTCACGCCTCCTTGGGCGGTGACCCCGTAGAGGGCGTGGCAGGCCTCCATGGTGCGCTTTTGATGGGTGATGAGGATGAACTGCTGCCCCGAGTGCAAGAACCTGGTGAAGCGGGCCAGGTTGGCGTCATCCAAGGCGGCGTCTACTTCGTCCAGTACCGCTAGGGGCAGACCCCCTTGGAGTTCCCCCAGGGAGAACAGAAAGGCCAAGGCGCCCAGGGTTTTTTCTCCCAGGGAAAGGAGGCGGAGGTCCTGGGTGCGTTTGCCTGCGGGAACCAGCGCCAGCTTCAGGCCCCGGCCCTCCCGCCGCACCTCGGCCTGGGCTCCCAGGAGGGCAGAAGCATTGCGCCGGAAGGCTTCCTGGAACACGGCGAAGCTTTCCCGCAAGCGCTCAGCGTATTCCCTTTCCACGGCCTTGGTCTCCGCCTCGAGGCGGTGCAGGGCTTCCAGGGCTTCTTGGACCTCCTCCTCCTGGGCTTTAAGGCGGGCTTCCAGCTGGAGGAGTTCCCTTTCCGCCAGGGCGTTCACGGGTCCTAAGCTGGCCCGCTCCCGTTCTAGCTGGGCCAGCTTGGCCTGCAGGGCCTTGGGGGTACCGGGGATCCTTTCCACGGGAGGCAAAGCGGCCCGCTCCCGCAAAAGCTCCTCCAGGAGGGCTTCCCGGCGGGCCAGGAGGAGGCTTAGGTTTTCCCGCTCGGCCAAAAGGGCGTTGGCCCGGGTGAGGGCCCGGGTTTCCCGTTCCTGGAGCGCTCGCCTTTCCTCCCGTAAGGCCACCAGCTGGCTTTCCAGGGCTTGCATCTCGGCCAGGAGGGGTTCGGTGGCGGCCAGTTTGGCCTTCAGCTCCTCCATTCGCAGCTGGAGGCGGCGCACCTCCTGTTCCGCCTCTTCCCAGGCTTTCTGGGCTTGGGAAAGAAGCTGCCAGCGTTCGTGGGCATCGGCCTGGGCCAAGGCTTCCTCCAGCTTTGTTAGCTCCTCCTCCAGGACCTGAAGCTGGGTTTCCTCCCAGGGGTCTTGGGGAGGCGGGGGGGGCTCTGGGGGCGGGGGTAGGGGGGAGGCGAGGGAACGCTTGAGGGTGGCCACCTGGGCCCGGAGTTCCTCCAGGTGCTGGTAGGAGGCCAAGGGGGCCAAGGCCTCCTCCAGGGCCCGGACCTTTTGCGGGAGGAGCTCTTCTTCGGCCTCGAGGTCCTCCAGGCGCCGTCTTAGGAGGAGGGTCTCCCCTCCTCCCCTTGGCCTTCCCCCGGTGAGGGCCCCCAGGCGTTCCAGCACCTCTCCTTCTACGGTGACCAGCCGTTCCCTGCCCCCCGCTTTACGGTAGGCGAGGGCGGTATCCAGGTCCCTGAAGACCAGGGTGTCCCCGAAAAGGGTGAGGAGAACTTCCTCTTCGTGGGGTACCCCGAGCCGCAGCCGGGCCAGCCGGAAAGCGGGTCCCAGGAGGCCAGAGGCCGGCTGGGGTGAAGGGGGAGGTGGGGGGGAAAGAAGGCTGAGGGGTAAGAAGGTGGCCCGGCCCCCTTCCCGCTTCAGGAGGGCGATGGCGGCTTTGGCGGCTTCCTCATCCTGGGTAAGCACCCATTGGAGCCGGGGGCCCAGGGCCACCTCCAAGGCCAGCTCCAGCCCCGGTTCGGGCCTCACCAGGTCGGCCACCACCCCCAGGACCCCGGGAAGCTTGCGCACCTTTCTGGGGCCCTCTTGCAGGTCGCTTCCCGCCTGCAACAGGCGCCTGAGGCGCTCGGCCTCCCGCTGGGCGGCCTGGGCTTGGGCCTTGAGCTCGGCCAGCCTTGCCTCCAGCTGCCTTCTTTGGGCCGCCTGGGCCTCGAGGACCCTCAGGGCCTCCTGCTTGCGGCCAAGTTCCTCCTCCAGACGTTGCCGCCGGGCGAGGGCCTCCGCATAGGCCTTTTGCCTCTCCTCGTAGCGGGCCCGTTCGCTCAGATAGCGGCGCAAGGCTTCTTCGTGGCGGCGCTTTTCCTCCTTTAGCTGGTTTTCCCGGGCCCGCAGGGCCTTGAGGCGCTGGCGGAGTTCCTCCGCCGGTACGGGGGGAGGGGGAACGGGGGGACCGGGGTCAGGCGGCGGGGGACGGTCCAAGGTCTTTTGAAGCCGGGAAAGCTCTCTTAGCTCGCGCTCCCAGCCCTCCCGTTCCTTGAGGCGAAGGCGCACCGCCTCCAGTTCCTGGCGCAAGGCCTCCTCCTTCTTGCCTAAGGTTTGGCGGTGGGCCTCGAGCCCTGCCCGTTCCTCCTTTAGGGTTTCCTCTTCCTGGGCTAGGGCTTCAAGCCTTTCCTGGGCCCTTTGCATCTCCTTCTGGGCTTCCTCTATCCGGGCCTCGAGGAGGCTTGCCTTCAGCGCCAGAACCTGGAGGTCCAGCTCCCGGGCCTTTTGCGCGGTTGCCGCTTCCCTTCTTAGCCCTTCTGCCCGGGCCTGGAGTTCCTCTAGCCCAAGCCTTCGCTGCTCCAAGAGGTCCCAGGCTTCCCGAAGGCGTTCTTCCGTGGTCCGGGCCGCCTCCGCCACGGGCCTAAGTCCCGAGGCCTCCTCCAGATGGCCAAGGAGCACCTCCTCCGGGGCCTCCAAAAGGGTGGCCACCTCCCCCTGGCCCACGATGGCGTACCCCCCCCGGCCCAGGCCCGTGCCGGCCAGGTGCAGGGCCAGGGTCTTGGCGCTGATGGGGCGGCCGTTCACCCGGAAGATGGAGCGCTCCCCTTCTATGCGCCGCTCCACCACCAGGCGTTCCCGGCCCCGGGAAAGCTCCAGCCGCACCTCGGCCAGGCCTTGGGGCGGTCGGCTTTCGCTTCCGTGGAAGAGGAAGGCCCTGAGTTCCTGGCCCCTTAGGTCCTGGGCCCGGGCCCCGGTGACGAAGCGCAGGGCCTCCACCAGGTTGCTCTTGCCCGAGCCATTGGGCCCGATAATGCCGGTGATGGGGTCAGGAAAGTCCAAAGCGGTGCGCTCCGCAAAGGACTTGAACCCCTGGAGGAGCAAGCGGTCAATGCGCCAGGCTTCCTTTTCCCTCATGGCAGGCGATAAGGTTGGCTTAGGTCTAAATGGGCCAGCCCCGGCTTAGGTTCCCCCTCCACCAGGAAGCGCACCCCCTGGGCCTGGGGGAAGGTGGCCAGGAGGGTGTAGGCCAAGCTGTAAAGGCGTAGGGCTTCCTGGCTGGCATCCAGACCCAGGGGGAAATCGGCGGGAAGATCCACCACGAAAACCTGGGCCATCCGGTAGAGGGCCCGGGGTTTAGGGGCCTGCAAGGCCTCGGCCCAGGCGGCCAGAACTTTGTGCTCCGGCGTATCCCCCGGGGCCAACTCCAGGGTGCGGGTTTCCTTGCGGAGGCCTTGAGGGGGATTGGGAAGGTAAAGGATGGTGGGCAGGCTGCTTGCGGCCAGGGTCTCCTCCGAGGGCAAAGGCAGGGCGGAGGAAGCCTGGTGCCCTGGGCTTTGCCAGTAGACCAGAGCCCCCAGGGCGAAGACGGCAAGGCCAAGGAGGTTCCAGAAGGTCAAGAGTCGGCGCATGGTTACTCCAAGTAGGTGCGGATGGCCTGGGCGATGGCCTCCGCCACCTGGTTGCGGGCCTCAGGGGTCTTGAGCCGCTCCACCCCCACCTCCAGGAGTACCCCTGCCCCCGGGATATCCGTGAGGGCGTAGGGACCCTCGGCCCGGGCCAGCACGAGGCCCAGGGCAGAAAAGGCCTTTTCCAAGGCCACGGCCAGGCGCCGCGGGTCACCGGCATAGACCTTCAACAAGGCGGCTTGCTCCGCTGGGGCCGTGGCCAGGAGGGCCTCGGCGTTCCGGGCAAGGGGAGAGGTGCGGGCCTTGGGGAGGTAGAGGTTCACGGCGCTGCCCTGGGTCACGTGCAGGGAAACCATCACCGAGGCGGTTTGCGCCTGGGCCAAGCGGGCCTCGAGGGGCACGTACTGGTCGGTTTGCCGGGTGAGTCTGGCGTTGGCCAGGCGGGAGGCTACCCTCTTGGCCAGATCCAGGGTGAGGTCCTTTTCCCAGAAGCCCCCCGCCGAGATACCTGGGTCCTGCCCCCCGTGTCCCGGGTCCAGGAGCACCGTGGGCCTGGGTCTAACCAGGGAACCCCACTCCAGGACCACCTGGCCCCCGCCGGGGTAGTAGAGCCGGGCGGGCGGGCTTTCCAGGGCCAGGCGCAGGCCCTGGGCCTCCTGGCTCAGGCCCGCCCCCTCTCCCTGGGCCAGGAGGAAGAGGACGCTGTTGCCCTCCACCAGGGCGTTCACCTCCCGGGAGAAGCGCACCAAAAGGCGGGCTGGCCCGCGTTCCACCGAAAGAAGCTTAGCCCAGGGAAGCCGGAGCAGGATACCTTCCTGGGCCCGGTATTCCAGGCCCAAGGCCTCGCTTAAGGGCCGTAAAGGGACAAGGACCTCCTGCCCCCGTTTCCAGGCCGCCCCCCGGGCGGCCGCCTGGGCCTCGTTGGCCACCAGGGGGAAGGCCTTGTAGCGGCTTCCCAGGCCCAGGGCCACCTGGCCTTCCCCTTGCCACAGGGCAAGCCCCAGGCCCCGGGCTATAAGGCCCACTTCCCCGTAGGCCAAGCCCCGCCCCCCGGGATACAAGGCCTGGCCCACCTCCCCCCCCACCAGGAGGGGCCTTGGCGCCTGGGCCAGGGCGAGAAGGAGGAATAAGGCCAGCGCCAGGAACCTCATAGCTCCTCCAGGGCGCGGCGCACGGCCCGCTTTTTGTCGTCTTCCTTCCTTTGATAGGCCTTTTTCCCCCGGGCCAAACCCAGGAGCACCTTGGCGTAGCCCCGTTCGTTGAAGTAAATCTTTAGGGGTACCAGGGTGAGACCCTTTTGCTCCACCTTGCCCCTTAACCGGTTGAGCTCGTGGCGGTGAAGAAGGAGCTTCCGCTTTCTCCTGGGGTCCACGTTGGTGTAGGATCCCTTTTCGTAGGGGGCGATGTAGAGGTTTTCCAGGTAAAGCTCACCGTTTTCAAACTTGGCGAAGCTCCCGGTAAAATCCACCTTACCGGCGCGCAGGGACTTGACCTCGGTTCCCTTGAGGACGATCCCCGCCTCGTAGGTTTCCAGGATCTCGTAGTCGTGCCGCGCCCGGCGGTTCTCCAGCACGAAGGCCATCTTACCAAAGGCGGTAGGCTTCCGGCCGCCGGTGGCGGAGGATGGGGTAGCGGGCGCGGTACTCCTCCAGGAAGGCAAAGTCTAGGTCCACCAGCAAAACCCCCTCCTCATGCCTTAGGCCCAGGAGGCGCCCATCAGGGGCCACCGCCAGGGAGGGGCTTCCCGTGTCCGCACGGTTGGCCAGGAGCAGATAGGCCTGGTTCTCCGCAGCCCGGGCCCGGGCCAGGACCGAGAGAAGCTCTTGGTACTCCCCGGGCCAGGCCGAGCCCACCAGAAAGCCCTCGGCGCCCATCAGGGCATAACTGCGAAACAGCTCGGGAAAGTCCAGATCGTAGCAAAGGGCAAGCCCGAACCGTTTGCCGCGAAACTCCCAGATCACGGGGCCTTCCCCGGGCGCAATCCCCTCATCCCCCTCTTCGTCCGACGCCAGGTAGGGATGCACCTTATCGTAAAAGGGACCCTGGGGGAAGATGCCAAGCCGGTTCCTGGGGCCAGGGGCCAGGAAGCCTGCGAGCACCGGTATCCGGTTTTCCTCAGCCAGGGCCTTAAGGGCCTGGGGAAGGGTGTCTTCCCCTTGCTTCCCTAGGATCAGCTCGGGAAGGAGGAGGGCCAAGGCCCCCTCCCCTTGCGCCCTTTCTATTAGGGGTAGGAGGGCCTTGAGCAACTCGGAAACGCTGGGCTTTTTGCCCAGGTGGGCTAGGGCTACCCGCACGCTAGCGCTTTCCCAGGAGTTTCCAGGCGGAGGGCAAAAGGAGGGCAGCCAGGACCGCCTTCACCAGGTCCCCGGGGATGAAGGGGAAAAGCCCCATGGCCAGAAGTGCGCCCGTTCCGGCGAACTTTCCTGCCCCCATGAGCCAGGCGGCAAGCCAGGGAAGCCCCACCAGGTAGAGGAGGGCGTTGCCCGCCAGCATGGCCAGTAGGGTACCCAGGAAGCTGCGGTCTAGGCCAAACCGCTCTACCAAAAGACCCACGAGCCCCGCTGCCAAGGGGAAGGCCAACAGGAACCCTCCGGTGGGGCCCAGAATCCTGGCCAGGCCGCCCGTGCCCCCCGCGAAGACGGGTAGCCCCATGGCGCCCTCCGCCAAATAGGCGAGAAGGGCCAGGAATCCCAGGCGGCTACCCAGGGCCGCGCCCACCAGAAGAATCGCCAAGGTCTGGCCGGTGATGGGCACGGGGGTGAAGGGCAAAGGGATGCTGATCCTGGCGGCCAGGGCCACGAGGAGGCTACCCGCCAGGATTAGGGTGAGGTCTCGAGCCAGGCTACGATTTGGCCAAAGGATTTTTACCAAGGGGGTATAGGGAAGAACCTCGGTTTTCCACATAGCTACCTCCGGGCCACCAGGGTGGCCGTCAACCATGCTATGGTTTTTGGGTTGACGGGTCAAGGCTGGGGGTTCGCTTAAGCCAAGTGCCGGCAATCACTTATGGAAGAGCCGCTATACTAAAGCCATAGCTCTTTACCCCGCCGGCACAGCAAGGGGGCAAGAGCCACGCTAGGAGGTAAGCTATGAAGGTAGGCATCAACGGATTCGGCAGAATCGGCCGCCAGGTGTTCCGTATTCTTCATGGGCGGGGCGTGGAGGTGGCCCTCATCAACGACCTGACCGACAACAAGACCCTAGCCCATCTGCTGAAGTACGATTCCATTTACCACCGCTTCCCTGGGGAGGTGGGGTACGACGACGAGAACATTTACGTGAACGGCAAGCCCATCCGGGCCACGGCCATAAAGGATCCCAAGGAGCTTCCTTGGGGAAGCCTGGGTGTGGACGTGGTCATTGAGTCCACGGGGGTGTTCACCGATGCCGACAAGGCCAAGGCCCACCTCGAGGCGGGAGCCAAGAAGGTGATCATCACCGCCCCGGCCAAGGGCGAGGACATCACCATCGTCATGGGGGTGAATCACGAGCAGTACGATCCCGCCAGGCACCACATCATTTCCAATGCCTCCTGCACCACCAACTCCCTGGCCCCGGTGATGAAGGTGCTGGAAGAGGCCTTCGGCGTGGAGAAGGCCCTCATGACCACCGTGCACTCCTACACCAACGACCAGCGGGTTCTGGACCTACCCCATAAGGACCTGCGTCGGGCGCGGGCGGCGGCCATCAACATCATCCCCACCACCACCGGGGCCGCCAAGGCCACCGCTTTGGTGCTTCCTTCCTTGAAGGGCCGGTTTGACGGGAGCGCCCTCAGGGTGCCCACGGCCACGGGGAGCATCTCCGACATCACCGCCCTTCTCAAGCGGGAGGTGACCGCGGAGGAGGTGAACGCCGCCCTCAAGGCGGCGGCTGAGGGGCCCTTGAAGGGCATTTTGGCCTACACCGAGGACGAGATTGTCCTTCAGGACATCGTCATGGACCCTCACTCCTCCATCGTGGACGCCAAGCTCACCAAGGCCCTGGGCAACCTGGTGAAGGTCTTCGCCTGGTACGACAACGAGTGGGGTTACTCTAACCGGGTGGCGGACCTGGTGGAGCTGGTGCTGAAGAAGGGGGTCTAGATGCGCACCCTTAAGGATCTGGATGCCCGGGGCAAGCGCATCCTGGTGCGGGTGGACTACAACGTCCCCATCAAGGATGGGGCGGTGCAGGACGATACCCGCATCCAAGAAAGCCTTCCCACCCTGCGCCACCTTCTGGAACAAGGGGCCTCCCTGGTGCTTCTTTCCCACCTGGGTCGGCCCAAGGGGGTGGACCCTAAGTACTCCCTGGCCCCGGTGGCGGAGGCCTTGGGCCGGTATCTAACCGGCGTCCGTTTCGTGCCCCACAGCCCCGGTTCCGACCAGGCGCATCAGGCGGTGCAGGCCCTGGCCCCGGGTGAGGTGGCCCTTTTGGAAAACGTGCGCTTTGAACCGGGGGAGGAGAAGAACGACCCCGAGCTTGCCGCCCGTTATGCCCGGCTGGGGGAGGCTTTTGTCCTGGATGCCTTCGGGAGCGCCCACCGGGCCCACGCCAGCGTGGTGGGGGTGGCCAGGCTTCTCCCTTCCTTTGCGGGCTTCCTCATGGAGAAGGAGGTGAAGGCCCTCTCCCGCCTCCTTAAGGATCCGGAAAAGCCCTACGCGGTGGTGATCGGGGGGGCCAAGGTTTCCGACAAGATCGGGGTTATTGAGAACCTCCTGCCCCGCATAGACCGCCTCTTCATCGGTGGGGCCATGGCCTTCACCTTCATCAAGGCCATGGGGGGTGAGGTGGGGAAGAGTTTGGTGGAGGAGGACCGCCTCGAGCTGGCCAAAGACCTCCTAAGGCGGGCGGAATCCTTGGGGGTGAAGGTGCACCTCCCCGTGGATGTGGTGGCGGCGGAGCGGATTGAGGCGGGGGTGGAAACCCGCACCTTTCCCGCCGACGCTATCCCTGTACCCTACATGGGCTTAGACATCGGGCCCAAGACGCAAGAGGCCTTTGCCGAAGCCCTAAAGGGGGCCAGGACGGTGTTTTGGAATGGGCCCATGGGGGTTTTTGAGGTCCCGCCCTTTGACCAGGGCACCTTGGCGGTGGGGAGGGCCCTGGCCGCCCTGGAGGGCGCCTTCACCGTGGTGGGGGGCGGGGACTCGGTGGCGGCGGTGAACCGCTTGGGCCTTAAGGAACGTTTTAGCCACGTCTCCACCGGGGGCGGGGCAAGCCTGGAGTACCTGGAAAAGGGTACCCTCCCCGGGATTGAGGTCCTAGAGTAAGGTAGTTGGTTTCCGCCCCGCCCCTTTGGGCGGGGTTTTCCTATAGGATGGCGGCATGCGTAGGGTCTTGGTGGCAGGAAACTGGAAGATGCACAAGGTGCCTTCGGAGGCCCGGGTGTGGTTTGCCGAGCTCAAGAGGCTTTTGCCCTCCTTACAGTCCGAGGCGGCGGTGTTGCCGGCCTTTCCCATGCTGCCTTTGGCCAAGGAGGTGTTTTCCGGAAGCCAGGTGGCCTATGGGGCCCAGGATGTCTCCCCGCACCGGGAAGGGGCCTACACGGGGGAGGTTTCTGCCCGGATGCTTTCCGACCTGGGGTGCCGCTATACCGTCGTGGGGCATTCGGAAAGGCGGCGCTACCATAGTGAAAGCGACTCTCTGGTGGCGGAGAAGGCCAAAAGGCTTTTGGAAGAGGGGATTATCCCCATCCTCTGCGTGGGGGAACCCTTGGAGGTAAGGGAGAGGGGGGAGGCGGTGCCCTATACCCTGGCCCAGCTGAGGGGGAGCCTCGAGGGGGTCAACCCCCCGGGTCCCGAGGCCCTGGTCATCGCCTACGAGCCGGTTTGGGCCATCGGCACCGGGCGGAACGCCACCCCCGAGGATGCCGAGGCCATGCACCAGGCCATCCGCCAAGCCCTGGCTGAGCTCTACGGAAGGGCGTTTGCGGATCGGGTCCGCATCCTGTATGGGGGCAGCGTCAACCCCAACAACTTCGCCGACCTCCTTTCCATGCCCAACGTGGACGGGGGGCTGGTGGGCGGGGCCAGCCTGGAGCTGGAAAGCTTCCTGAGCCTTCTCAGGATCGCCGGTTGAGCCTCAAAGGGCTTTGGGCTACCCTTATACCTATGCGGCTCCACCCCCGCACCCAGGCGGCCCGGGAAAGCATCTTCCCCAAGATGAGCCAGCTCGCGGCCAGACTCCAGGCGGTGAACCTGGGCCAAGGCTTTCCCTCGAGCCCTCCGCCCGCCTTCCTGCGGGAAGCGGTGCAAAGGGCCCTGGGCCGCTTTGACCAATACGCCCCTCCTGCGGGCCTTCCCCAGCTTAGGGAGGCCTTGGCGGAGGAGTTTGCGGTGGAACCCGAGTCGGTGGTGGTCACCTCGGGGGCCACGGAGGCCCTATATGTGCTCCTCCAAAGCCTGGTGGGTCCGGGGGATGAGGTGGTGGTGCTGGAGCCCTTTTTTGATGTCTACCTCCCCGATGCTTTCCTGGCCGGGGCCGAGGCCAGGCTGGTGCGCCTGCCCCTGGAGGAGGGGGGATTCCGGCTGGACCTAGGGGCCCTGGAGGCGGCCATCACCCCCCGTACCCGGCTGCTCCTTCTCAATACCCCCATGAACCCCACGGGCCTGGTCTTCCGGGAAGCGCTTAAGGCGGTGGCGGAACTGGCCCGGAGGCACCAGCTCTTTCTGGTTTCCGACGAGGTCTACGACGAGCTTTACTTCGGGGAAAGGCCACCCCGGTTACGGGACCTGGCCCCCGAGCGCACCTTCACCGTGGGCAGTGCAGGGAAGCGCCTCGAGGCCACCGGCTACCGGGTGGGCTGGATCGTTGGGCCCCAGGAGTTCATGCCCACCCTGGCAGGGATGCGGCAGTGGACCAGCTTCTCGGCACCAAGCCCCTTGCAGGCAGGGGTGGCGGAGGCCTTGAGGGTGGCCCGAAAGGAGGGGTTCTACGAGGCCTTGCGGGAGAGCTACCGGAAGAGGCGGGATCTGCTCCTTTATGGGCTTAGGTCCTTAGGCCTAAAGGCCCTTGAGCCTGAGGGCACCTACTTCCTTATGGCCGAGCTTCCAGGTTGGGATGCTTTCCAGCTTTTGCAAGTGGCCAGGGTAGCTTTGATCCCCGCCAGCGCCTTCTACCGTGAGGATCCACCCCCATGGCTTTTTCGCTTCGCCTTTTGCAAGGGCGAGAATGAGATCGCCCTAGCTCTGGAGCGCTTAGCTCCTGTGGTAAACTCCCCGGCGTGAAGCCCAAGGTAATCCGATACCTGGATAAGGGGGAGTTTCCCATAGGCGAGGGGGAAGCCTTGGCCCTTTACCGGGCCATGCGCCGGGCCCGGTTTTTTGACGAGAAGGCCCTTCTCCTTCAGCGCCAGGGGCGGCTTGGGGTCTATGCCCCCTTCATGGGACAGGAGGCGGCGCAGGTAGGGGTGGCCTTGGCCTTGGACCCGGGGGACTGGGTGGTTCCCAGTTATCGGGAGTCCGCCATGCTTCTGGCCCGGGGCCTTCCCATCCACGTGTTAATCCTTTACTGGCGGGCCCATCCCGCAGGCTGGCGGTTTCCCCAAGGGGTGCGGGCGGTGAACCCCTACATCCCCATCGCCACCCAGATCCCCCAGGCGGTGGGCCTGGCCTTGGCGGGGCGGTACCGGGGGGAGGGCTGGGTGGTGGGCACCTCTATAGGGGACGGGGGGACCAGCGAAGGGGATTTCCACGAGGGGCTTAACTTTGCTGCCGTCTTTGACGCCCCCGTGGTCTTCCTGGTGCAGAACAACGGCTACGCCATCAGCGTGCCCCGGCAGAGGCAGATGCGGGTGGACTACATCGCCCGGCGGGCGGAGGGGTACGGGATTCCTGGGGTGGTGGTGGACGGAAACGATGTCTTGGCGGTCTATGTGGAGGCTAAGAAGGCCGTGGAGAGGGCGCGGAAGGGGGAGGGGCCCACCCTCCTGGAGGCCCTCACCTACCGCCTGGCTCCCCACACCACCTCCGATGACCCCAGCCGCTACCGCAGCCGGGAGGAGGAGGAGGCCTGGCGGGCCAAGGACCCCATCCTCCGCCTCCGGAAGGCCCTCGAGGAACAGGGACTATGGGGGGTAGAGGCGGAGGAGGCCCTCTTGGGGGAGCTCGAGGAGGAGTTCGCCCGGGAAGTGGCCTTGGCGGACCAAGCCCCTGAGCCTACTCCCGAGATGATCGTGGAGCACGTCTACAAGGAGATGGGCCCCGACCAGAGGCGGGCTTGGGAGGCCTTAAGGCAGGGGAAACACGTGGAGGAACTATGGTAGCGGAAAAGGCCAGGGTGCTGAACCTGGTTCAGGCCATCAACGAGGCCCTGGACCTGGCCTTGGCCCGGGATGAGCGGGTTTTGGTCTTCGGGGAGGATGTGGGCCAGCTTGGGGGAGTGTTCCGGGTCACGGAAGGCCTCCAGGCCAAATACGGGGAGAAACGGGTATTTGATACCCCCTTGGCGGAAAGCGGCATTCTGGGACTGGCCATCGGACTTGCCATGGGGGGATTGCGCCCGGTGGCGGAGATCCAGTTTGCCGGCTTCCTCTACCCGGCTTTGGACCAGATCCTTTCCCACCTGGGCCGCTGGCGGCACCGGTCCCGGGGCCGAGTGGGTTTGCCCGTGGTGGTGCGGGCCCCTTATGGGGGAGGGGTGCACACCCCTGAGCAGCATGCGGACTCTCCCGAGGCCCTTTTGGCCCATACCCCTGGGGTTAAGGTGGTGATTCCCTCGAGCCCTGAAAGGGCCAAGGGGCTTTTACTTTCGGCCATTGAGGACGAGGACCCCGTCTTTTTCCTGGAGGCCATCAAGCTCTACCGGGGGGTGCGGGCGGAGGTGCCCGAGGGCTACTACACCCTGCCCTTGGGGAAGGCCCGGGTGGTGCGGGAAGGGAGGCACGCCACCCTGATCGGCTACGGGGGCATGGTGGAGGTGATGCAGGAGGCGGCCTCAGTGGCGGCTAAGGAAGGGGTGGAGGTCATGGTGGTGGACCTGGAAACCCTGGTTCCCCTGGATGAGGAGACCCTCCTCGAGGCGGTACGCGAGACGGGGCGGGCGGTGGTGGTCTATGAGGCCATGCGCACGGGGGGCTTTGGCGCCGAGATCGCCGCCCGCATCGCCGAGGGGGCCATAGAGTACTTAAAGGCCCCGGTGGTCCGCGTGGCGGGGTACGACGCACCTTACCCTCCCTTTGGCGCCATTGAACACCACTACCGCCCCAATGCTCGCCGGGTGCTGGCGGCCTTGCGGCGGGTTTTGACATACTGAGAGAATGTCGTAAAAGCTCCGCATCGCCTTCTACGAGACTGTTGTAAAAGTCCGCTATACTTGAAGGTGAACTCTACACGTAACCCTTACCCCAGCGACCTGTCCGATGCCGAGTGGGCCCTCCTAGGTCAGGGGCCCCGCCCGTACCTTGAACCCTTGACCCCAGCTCCTAAGCCCGGCAGCTGAAGGAGCAAAGGTGCCCCTGCTTTGCCCGAAGGGCAAACATCTTGGGAGGGGAGATCGCAAACGCCATCCACTTGCTTAGGGCTTGGGCTTGTAGTAGGCTAAGCCCCGATGGAGCGGGTGAAAACGGGGCTTACTCCCTTGGACCGGGCTTTCCCCGGCTTGGTCCTCCTGGCCATAGCCTTGGGCTTGGCAATGGGGAAATGGGTCCCCCAAGTGGGGCGGGTCCTGGAACCCTTTATTCCCTGGGGGCTCTTCCTCATGATCTACCCTACAGCGGCTAAGGTGCCCTTTCGGGCCCTCGGCCGCTCGGCCCTGGAGACCCGCCCCCTTCTCGTGGCTATCCTTTTCAACTACCTGATTAACCCCCTTTTGCTCTTCGCTTTCGGTTGGCTTTTCCTGCGCCAGTATCCGGAGCTTTTTGCCGGGCTTGTCCTCCTGGGCATCGCGCCTTGTATTGGAATGGTCTTGGTGTGGGCGGATCTGGCGGGTGCCCACCGCCCCCTGGCCGTGGGCCTGATGGTGTGGAATAGCATCCTGCAGATCGCCACTGTTCCCCTTTGGCTATATGCGCTTTTAGGGGCAAAAGCTTCCCTTCCCCTAGGAGCCGTTTTCGGGAGCGCGTTCCTCTATCTGGGCCTTCCTCTTTTGATGGCTTATGTGACACAGCGGCTGGCCTTTGGGTGGAAAGGGGAGGGTTGGTTTTGGGAGCGGCTGGCACCACGCTTGGGGAAAGTCCAGCTTACAGCCCTCTTGGCCACCTTGGTGGCCATGTTTGCTCTCAAAGGTGAGGCTATCCTCGAGGCTCCCTGGCTCATCGGTCACATGCTCCTGCCGTTGGTGCTCTTCTTCGGTCTTCTCTTCGCCTTGAGTGCGTCCTTCGCTTGCTTGCTCCTAGGGCTTCCCCTGGACAAATCTTTGGCAGTGGCCTTTAACGTCACGGGACGGAATTTTGAGCTGTCCATTGCCCTAGCCCTTTCTGCCTTCGCTGCCTCTCCTTTGGTGGCGGTGTCCACGGCGGTAGGACCCTTGATTGAGGTTCCTTTTATGCTTCTTTTGGTGGAAGTGGGAAGACGGCTTATGCAGAGCTACCCCCTGTGCTGCCAAGCCTCGTCTTCCGGCTGCTCTTCAGCTTAAAGCTGGCGTAGAGTGTAAGGCATGGAGAGGCCTATCTCCGAAAGGCTTTTTTCCGAGGCCCAAGGGCATATCCCCGGCGGGGTTTCCAGTCCCGTTAGGGCGTTCAAGGCGGTGGGGGGTACGCCTCCTTTCCTCGTGCGGGGGGAGGGGGCCTACGTGTGGGATGCCGATGGGAACCGGTATCTGGACTACGTGCTGAGCTGGGGACCCTTGATCCTGGGCCACGGCCATCCTCTGGTGGTCCAAAGGGTTAAGGAGGTGGCGGAACAGGGCCTCACCTTTGGCGCCCCCCACCCCTTGGAGGTGGAGCTGGCCAAGGCGGTGAAACGGGCCTTTCCCCAGGTGGAGCTGGTGCGCTTCGTGAACTCCGGGACCGAGGCCACCATGAGCGCCTTGCGCCTGGCCCGGGGGTATACGGGAAGGCCCTACATCGTCAAGTTCCGGGGCAACTACCACGGGCATGCGGACGGCCTCTTGGTGGAGGCGGGAAGCGGAGCCCTCACTTTGGGGGTTCCCAGCAGCGCCGGGGTGCCGGAGGAATACGCCCGGCTTACCTTGGTCTTGGAGTACAACGACCCTGAAGGCCTTAGGGATGTGCTTAGGAAGCGGGGAGAGGAGATCGCCGCCATCATCTTCGAGCCCGTGGTGGGCAACGCCGGGGTCCTGATCCCCACGGAAGCCTTCCTCGAGGCCCTCCACGAGGCCAAGGCTTACGGGGTCCTCCTCATCGCCGACGAGGTGATGACGGGTTTCCGCCTGGCCTTCGGTGGGGCCACGGAGCGGTTTGGACTCAAACCCGATCTCATCACCCTGGGGAAGATTCTCGGGGGAGGTCTTCCCGCCGCTGCTTATGGGGGAAGGCGGGAGATCATGGAGAAGGTGGCCCCCTTGGGGCCCGTGTACCAGGCGGGGACCCTTTCGGGAAACCCTTTGGCCATGGCCGCGGGCCTGGCCACCTTGGAGATCCTGGAGAGAAATCCCGGTTACTACCCCTACCTGGAGGGTCTGGGGGCGAAGCTGGAGGCGGGGCTTAGGGAGGTTCTTTCCCAAAAGGGTATTCCCCACACGGTAAACCGCATGGGTTCTATGTTGACCGTCTTCTTCACCGAAGGGCCGGTGGTCGCCTTCCGAGATGCCAAGCGCACGGACACGGAGCTTTTCAAGGGCTTCTTCCATGGCCTCCTGGACCGGGGCGTGTACTGGCCGCCCTCCAACTTTGAGGCGGCCTTCCTTTCGGTGGCGCATGGGGAGGAGGATGTGGCCCTTACCTTGGAAGCCTTGGACAAAGCCCTCTAGCCCATGACCCTTAAGGAGCCCATCTGCGCCATCGCCACCCCCATGGGAAAGGGGGCCATTGGGGTGGTGCGGCTTTCCGGGGAAGGGGCCTTGGGGGTGGCCAGCCGGGTGTGGCGGGGGAGGGACCCGAGGAGCCTCAAAGGAGGCCGGTTCACCCTGGGGGAGGTGGTGGATCCCGACACGGGGGAGGTCTTGGACCAAGCCCTCCTCCTGGTCTTTCGCGCGCCCAAATCCTATACGGGGGAAGACGCCTGTGAGTTCCACACCCATGGCTCGCCAGCGGTCTTGAGGAGGGTCCTGGAGGCCCTGGTGAAGGCGGGAGCCCGCCTGGCGGCTCCCGGGGAGTTCACCTTCCGGGCCTACATGAACGGCAAGCTGGACCTGGCCCAGGCGGAAGCGGTCTTGGCCCTGGTGGAGGCGGAAGGGGAGCTGGCCCGCCGCCAGGCCTTAAGGAGCCTAGAAGGGAGTTTTTCGCAAAAGATTGCCGGCCTGGAGGACAGGCTCCTTTCCCTGCTTGCCCATATCCAGGCCCTACTGGACTACCCCGAGGAGGGGGTGGAGCCCCTGGAGGCCAAGCGGGTGATTGGGGAGGTGCTGGAGGAGGTGCAGGCCCTCCTGGCCCAGGGCCGGGCCTCCCGGCTGGCCCAGAAGGGAGCCCGCCTGGCCCTAATCGGGGCGCCCAATGCCGGTAAGAGCTCCCTTCTGAACGCCCTTTTGGGCTACGAAAGGGCCTTGGTTTCCCCTATCCCCGGCACCACCCGGGACTATCTGGAAGCCCCTTTGGAGCTTTTCGGCATTCCCCTGGTGGCGGTGGACACCGCGGGGATAAGGGACACGCAAGACCCCCTGGAAAGGGCGGGGGTGGAACGGGCCTTAAGGATCGCCGAGGAAGCCGACCTGGTGCTTTACGTGGCCGACCGCTCGGCTCCCAAGCCTCCCCTTCCTCCCTTGCCCCCCAGGAGCTTGAAGGTGGCCACCAAGGCCGACCTTCCCCCCGTATGGGAAGACCCGGAGTTTCTTCCCGTTTCCAGCCTCACCGGCCAGGGCCTGGACCGGCTTAAGGAGGCCATCCGGGAGGCCCTTTTGGGCAGGGAAGGGGGGGAGTACCTCCTCACCGAGCGACAGCTTCAGGCCCTCCACCGGGCCCGGGAGAGGCTTCTAGAGGCCTTGGACCTCCCCGAGGACCTGATGGGGCTGGCTCTGGAGGAAGCCGTGCGCACCCTGGCCTCCCTAAGGGGCAGGAGGGAGGTTTCCCCGGAGGTGGTGGCCCGCATCTTCCAGAACTTTTGCGTAGGGAAGTAGGGCTAGGGCAGGAAGGAGTCCAGAATGGCCTCCACCTGGTCGGTCTCAATCAGGAAGGCGTCGTGGCCATGGGGGCTACGGATCTCCCGGTACCGACCCCCGCTTAGCCGGGCCACTTGCCGCACCTCTTCCGCCGGGTAGAGGAGGTCGGTGTCTATGCCCACAAAAAGGGAGGGTAGGTTCTTCAACCGCTTCAGGGCCTCCTCCACCCCACCCCTTCCCCGGCCTACATCGTGGGTGTCCATGGCCCGGGAGAGGACCAGGTAGCTTTCCGCATGGAAGCGTTTTAGGAACTTTTCCCCCTGGTAGTCCAGGTAGGTCTCCCCCTTTTCCGGCTCCTGGCCCCAGCGGGCTTCAAAGCCCCGGGGTGCGCGGTAGCTCATCATGGCGATGCCCCGGGCCAGGGCCATGCCCTTAGGGGCAGGGTGGCCCTTTTGGTAGTCGGGGTCTTGCAGGATGGCCTGGCGGCTTAGGTGGTTGAAGGCCCGGGCCCAGGGCCCGTGCCTGGCGGGGGCGGCCAGGACCACCAGCTTCTTCACCCTTTCGGGGTACATCAGGGCGAACTCCAAGGCCACCATCCCCCCCAGGCTTCCCCCAATCACGGTGGCCTTTTCCACCCCCAGGTGGTCCAGAAGCCTGGCCTGGGCCCGGGCCAGGTCCCGGATGGTGAGGGGTGGAAACTCCTTTCCGTAGGGCCTTCCCGTGCGCAGGTCCAGGGAGAGGGGCCCGGTGGAGCCATAGCAGCTTCCCAAGTGGTTGGCGGAGATCACGTAGTAAAGGGCGGGGTCCAGGATCCGCCCGGGGCCCACCAGGGCATCCCACCAGCCATGCCGACCGAAGGCCTTTTCCAGTGGCGAAAGGCTCTCAAACGTGGCCTCGTCGTAGGTGCCCGCCAAGTGGGCGCTTCCCGTGAGGGCATGAAAGACCAGCACCGCGTTATCCCGGAGCCGGGAAAGCCGACCATAGGTCTCAAACCGCAGGCGCACCTCGGGCAGGAAGCCGCCCTGCTCCGTGTAGAACCCCTCCCGCCTGGGGAAGAGGACGGCGGTGCGGGGCCTTGGGGGGGGGATGGAAAGGGGAGAGCGGGGGGGCTTGAGGATGAGGGCCTCGTGCTCCCCCCAGGTCTCCAAGGCGATCTCGCTCATGCCAAGGCCTCCTGGAGCTCCGCCTTCAGGTCCTCCACGTGCTCGAGGCCCACGCTTAGGCGCACCATCTCCGGGGCAACCCCGGCCAGGGCCTGCTCCTCGGGGGAGAGCTGGGAGTGGGTGGTGGAGGCGGGGTGGATGGCCAGGGTGCGGGTGTCCCCCACATTGGCCAGGTGGGAGATGAGCTTAAGACGCCCGATGAAGCGCTTGGCGGCCTCGTACCCTCCCTTAAGGCCGAAGGTGAGGACGGCCCCAGGCCTACCCCGGAAGTACTTTTGGGCGCGGGCGTGGTGGGGATGATGGGGGAGCCCGGGGTAGTTTACCCAGGCCACCTGGGGCTGTTCCGCCAGCCAATGGGCCAGGTGCAGGGTGTTCTCCACGTGGCGCTCCGCCCGCAGGGAAAGGGTTTCCATGCCGAGTAGGACCACCCAGGCCTCAAAGGGGCCCAGGGCCTGGCCCTGGTCGCGGAGGCCGTCCACCCGGGCCTTGACGATGAAGGCCAGATGGCCGAAGGCTTCCGTCAACTTAAGCCCGTGGTACCCCGGCTGGGGCTCGGTGAGGAGGGGGTAGCGGCCGTTATCCCAGGGGAAGTTTCCCCCGTCCACCATGGCCCCGGCGATCACCGCCCCGTGCCCCCCTACCCACTTGGTGAGGGAATGGGTCACCACCGCCGCCCCCCATTCCAGGGGTCTTAGCAAATACCCCCCCATGCCAAAGGTGTTGTCCACCAGAAGGGCCACCCCCACCTCCCGGGCGGCTTGGGCCAGGGCCTCGAGGTCGGGGATGTTGAGGGCCGGATTACCGATGGACTCCACCCACCAGGCCCGGGTCCTTTCGTCGGTGAGGGCCAAAAACTCCTCGGGGCGCTCCTCGCGGGAGGTGAAGCGCACCTCAATCCCAAGCCGTTTCAGGGTTACCTTGAACTGGTTAAAGGTTCCGCCGTAGAGGTTCGGGGTAGCCACGAGGTTGTCCCCCGCCTGGGCCAGGGTGGTGAGGGCTAGGAACTGGGCCGCGTGCCCCGAAGAGGTGGCCAGGGCTGCCTTACCCCCCTCGAGGGCCGCTAGACGCCTTTCCAGCACCTCCACCGTGGGATTCATGATGCGGGAGTAGATGTTTCCGAACTCCTTAAGGGCAAAGAGGTTGGCGGCATGCTCGGGGCTTTGGAAGAGGTAGCTGGTGGTGGGGTAGATGGGCACCTGGCGGCTCAACGTGGTGGGCTCGGGCTCGTAACCGGCATGCAGCTGCAGGGTCTCAAAGCGCATCCTTGGCCTCCTTTCCAAGAACCTGCCGGGGGCGCTTGGAAGGGGCCAATAAGAAGGCCCCTTCTGGCGGGAAGTGCAAGGGCACCGTTCTCTCGCCTAGAAGGGGTTGGGCGTGGCGCTTACCCCCCTCTCTTATCGTCCCCGGGCGTTTCCCCCACCCGGGCCGGCCTTGGCACCAGCCCCACCCGCATCCGGCCATGGAACGGAAGGGATGGGAGGTTGCCGCGGTTTCACAGGGCCGTACCCTCCACCGCTCTGGATAAGAGAACGGGCTGGTTTTCGCCGCGCCCCGGCGCGGTTAAGGGTTAGTGTAGGAGGAGGGTTCTTTTCCGTCAACCCTTTGACCTTTTAGCCTTCCTACCCTATACTGATGGGCGCTACGGGGAGTAGCGCAGCCCGGTAGCGCACCTCGTTCGGGACGAGGGGGTCGCTGGTTCAAATCCAGTCTCCCCGACCAGAAGGCCGGCCCTAGGGCCGGCTTTTCGTATACTGCTCCCCATGGGCTTTTTGCCGGGCCTGGCCCTTTTGCTCCTGGGGCTTTACCTGGTGGGGGAAGGGCTTGCTGGTCTGAAAGGGAGGCGCCACCTCCTGGCAAGGGCCTTAGGAAGCCCAGGTGGGATCGTCCTTTCTGGTGGACTTCTAGGGCTTCTTTCCGGAAGCGGCACAGGGTTTTCCCTCCTGGCCTTGGGTTTGCTGGAGGGCGGGGTCTTCGCCTTGGGGCAGGCGGCCTTGCTCTCCCTGGCCGCCACCTGGGGGGCCAGCCTCTGGGTGGGGGTGGTGGCCCTGGGCAAAGGGGAGCTGGCCTCCTTTTTCCTAGTCTTGGGGATTCCCTTTTATATCTGGCCTAGGGGGCGGAGGTTGGGAGTTTTCCTTCTAGGGATGGGCCTGCTCTTCCTGGGGTTTACCGAGATGTCCCAGGGGGCGTGGCACCTGGCTTCCCTTTTCGCCTTGGGAGGGCTTCCTCCTTGGGCAGGATATGGGGTTGGGTTTTTCCTGGGGTTCCTCCTGGGTAGCGCCAACGGGGCGGCCGCCTTGGCCTTGGCCCTTGTACCCCTTTTGGGGGTTTCTGGTAGCCTGGCCCTGACCTTGGGGGCGGGGGTAGGGGTCTCCGGGGCCCTTATCTGGCCTGCCCTTTCGGGAAGGCGGGAGGCCTGGAAGCTTTTGGCGGTGCTCCTAGGGCACCGCTTGGCCTTCTCCTTGCCCCTTTTGCTTTTCGTAGACCATCTTGCCCCCTTGGGGGTGGTAGGGGTGCACATCCTGGGGCATCTGGTCTATACCCTGACCTTTTTGCCGCTTTTGGCTCGGTACGAGGGTTTAGGGGAACGCCTTTTCCCTGTCCGTACCGTGAGCCCCAAGTATTTGTCCCTCGAGGCCCTGGAAACCCCCAGCTTGGCCTACGCCTTAGTGCAGCGGGAGCTGGGCCGGGTGGCGGATGCCGTGCGGGACATGTTGGCCAAGGCGGTGCGCATCCTGGCCCAGGAAGAGGGCGGCGAGGCGGAGCTCGAGGCCCTGGAGGAGAAGGTGGACCGGCTTACCCGGGAGGTGGTCCTCTACACGGCCGAGCTTTCCACCCGCACCCGGGACGAGCGGGCGGTTCGCTTCTTCGTGGCGGCCAGCGAGCTGGAGCACCTTGGGGATCTGGTGCGCCGGGTGGTACGGCAAGCGGAGAAGCTTTGGGCCCAGGGTTTGACCTTCAGCCCTGAAGGGAAGGAAGACCTCTTGGAAGCGGGGCGATTGGTCTTGAATCGCCTGGAACGCATGGCAGCGGCCCTGGCTACCGGGGACAAGGCCTTGGCCCAGGGGGCTTTGGCCGAGGAGGACGAGGTGGCGGCGTTTGTGGACCGCTTACGGAGGGCCCATCTTTCCCGCTTGGAGAGCGGCAGGCCTGAGAGCCGGGCCACCACCTTGGCCCATCTGGATATCCTGATCACCTTGGAGGAGGTCCTGGCTGGGGTGGAGAGGCTTTGCCGCTTGGTCCTGGAGCTTTAAGCTTAAGGGTGTGGTGAGGATTTTAGGCGGCAAGGCCAAGGGGGTTCCCCTGAAGGTGCCCGCCTCGGCAAGGCCTTCCCCAGTGAGGCTCAGGAAGGCCCTCTTTGACTACCTGCGCCTGCGCTACCCCAAGCGGGGCCGTTTCCTGGACCTCTATGCGGGAAGTGGGGCGGTGGGCCTCGAGGCGGCCAGCGAGGGGTTTGAGGCCACCTTGGTGGAGAAGGACAGGGAAGCCGTGGCCCTCCTTAAGGAGAACCTTCGCCGCACGGGGCTTAAGGCCCGCATCGTGCCCCTGCCGGTGGAGGTTTTCCTTCCCCAGGCCAAAGCCCGGGGCGAACGCTACACCGTGGCCTTCATGGCCCCTCCCTACCCCCTGGATCTCGTCCAGGCCTTCCAGGCCCTCCTGGAAAGCGGCCTGGTGGAGAAGGGAGGGCTTTATATCCTGCAGCACCCTAAGGACCTGCACCTTCCCTTCGGGGAGCGGCGGGTGTACGGGGAGAATGCCCTTACCCTGGTGGAGGCTTAGATGCATGTGGTCTATCCTGGAAGCTTTGACCCCCTAACCAATGGTCATCTGGACGTGATCCAGCGGGCAAGCCGCCTCTTTGATAGGGTCACGGTGGCGGTGTTGGAAAACCCCAACAAGCGGGGCCAGTACCTCTTCACCGCCGAGGAGCGGCTCAGCATCGTGCGGGAAGCCACCGCCCACCTGCCGAACGTGGAGGCCCACACCTTTTCCGGCCTGCTGGTGGACTTCGTGAAGCGGGTGGGGGCCCAGGCCATCGTCAAGGGCTTGAGGGCGGTTTCCGACTACGAGTATGAACTCCAGATGGCCCATTTGAACCGCCAACTCCTCCCGGGCTTGGAGACCCTTTTCATCCTGGCGGCCACCCGCTACTCCTTTGTTTCCAGCACCATGGTTAAGGAGATCGCCCGCTACGGGGGGGATGTGTCCAAGCTGGTGCCTCCGGCCACCCTTAGGGCCCTCAAGGCCAAGTTCGGCCAGGGGTAAAATCCCCTTGGAGGTTGCCATGAAGGCTTTTTCCAGCAAGTACGGAAACGCCCTGGAGTTCGGGCATCTCATCGGCGGGGAGGAGGTTTTCGAAGGGGAGGTCCTGGAGAGGCGAAACCCCTCGGACCTCCAGGACCTGGTGGCCCGGTTCCCCGAGGGCACCAAGGAAACCCTAAGGAGGGCGGCCGTGAAGGCGCGGGAGGCCTTTAGGGAGTGGAGCCAAACCCCGGCTCCTGTGCGCGGACAGGTGCTTTTCAATCTGGCCAAGATTCTAGAAAGGGAGAAGCCCACCCTGACCCGGCTGATGGTGCGGGAGGTGGGGAAGACTTTTAAGGAGGCGGGGGGCGATGTGCAGGAGGCCATCGACACCGCCATCTTCTTCGCCTCCGAGGGCCGGAGGCTTTACGGCCAGACCGTACCCAGCGAGATGCGGGATAAGGAGCTCTTCACCTTCCGCAGGCCCCTGGGGGTAGTGGGTATGATCACCGCCGGCAACTTCCCCATCGCCGTGCCCAGCTGGAAGCTGATTCCCGCGGTGTTAACTGGGAACACGGTGGTGTGGAAGCCTTCCGACGATTCTCCCACCCTGTCCTACATCTTTGTGAAGCTCTTTGAGGAGGCGGGCCTGCCCCCAGGGGTCATCAACGTGGTGTTTGGGGGCGGGAAGGACTCCACGGGCCAATGGTTGGTGGAGCTCATGGACGAGGGTCTCCTTAACAAGTTCGCCTTTACCGGGAGCACCAAGGTGGGCCGCTGGATTGGGGAGGTGGCGGGGCGGAACCTAGTCCGTCCCACCCTGGAGCTAGGAGGGAAAAACCCCTTGGTGGTGATGCGGGATGCCGATTTGGATTTGGCGGTGGAAGGGGCTTGGTGGAGCGCCTTCGCCACCGGGGGGCAGCGGTGCACCTCCGCGGGGAACATCCTGGTGGACGCCCCCATCTATGAGGAGTTCAAAAGGCGCTTCCTAGAAAGGACAGAGGCCACGGTGGTAGGGAACCCCCTTCTCCACGAGGTCACCTACGGTCCTTTTATCAACGAGCGCCTGTACCAACGCTGGGTGGAGCACTACGCCTGGGGGCAGGAGGACGGGGCTACTTTGCTCTTAGGTAAGGGGCGGATCACCAGGGAAAACCCCTACCCCCGCTTCCTGGGGGACCCCGAGGCGGGCCTCTACGGCTGGCCCACGGTGTGGGAGGCTAGGCCCGGCATGCGCCAGTTTTCCGAGGAGATCTTCGGCCCCACCATCAACCTGGTCAAGGTGGACGGCATCGAGGAGGCCATAGAGGTGGCTAACGCCACCCCCTATGGGCTTTCCAGCGCCATCTACACCAACCACCGCCACTGGGCCTACCGCTTCAAGGTGGGGATACGGGCTGGTATGACCAGCATCAACAACACCACCGTGGGCGCAGAGGCCCACCTGCCCTTCGGCGGGGTGAAGCAGAGCGGTAACGGGGCCCGGGAGTCGGGGATCTGGGTCATTGAGGAGTACACCTACTGGCATGCGGTGAACGAGGAGTACTCGGGCAAGCTCCAGCTAGCCCAGATGGATACCGGCTACGTGAGCCCCAAGCCTCCCACGCCCTGGGGAGAAATCTTGGGCTTTTGAAGGCCGTGAGTGCCTTCCCCGGGGCCTTGGGATCCCCTATGGCTACTGGGCGCTCTCCAGGTCGGGCCTGAGGCGCACGGCCTCCCGCAGATAGACGTGGCGCACCTGGTCCTGGGGTGTATCGGTGTTCCATAGGGCTAGGACCCGGATCACCCGGGGCAGGCTTCCCGGCACCGGCACCTCCCGGGCGGAGAGAAGGGGGACCCGGTGCATGCCGATCTGGCGGGCGGCCTCGGCGGGAAAGGCGGAGTGCAGGTCCTCCGTCACCGTGAAGATGATGGCCGCCAGCTCCTCGTGGCTTTGGATGCCGTTTGCCTCCAGCATTTTGAGGAGAAGCTCCCGCGTGGCCTGATGGATGGCCTCCGGCGTGTCTTTCTCCACGGTGATGGCGCCCCTGATGCCCCGGACCATTGTTGGGCTCCATGCTAAGGGGTTTTGGCCAGCGGTACAAGGCGGGTAAACTTAGGCCCGTGAACCTGATGGCGGTGTTTGCCCATCCCGACGATGAGATCGGGGCTGCGGGCACCTTAGCCCTTCACGCCCGGCGTGGGGACCGGGTGTTGTTGGTTTGGATGACGAGGGGGGAGTTGGCCAGCCAGTTCGGGGCCATGGAGGAGGCAAGGGTGGCGGAGATACGGGAAGGGCACGGGGCCCATGTGGCCCAGCTGATCGGGGCCGAGTACCGTTTTCTCCCCTTTCGCGACACCTTTCTCACGGGGAGCCGGGAAGAGGCCTTGGCCCTAGCCCGGGTCATGGCCGAGTTTGGGCCGGATGCCGTCATCACCTGGGACCCTTGGGACGTGCACCCCGACCACCGGGCCACCCACCAGGCGGTGCTTTCTGCCCTGAAGCTTTGCCGCATCCCCAAACTGGTGGGGGAAGCGCACCGGAAGCCGGTTCGCCTGTACCACTACCCTAGGCGGGAGGTTTCCCGGCCTTATGTGTACGTGGATGTCTCCGCCACCCAGGAAGTGGCGGAGGCGGTGTTTGGCTTCTACCAGGCGTTCTACGGCTGGCCCTTTAGCCTCGAGGACTTTCGGGCCCAGCGGCGGCTTCGGGGCCGGGAGGCGGGGGTTCCCTTTGCGGAGGCGTTTCAGACGGACTCTCCTCCGGCGTGGCCGGCCCTTCCCTAAGTCCCTCCTCGGGGTCGTAGGGAGGGGTGAGGACGTAGGCCAACACCACCGCGGGTAGGACCAGGGGCAAGGTGGCGTACCCGCCCCACTCCGCCGCCAACACGGTGGCGGCAAAGGGAGCCCGGGCCACCCCCGCCAGCACGGCCACGCCTCCCGCCAGGGCCAGGGCTTCGGGGGGTAGGCCCAGGGGGCCTGGGAGGTGGGCCAGGAAGCTCCCCATAAGCCCGCCTAAGACCAAGGCGGGGGTATAGGGGGCGCCGTAGGCCCGGACCCCGCTGGCCAAAAGGAGCAGGGCCAGCTTGGCCAGGATAAGGTAAAAAAGGGCCTTGGGTGGGATGAGGGGGGTGGTGGCCACGGCCACAAAGCCTAGGCCCGTACCCAGGGCCTCGGGGAGGAAAAGGAGGGCCAAGGCCAAGGCCAGGCCCAAGAGGCCGTGCCGCCAGGGAAAGGCCAAAGGGGAGAGGTGCCTTTGCAGGAGGCGGGCGCCTTCCATCCAGAGGGTGGCCAGCATGGCGGCTGCCAGGCCCACCAGCGCCCCAGCGGGCAAGGCCCCTAGATCCATGGGGGCGCTAAGGGGCAAAAGGGGAGTGTAGCCAAAGAAGGCCCCGTACACGGCGAAGGCCGAAAGGGCCCCGATGAGGGCTGGGGTTAGGGCCCGGGCCTCGAGGAGGAGGCTCCGGTAGAGGATCTCCGTGGCCAAAAGGGCCCCAGCTACGGGAGCGTGAAGACTGGCCCCAAGCCCAGCGGCAAGGCCGGCAAAGGCGAGACCCCCACCCAGACGGGGAAAGCGCCGGTCCAGGCCCCGGCCCAGCCAAAGCCCCAGCACTCCAAAGGGCCCTTCCCGCCCCATGGGGGAATAGAGGGAAAGCTGGAGCACCCCACCCAACACCGCCCGCAGGTGGGCCCCCGGGGGGCTTGGCCGGTCTTCCCGGGCCTGGCGCAGGAAGGCGGCAAGGCCTTGCCCGGTGCCCAAGAGGCTGGTGACAGCAAAGAGGAGGGGTAGGAGGAAGGCCAGAGGCCAAAGGGAGGGTCCGGTGAAGGCCTGGGCTAGGCCACCTTCCCCTGGGGGCTCCGGGGCGAGGTATCCGAAGAAAAGCCCAAGCGCTTCGGTTAGAGCGCGAAGTAGGGCGTTAAGAAGGGCTAGCAGGAGCCCGGCCAAGGCCCCGGCGAAGGCGCTATACAGGATTAAGGGGCCGGTGTGCCGGACCTCTTCGTCCCGAAGGGAGGGGAGGTTGAGCTGGGGGCCGCGGCCCAAGGGGCGCATCAGAGGGAGTGTACCAGACTCAGAGGGGTTCCTCGGGCCAGGCGGGGGGTGGGAAGGCCTAGGGCCCGGTAGCCTCCCCGGGTTAGGGCTCGGATTATGAGCCGGGGTTCCGCCTTCCCCCAGAGGAATAGCGCCTCTTTTTTCACGTCCAGGTCAGGGCTGCTGGCCCGGGAGTCCGTGCCCAGGGCCAGCTCCACCCCGTGGCGGGCGTAAAGCCCCAAGGGGGCTTCTCCCACCTCGAGGTTCCGGTTGGACCGGGGGCATAGGACCACCTTGCTGCCCGAATCCGCCACCATCCGCACCTCTTCCTCATCCACGTGTACCCCGTGCACCAAAACGGTATGGGGCCCCAGGACACCAAGGGTCTGGAGATAGCGCACGGGGGTGAGGCCCGGGGCCTTCCAGGGGGTTCGGCTAAAGCGTCGGTACACCCCGGCCAGGGGGCCTTCCCCCGTCCTCAGGAAGGCTACCTCTTCCTGGCTTTCCCCCGCATGGATCATGAGGGGAAGGTCGTGGGCGCGGGCGTACCGGTAAAGCTTCTGCAACAGGGGGGCGCTCACCGAGTAAGGGGCATGGGGGGAAAGGCCTATCCTGACCCGCCCTTCCCTTTTGCGCCAGGCTTCCACCTTGGCCCTCACCCTCTGGAATACCTCCTCCGCATCCTGGGGATCCGGGGCGAAGACCTCATAGAAGGCCACCCCGGGCAGGGGGCTTTCTTGCAGGAGGAAGTCCATCACCTCATCCCGGAAGACGATGTCGGCAAAAGCCCCCACCCCAAGGCGTAAAAGTTCCTCCAAGCCCCTTTGCGCCGCTTCTAGTCCCCGCTTTTCCCGGTGGGCCACCACATGGGGAATGAAGCCGGAGAAGGGCCCTTGATAAAGGGGATGCAAGGAGAGATCCAGGTGGGTGTGGGCGTTCACGGGGGGTGGGAAGAGGGCCTTTCCCTTGTGGACCACCTCCGCTTGGGGAAAGCGGGCCTTTAGCTCCTCCAGGCTTCCCTGGCCCACCACCATGCCCCCTTGTACCGCGATGGCCCCCTTGAGCATGGGGGTGCCAAAGCCGGTGTAGACCACGTCCGCGGTCCAAAGCTCAGTCTTTAGCCAGAACATAGCGGTTGGGATGCCGTAGGAAGTCCACGGCCTGGTAACCCTTGGCAAAGTAGTGGCCGAGGACCAAGCGGCTATGCTCCCGCCAGGCGAGGGCCAAGTCAGGGTCTTCCCTAAGAATCCTCCCCCAGTCCTCGGGGATCTGGAAAAGGAGGCGGGGGGCCTCGAGGTCCAGAAACCCTTCCAGGGGCCTTTCCTCCACCACCCGGTTGGCCAAGGGTAGGCCCTCCGCTTGGGGTTCGGGAGGAGGGTAGTAGATGCGGGTATAGACCCTTTCTGAAAGGAGTTCCCACTCCGCCAGGAGCCGATCCGAAGGGGCTCCGGCGTTGATGCCCGTCATGGGGCCGTAGTGGTCGGGGAGGTAGGTCCTGGCGGTGGCCCCGAGCTTCCTCAGGTTGAAGTTGGCGTTCACCCCCCTCAAGGGGTCAAAGGTCCAGACCACCTTCCTAATCCCCCGGGCCAGGCACCAGTCCCGCTGGAAGCGCTTTAGCAGGAGGGCTGCCCCCGTGCCCCGGTAGGCCTCCAGGACACCCAGCATGTGGGAGTGCTGGAGGGTGGGGTCTTGGGTGGGAAAGCCGAAGACGAAGCCCACCATCTTGCCTTCCCAGAAAGCCCCCGCCACCAAGCCCCCTTCGTCCTGGACGGCGATGAGGAGGCCCCTGGGCACCAGGTCGCTCTCCGCCCGGCCCCAGACCTCCCGCTGGAGCTCCACCACGGCCTCCATCTCCTCGGATCCTCTCAGCTCGCGGACATGTACCTCTGCCATAGGGTGATCCGCTCCACCAGGGGAAGCTTCAAGTGCACGCCGATACCTGGACCCTCGGGCACGGGCATGAGGCCCTCCTCCGCCTCGAGGGCCTCCTCCACGATGTCCTCCTCAAAGTAGCGGCTAGCCGAGCTCACGTCCCCGGGCTTGGTGAAGCCGGGAAGGGTGGAAAGGTGCAGGTTGTGGGCCCGGCCTACCCCCGCCTCCAGCATCCCCCCCATCCAGAGGGGGATCCCGGCGCTTACCGCCAGGGCGTGGACCTTCAGGCTATTCCCATGGCCCCCAAGCCGGGCGGGCTTGATGTTGAAAACCCGCCCGGCGCCGAGCTCCAAGGCCTTCCTGGCCTTCTCCGGGGAGGTGAGGCTTTCGTCCAGGCAGATGGGGGTGGTAAGCTCCCGCTGGAGCCGGGCGTGGTCCAGGAGGTCGTCGTAGCCCAGGGGTTGCTCCAGGTAGTCCAGCCCAAGCTCGTCCAATCGCCGAAGCCGGTGGAGGTCCGCGAGGGTATAGGCGCTATTGGCGTCGGCGGTAAGGGTGGCCTCGGGAAAGGCCTGGCGCACCGCCTTCAGCACCTCGTAGTCCCAGCCCGGTTTCACCTTGAGCTTGATGCGCCGATACCCTTGGGAAAGGTGCTTTTCCACCAGTTTGAGGGTATCGGCCACCGTGGGCTGGATGCCCAGGGAAACCCCCACCTCCACCACCTGGCGCACCCCGCCCAAAACCTGCCAAAGGGGTTTGCCCAGACCCTTAGCAAAGAGGTCAAAGAAGGCCATCTCCAGGACCGCCTTGGCCATGGGGTTCCCCCGAAAAGGAGCGAGAGCCCCGTTTAAGGCCTCAGGATTAGGGAACTCCTTTCCTAGAACCTGGGGGAGGAAGACCTCCTCCAGGAGGTAGCGGGCGCTGGCCACGGTCTCCTCCCGGTAGAGGGGAAGCCTCTCCATCACCCCCTCTCCCAGGCCCTCGAGGCCCTCCCCGAAAAGCCGCAAGAGGAGGATGGTCCTTTGGGTCTGGACCCCGAAGCTGGTTTCAAACCGGAACTTCAGGGGTAGCTCCAAAACCCGCAGCTCCGCCGCCTCTATTCGCATGGCTCCAGCACCTCCTTGCCCAGGTAGGGGACCAGGGCCTTGGGCACCCGCACCCGGCCGTCTTCAAGCTGGTGGTTTTCCAAAAGCATCACCAGAATCCGCGGGGTGGCCAGGGCGGTGTTGTTGAGGGTGTAGGCGTAACGCACCTTGCCCTCCCCATCCCGGTAGCGGAGGTCCGCCCGCCGGGCCTGCCAGTCCAAGAGGGCTGAGCAGGAGTGGGTTTCCCGGTAGCGGCCCTCGGAAGGCACCCAGACCTCCAAATCCACCTGCCGCCACTTCCCTGGGCCCATGTCCCCAGTGGAAACCTCCAGGAGGCGGTAGGGAAGTTCTAGAAGCCCCAGGATCTCCTCGGCGTTTTGTAAGAGTTCCTGGAAGGCTTGATCTGAGGCCTCGAGGGTCGCCTCGGTCAGCACGTACTGTTCCACCTTGTGGAACTGGTGCACCCGCATGAGGCCCCGCACGTCTTTGCCAAAGCTTCCCGCCTCCGAGCGGAAGGCGGGGGCGTAGCCGGCGTAGCGCTTGGGAAGCTCCTCGAGCCTCAGGATCTCCCCGCTGTGGAGGGCGTTTAGAACCACCTCCGCGGTACCCGTAAGGTAAAGGTCCGTGCCGGCAATGGGCCAGACCTGGTCCCGGGCGGCCGGGAAGTGGCCGGTGCCGATAAAGGCCTTTTCCCTGGCGTAGGAGGGTAGGGTCAAGGGGGTATAGCCCTTTCGCACCATAAAGTCCATGGCAAAGCGGATCAGGGCCAGCTCATACAGGGCTAGGTCCCCCCTCAAGGCGTAGGTCCGGCTTCCCGAAACCTGGCTGATCCGAGGTTCCCACCAACCGTTTTTCTCCAGCAGGCTCACGTGGTCCAGGGGAGGGAAGGAGAAGTCCGGAGGGTTCCCCACCCGCAGGATCTCCACGTTGGCGGAGTCGTCAGGCCCCACGGGGGCCCCCGGCCAAGGGGGTAGGGGTACTTGCAGGAGAAGCTCCCAAAGCCTTGCCTCCTTTTCCCGCAAGGCCTCCTCCACCCCCTTGGCCTCTTCCGCCAGGGCCTTGCCCTGGGCGATGAGGGCGGGTCTGGCCTCAGGGGCGGCTTTGGGCACCTCCTTGGCGATGCGGTTGCGCTCGGTCTGGAGGTCCTGGAGCCGGGCCTTTAGGCCCTGGACCTCAGCGTCTAAGGCCAAAAGCGCATCCAGGTCCAGGGCTACCCCTTTGAGGCGGATGGCTTCCCGATAGACCTCAGGGTTGCGGCGCAGATGCCTTAGGTCCACCATGGCTACTCCAACACTTTGGGGACGCGGAAAAACCCTTCCTCCGCCTCCGGGGCCACCTGCAAGGCCTCTTCCTGGCCGAGGGAAGGAAGGGGCTCATCCTCCCTCAGGCGGCCTTGGGCCTCCTCCTCCCCGGCTTCCCCCACTCGGGGAAGCGCGTCCACGAACTCCAGGATGCCCTTGAGGTCCGTCAACAGCAAGGCCTCCTCCTCAGGGGAAAGCCGGATTTTGGCCAAGGCTTCCAGTTTGCGAAGAAGCTCAGGGGATAGCTCCATGTCCCGCATTTTACCTTGGGGAAGCCCTACGAAAGCCACTCGGCTAAGGCCCAGACCAAAGGGGCCAGGAGAAGGGCCGGGAGGAAGGAGCCCACCCGCACCTTGGTGAGGCCCAGGAGGTTGATCCCCACCCCTAGGACCATAAGCCCCCCCACCCCCGTCACCAGGAGGACCCGGGGGTCTTGGGCAGGCTCGGGGAGGACCTGGCTTAGGGTACCCGCCAGCAGGGCGATCCCTCCCTGGTAGCCCAGGATCACCAGGACACTAAACCCCACGCCGATGCCGAAGGAGCTGGTGAGGGCGATGGCGGAAAGCCCGTCCAAGGTGGCCTTTAGGAGAAGAAGGCTGGGGTCACCGGTAAGGCCATTTTGGAGGGAGCCGAGGAGGGTCATGGGTCCCACGCAGAAGAGAAGGCTTGCGGCCACGAAACCCTCGGTGAAGCTTCCGCCTCCCCGTACCGCCTGCTTGATCTTCTCCCCGATGCCCTCCAAAGCTTCTTCCAACCGCCACCACTCCCCCAAAAGCCCCCCCAGGACCAGGGCGATGAGCCCCAGGACAACCCCGTCCATGGCCCCACCCCTGGCTTTTCCCAGGGCGCCCGCCATGGAGAACCCGATGAAAAGGGTGGTGAGCCCCACCCCCTGGACCATGATGCGGGCCATGCGCTCGGGTAGCCGGCCCCGTAACAAAAGACCCAACCCCGTGCCCAGGGTCACCGTGGCGGCGTTGGCCAGGGTCCCCGACAGCTTGTCCAGAAGGGTGAGCTCCATGGGGGCTATTCTACGGGTGTGGAGCCCATCCTCACCCAGGACGGCACCCCTACCCTCTTCCATCCGGGGTACAGGGAGGCCTACCATCCCCGTCAGGGGGCCCTGCTCCAGGCCAGGCGGCTTTACCTGGAGAAGACCCTCACCCACCTGCACCCGGCGCCTAGGGTCCTCGAGGTGGGCCTGGGGCTTTTGGTAAACTTTCGCACCACCCTGGAAAGTGCCCTGGAAAGAGGGGTTTACCTCCGCTATCTGGCCGTGGAACGGGAGCCCGTACCCCGGGACCTTTTAGCCCAGGTGCGCCTTCCCCTCCCCCGGGCGGAGGAGGTGTTTGCCGAGATCCTTAAGGGTTGGCCGGAGGCCTGTTTCCGGGGGCCTTGGGGCGAGCTTCGCATTCTCTTTGGGGAGGTGGAGGCACTGGAACTTCCCCGGGATTGGGCCACGGCGGTCTACCTGGATCCTTTCAGCCCTGGGGCAAATCCAGGGCCCTGGTCTTTTCCTGTTCTGAGGAAACTTCACCGGGCTTTGCGGCGTGGTGGGAGGCTGGCCACCTACTCCGCCCAAGGGGCCTTCCGCCGGAACCTTAAGGCGGCGGGGTTTGCCCTTCACCGGGTGCCGGCCTTGGGGAAGCGGGAGTGGACGTTGGGAATCGCCTTAAAAGCTCCTCCCGGGTGAGGTAGGTGAGCTCTACCCGGGCCTGTTTAGGGTTGGGGAGCTCCCCACGGTAGAGCCAGTGGAACCAGGTGCTGCTCAAGGTGGCCACAAAATGGGGCCAGGAGGGTAGGGGATGGGTGTTAAAACCAAAGAGCCTACTCCCCTGGGCCAGGTGGCTGTAGCCATAGACCAGGCGCACCTCTGGGTCCTCAGCTACGAGGAAGGCCGCTTTTCTTAAGCTCTCCCGCATATAGCGGATGGCTTCTAAAGGAGTGAGCTCCATGGCCCGCTGGCTTTCCAGATGGAGTTCAAAGGCGGGTGTTCCCCGGGAAAGGCCAGGGAGGTCGGGGCCGGGAAAGGGCTTTGGCTCCAGCCGAAGGAGGTCAAAGGGGCCGTATCCTGCCCTTACCACCTGATGCTTGGTGTTGTACCGTTCCTCAAACCCCTGCAGGCCACGGATGAGGGCCAGCCTGGGGGTGAGGGGCCTGGGGGTAAGCCCGTCCAGGGTGACCGGCTCGTATCCAAGGTGGAGCATCTGGGGCAGCACCTGTTCCAGGAGCTTAAGCGTGCGCTCCGGGCCATCGTGGAGAAGCACGATGGATCCGGGGCGCAGGTAGTAAAGCAGGCGTTCTGCCAGGGCCTCAGGGAAGTGGTTTAACCAGTCCTTGCTTTCCAGGTCCCACAGGGCTACGCGCTTGCCCAGTAACCGGGCAAAAATGCGGGTAAAAGGGGTGTGAAGCCCATGGGGTGGCCGGTAGTAACGTCCTGGATTTCGCCGCATGTGTTCCCATTCCAGCCAGGGTAGGAAAAGTTTCCAGGCCTGGTGCCATTCCCCGTGGTCCTCTATCTGGTGCCCTTCCCGCCTTATGGCCTCCACCAGGTCTGGCCGGGCCCGGGCCTTTTCCCCGGTGAGGAAAAAGGTGGCCTTAACCCCATGCCTGCGGAGTACCTCAAGAAGGGCCTCGGTCCTTTCGGAGGGGCCATCGTCAAAGGTGAGGGCGATCTTGGGGGTGCGCCTCGAGGCGTGGGCATAGGCCCCGAGGCCCAGGAAGCGAAAGAGCAAATCGGAAAGGCCGTATAGGAGAAGGACTAGGCCAAGGGCTAGTTCCATCGCATCCTCCAAAAGAGAAAGGTGTAAAGGAGGCTAAGCAGGAAGAAGACGGCGCTTCCGGCCAGCAAGGGAGCCTTGATCCCAAAGGCTTCCCAGAGCAGGCCCCCCACTGCCGGCCCCAGGGCTATCCCTAGGCCCTCCGCGGTCATAAGCCCGCCCCAGATGGCTGCCCGGTTTTCCTGGGGGAGGTTCTTGGCCAGGAATCCGTTCCAGCCGGGAAGGAACAGGCTATAGCCCACCCCTGCCAGGCTTACCAAGAGTACAAGCTCTAGGAAGCTGGGAGCAAAGGCAAGCCGGAGCATGACGAGGCCTAGGAGGAGGAGTCCCCCCGCCAGGGCCAAACGGTAGCCCTTGCGGTCCACCTGCCTTCCCGTTACAGGGAGGAGGCCAAAGGCCAGGGCTCCTCCAAAGAGGAGAAGTCCTCCTAAAGCGATGGGCTCTAGGGCAAGTTCCTCCTTGGCAAGGCGAAGGATGAATAGGGAAACCAAGGCGGGGGCGAAGGTTTGGCCAAAGGCTGCGGGCAGGAAGAGCAAGAGGCGCCGGAAGGGGTATGGCTCCCGCACGGCTTGGGGAAGCGGGATGCGAAAGGGGAAAAGGCTTAAGGCAAGGAGGAGGACCACGCCTTGGGTGGCCAGGAGCAGGGTGAGCGCAGCCTCGGGTTCCTTCTGGGCCACCTGCCCCACCCCCACCAAGCCGATGCCCACCCAAGGCATCACCAAGGTTAGGGTAAAGGAAAGAGCCCTGGCTTCCCGGCCAGGCACGGCGATGCGGCTGGCTAGGGTCATAAGTCCGGGGTATAGGGTGGACATGCTAAGCCCCCAGAGGATGACCAGCCCCCATAGGAGCCAACCCGTTTGGGCCAGGGGGGTAAGGAGGAGGGTCAGGAAGCCGGTAAGGGCGGCCAGGCTTACGGTGCGCCCAAAGCCCACCCTTTCCGCCAGGAGTCCGCCAAAGGTTTTGGACAGGTTTTCCGAGAGTTGGTGGAAGGTGAAGGCAAGGGTAAAGGTGGCAGGGCCAAGCCCCAGGTGTTCGGGGGCGTAAAAGGGTAAAAGGCCGGCAAAGAAACCGCTACGCACCCCCTCCATGAGGCCTACGGCTAAGACCAGGCGCAGGAATACGGGAAGCCCCTCCCTGGCCCACGGCAGATAGCGAAACACGCTAAAGTATACCCGTGCGTATCAGCGTGGTGATCCCGGCCCACAACGAGGAGGCTTTTCTCCCTGGGGCTTTGCGGGCGGTTTTGCACCAGACCTTACCCGCCTTTGAGGTGATCGTGGTGGACAACGCCTCCTCGGACCGCACCCGGGAGGTGGCGGAGGGGTTTGGGGTACGGGTGGTCTCCTGCTCCAAGAAGGGGGTGGCCTATGCCCGCCAGGCGGGGCTTTTGGCCGCCCGGGGGGAATGGGTGGCCATGACCGATGCCGATTCCCTACCCCTTCCCACCTGGCTTCAGAGCTTGGCCCAACGTGCGGAAGGGGCTTTGGCCTTGTATGGCCCTTTGCGCTTTTACGGGGTTTCCTCCTTGGAGGCGGCCTTTTCCGAGTGGGGCTACCGCGTCTTCCTGAATCTTATGGCCCTAATGGGAAGGCCCAATTTGGCGGGAGCCAACATGATGGTTTTGAAGGAAGCAGCCCTAAAAGCGGGCGGTTTTCCCCCGGTGGAGGCTAGGGAGGATGTGCTTTTGGGTTGGAGGCTGAAGGAGCTAGGTGTGGTAAGGTACGTCCCCGAGGCCTTGGTCCTCACATCCCCTAGGAGGTTAAAGGGGGGCTGGGGGAGGTTCCTGGCGCGGCAGGTTAGAAACCTCTTGGGTGATCCTCGAGGGTACTTCGGGGAAGACGGGGAAAGGGGAAAATAAGCCTTCGGGGTTCCACACGCAGGATCTCGCTGGCTTCGTCATAGACGGCTACGATTTTTTCCGCGATGCGCTCCGCGGAACGTTCCATGGCCCAGGTGCGGGCCCCCAAGCTTAGGCGCTGGCGTTTTTCTTCATCCCGAAGGAGGTCTAAGGCCCTTTCCGCTAGGGCTTGGTGGTCTCCTGGGGGTACCAGATATCCGGTTTTACCGTCCACCACGCCTTCCAGTACCCCCTCGGCTCCCACGGCCACCACGGGTACCCCCATGGCCTGGGCCTCCCAGATGACCAACCCCTGGGTTTCAGTTTCGCTGGCAAAAAGAAAAACCTCCGCCATTCGGTAGTACCCCCCGATATTCCGGTAGGGGACCGTTCCCAAAAACCGCACCCGGTCCCCTATGTGTAAGTGTGCCGCTAAACGCCTCAAGCTTTCCAGTTCCGGCCCGTCGCCCACGTGAACCAAGAAGACATCCTCTTCCCGGGCCATCTCAGCCACAGCTTTGAGCACCACATCAAAGGACTTTTCCTTACCCAGCCTGCCTACAGTGATGAGGCGCCTTTTCCCCTCTGGCCATGGGGAAGGGGAGGGAAGGGGTGCCTCCTCCAGGAGGCGGTTGTCAATTCCCGTGGGGATGACCCGTATGGGCCTTTGGATGCCGTAACCCTCCGCTAACCGTTTGACCGGTTCCGTTGGGGCAATCACCACTTCCACACGATTGTAGAAGGCCTTAGCCAGCCTGGGGATAATCCCCGTGTACTTGTCCAAGAACGCCAAACCTGGTACATAGTGGGCGTATTTTTCATAGTGGGTGTGGAAGGTGGACACATGGGGAAGCTCCTTATTCCGAGCGATCCTGAGCCCCCATACGCCTAAGGTTAAGGGGGTGTGGGTGTGGATCACCTCAAACTCCGTGGGGAGGTACCGGGAGGAAGGTAGGGCGATCTGCTGCCCTTCGTAGAAGGGATAGGATACCGAGGGAACCCGCACCACCCCCTCCTCCTTCTCGGGAGCCTCGGGGTGATGGGGGGCAACCACCCAGGCCTCATGGCCCATCCGCCTAAGCTCCCGCAGGAGAAGGTATACGCTGGTGGTAACCCCGTTGGGGTTGGGGAAGTAGACGTCGGTGAAGAGGCCCACGCGATAGAGGCGCATGCCGCTTTAGTTTATCAAGTCCATTCGGATGTGCCTGGCTGCGCCAAGGATTCCCCCTGGTGGACCGATACGGGTCCTTCCCGCCTGGCTGCTGTGGGTATAGATCTCCTTTGCTTGGAGAAGTAGAAGGACCTGGGCGGCCACTTGTTCGGGGATGGGGTCCACAAGGTGGAGGGCTGGTCCCAAAAGCCTCTTTTGACGGCGGGCGAACGCTTGCGTGTATTGTGGGCCGGGTGTGGGAAAGCCCACCACGGGTATGCCTAAACCTGCCGCCTGTTCGCAGGCGGTTCCAGCTGTGGCCAGGGCCAGGGTGCTGCGGTGGAGGATGGCCGAAAAGGCTTCGCGAAGGATCCAGGCCTCCTTTTCCCCTTTGCTGAGTCGGAGGGCATGGGTCTCAACCTCTTCTGCCTGCCATCCGGGCAAGGGGGGTAGGGCCTCCCAAGGCTTGGCCCAGGCCACCGCGGGTGTGAGGGGGACGAAACGGCTGGCTTCTAACATGATGGGGAGGCTGAACTGCTCGTCGCCTCGAGTCCCTGGGAGCAGGGCTAAAAGGGATCCTTCTCCCACCAAAGGGGCTAGGTCGCGCTCCGGGATTGGCAGGAGGTCCAGGGCGAAGCTGCCGTAATAGTGGGCGTGGCTAACCCCTAGACGCCGAATGCGATCCAAGCTTTTTTGGTCACGGACGAACACCGCCCTAACGGATTTGTGAAGGAGCCGCTCGTAGGGGGTAAAGTCACTTCCTCCCCAGTCTCGTATGCGTTCCCAAAGGGACGCTGCTTCAAGATAATGTGCGGACACCAGGGGATTGATGTGATAAGTGGGCTTGCCCTTGGCGGCTACCAGGCCCACGGTAAGGGCGTAGGCGTCCCCCACGACCACAACCGCATCCGCCTCAATAGACCTAGCGGTGCGCCACTGATTCCAGGTCATGGCTAGAAAGCCAGCCTTAAGGTCCGCCACCAAGTTTTTCCAACTGCCAAAGAGGAATCCCCCGGATGGCATTTCTCGGCGGGGCCCCAGGATGAGGCGGGTTACTTTTTCGTAGGCCTTTCCCGAACCCACCAAGGGTAGGGCCAGGATTTCCTGGCCCAGCTCTTGAGCTATGCGGGTTCCGATAGCATCCTCAGTTGGGCCGTTAGAAACGAAAAGGATCTTCATTGTTTTACCCGCCTTTGGCAAAGTTTGACCCCATGCGGGTGGTTAGGATCTACATCCATCGTGAGCGCCTCCAGACAAACCCAAGACGCCATTTTAGAAGGTTTGACTTAGTATAGGATTAAAGGCATGGAGTTGGGCCTGATAACCGACACCGCAGCGGACTTGTCCCCTCGGGTGCTGGAAGAGGAAGCAGTGGGCCTGGTGCCCATCTACGTCCACCTGGCGGGCAGGAGGTATAAGGACTGGCAAGAGCTAACCCCGGATGCCCTCTATCAGGCCATGCGAGCGGGGGCTGAACCCGTTACCGAGCCCCCGGGAGTGGAGGACTTCGCCGAGGTCTATGAGCGTTATCTCCAGATCTATGACCGGATTCTTTCCCTCCACGTTTCCGGAGAGCTTTCCAAGACGGTGGAGAGGGCACGGGAAGCAGCCCTCAAGGTGGCCCCCACCCGCATCCGGGTAGTGGACTCGGGGATGGTGTCCGGAGGGCTTGGGGCCATGGTCCTGAGGGCGGTGGAGATGCTCAGGAAGGGAGCGGAGGAGGAGGCCGTGGTGCGGGAATGGGAAAGGCTTAAGCACTCAAGCTTGTACTTTAGTGTGGCTGACCTCGCCCATCTGGCCCGAAACGGCCGTCTACCGCGCTTTGGTGAGGTGGTCGGTAATCTTTTAGGCCTTCGTCCCATCTTGCGCATTGAGAAGGGGCATATTCGCTTCTTAAAGGTGGCCCGGGAGGGGGCGGTGCCCGAGGTTTTGGCACGCTTGGTCCTCGAGGAGCTCAAAGGACGGCCCGCACGCATCACCATCGCCCATACCGACGCCAGAACCGAGTGGATCGAGGGCTTAAAGAAAAGCCTGGAGGGGGCTTTGCGCCTGGAAAAGGGGCGTATCGCGCGAAGCGGGGCCACCATCGCCGCCAACGTGGGCCTCGGGGCTATAGCCATCCACGCCTACTCGCTAGAATAGGCAAAGGGTGCCCCTCTGGCCCCGGGGCCAGGGGGGCAGGGGTTTCTTGCCCATGGAGATCGCCCTGGAACGGGAACGCTACTATGGCCACCGCCTGGCTCTGCCTCAGGTGGTGGCGGCCTTGCTCTTTTCCCGTGAGAGGCCTCCGGCCGTTCTCTTGGCCCCGGAGGAGCGGTTGGGGCGCTACCGGGACCTTGGGGCCTTTGGGGGGCGCGTTTATGTGAACCCTGGCCTCGAGGCCTGGGAGGAGCGGGCTCTCTTCGTGTTTAGCTACGAGGAGGCCTTGGCTCCCTTTCCCCAGGACCCTTCTGCCTGGCGCCTGGTGCTGGAGGTGGGCCGGAGTTATCCCCGAGGGGAACTTTTGGACCGTTTCCTGCAGATGGGGTACGCCCGGGATGAGGATTACCGGGTGTTGGGTGAGGTTTTGGAGCTGGGCGAGGTTCGCTTGGAGTTCTTCGGGGATGAGCTGGAGCGCATCCGGGTAGCCGGGGAGGAAAGGAGGCGGCACATCCTTCTGCCCAAACCGGGAAAGGCGGAAGGGTTCCCCTCCAGGAAGCTCCTTCACTTTCCTGGTCCCGTCTACCTGGACACCCCGGCTCTGGCCCCAAAGGAGCTTTGGCCCCTTTTAGAGGGGCGTCAGGTGGTGGCCCTAGGGGGTGGGGTGGAGCTTCCCCTCTGGGACCTGGGGGTGAAGCCCCTGGTTCCCTACCGAGGGAGCCTTAAGGCCTTGGAAAGGGACTTGGCTCGCTGGCTCGAGGAGGGAAGGCGGGTTAGCCTCTTCGTGGCCCACGAGCGTACCCTGGACTACCTGAAAAGGCGCCTTGCCCTCTTCCAACCCCAGGTGCTCCAGCGCTTTCCCGGACCCAAGGGCCAGCTTTCCCTGTTCTGGGGAGCCTTTGAGGGGGGAGCGGAGTGGGGGGAGGAGGTTCTGCTTACCGAGGCCTTGGTCTTTGCCACCGGAGCGGTGCGGGCTAGGGTGCGGGTGGGGGAGGGTCTTGCCGACCCCGGGGCCCTTTCGCCTGGGGATTTCCTCATCCACCCTGAGCACGGCGTGGGCCAGTACCTGGGGCTGGAAACCCGGGAGGTTTTGGGGGTTAGGCGGGACTACCTGGTCCTCCGCTACAAGGGGGAGGGAAAGCTCTACCTGCCGGTGGAGCACCTACCCCTTCTCAAGCGCCATCCCGGCACCACGGATGACCCTCCGGAGCTCTCCTCCCTGGGTAAAGGGGAGTGGCAACGGCTCAAGGAAAAGGCCAGGAAGGATGTGGAGGAGCTGGCAGCCAGGCTTCTCGTCCTCCAGGCCAAGCGCAAAGCCACCCCGGGCCGCTCCTTCGCTCCCTTGCCCGACTGGGACCCCCTTATTGAGAAGGGCTTCCCCTACGAGCTCACCCCGGACCAAAGGCGGGCCCTGGAGGAGGTGATGCGGGACCTCGAGGCCCCCTACCCCATGGACCGCCTGGTCTCGGGAGACGTGGGTTTCGGCAAGACGGAGATCGCCCTCAGGGCCGCTCATCGGGTGGTGGGACATGGGGCCCAAGTGGCCTTTCTAGTCCCCACCACCCTTTTGGCCGAGCAACATGGAAAGACCTTCCGGGAGCGTTTTTCCGGGCTTCCGGTTCGCATTGGGATCCTTTCCCGCTTTACCCCGGAGAAGGAGGAGGAGGCCATCTTGAAGGGCCTCGAGGCGGGCACCGTGGATATCGTGATCGGCACCCACCGCCTCTTGCAAGGCGACGTGCGGTTTAAGGACCTGGGGCTTTTGGTGGTGGATGAGGAGCACCGCTTTGGCGTAGCCCAGAAGGAGTGGATACGGGAAAGGAAGGCGGAGGTGGACACCCTTTACCTTTCTGCCACCCCTATCCCCCGGACCCTTTACTCCGCCTTGGTGGGCCTGAAGGACCTCTCCAGCATCCAAACCCCGCCCCCGGGGCGGAAGCCCATCCGCACCTTCCTGGCCCCTTTTGACCCGGTGTTGGTACGGGAGGCCATCCTCCTGGAACTGGAAAGGGGGGGCAAGGTCTTTTACGTGCACGACCGGGTGGCCTCCATTGAGGCCAGGAGGCGCTACCTGGAAAATCTGGTGCCCGAGGCCCGCATCGGGGTGGTGCACGGCAAGATGCCGGAGGGACTAGTGGAGGAGACCATGCTCCTCTTTGCCGAGGGGGCCTACGATGTCCTATTGGCCACCACCATTATTGAGTCGGGCCTGGATGTGGCCGAGGCCAATACCATCCTCATTGAGCGGGCCGATCGCTTGGGCCTGGCCACCTTGTACCAGCTTCGGGGCCGGGTGGGGCGGCGGGAGCAGGAGGCCTACGCTTACCTCTTCCATCCCCCAAGGCTCACGGAGGCGGCGGAGAAGCGCCTTAACGCCATCGCAGACCTCTCCGATCTGGGAAGCGGCCATCTTTTGGCGGAAAAGGACATGGAGATAAGGGGGGTGGGGAATCTACTTGGCCCCGAGCAGCACGGGCACATCCGCGCCCTGTCCTTGGAGGTCTACACCGAGCTATTGGAGGAAGCCATCCGCAAACTGAAGGGGGAGGTCAAGGAGGAGAAGCGGCACGTGACCCTGGACCTGGGCCTTTCCGCACGGCTTCCCGCGGAGTATGTGCCGAGCCTCGAGGCCCGTAGCCGCTACTATAGCCGCTTGGCGGAGGCCAGGACCTTAGCGGAGGTTTCCCGCATCGCCAAAGAACTCAAGGAACGCTACGGCCCCCTTCCCGAGGAGGCGGAGAGCTTTTTGGCCTTAGCAAGGCTTCGCCTGGTGGCGGAGCGAAAAGGGGTGGTCTCCATCACCGAGGACCTCACCCACCTCCAGGTAACCTTCCCCCGTTGGCCCCTGGATTTTGACGCCCGGGCCTTACGCCAGCTTCCCTTCCGGGTGGAGCTTACCCAGTACCCCCCAGGCTTCCGCCTGGAGAAAAAGGGCCTGAAGCCCCGGGACTACCCCGAGGCTTTGCTAGAGGCCCTCTACTTGTTTGCCGACGCCTAGGGGTTCGGGATCAGGTTGAAAAGCTTAAGCCTTAGCATTAGCTCCGCCCGGGTCAGGGTGTACTGGACTCGTTCCCCACTTAGGCTTAGCCTGGCACCCACACGGAACTGGCCGCTTTGGATCAGGTTGAAGGCTGGGGTGTTGGGGTTGACATCTAGCGTTAGGGTTACTGTTTTCTCTTCCCCAGGGGCTAGGGAAACGGTTTGTTGGACTGCGGAGAAGTCGCCTCCTTGTCCGTCGTAAAGGTCGGTATCGTCCTTAGGGCCAAGGCGCACCTCGAGGCTCAGATTGCTATCTAGAGTCCCGGTGTTTTTCACGATGAGGGATATTTCCAGCCGACCGTCCACTAGGGCTTCAGCCGCAGGTACTTCCAAAAGCTGGCCTGCAGGGTCATCGGGAAAGCGGATTTGGGCTGTGGCTAGGTCTAGCTCTCCCTGGCGTTGGCTCTGGGGGATGAAGCTTAGGATGTCCACTTCAAAGCGATGGATGGTGTGTCCGCTACAGGCGGCCAGGGCCAAGGACACCAACAAAAGGGATACACGTTTCACGGCTTGACCTCCTTAGAAACGCACCGCCATGGCGATGCCGTACACGGTTCCACCCACCAAGGGGGCCTCGTGGGTGGTAAGGGCCAGGTCCAGGCTAAGGGCTTCCAGGTTGAAGCCGGCGCCTAGGCCAAAGCGTAGGCCGCCCTCTAGCCCTACCCCAGCGCGGATTGCCACCGTGTCCAGGCTGTATTCCGCGCCCAGGTGGAAGGCAGGGGTGGTGGCCCCGAAGCGGGCGTCCGCAGCCAGGAGCAGTTGGCCTACTTCCAAGGGCAGGCGGTAAGCCCCGTTGAGGGTGAAAATGGGGGCGGAGAAGTCACTCCTCTTAGTGGCGTTAGGCGTGCGGCTCTTTTCCACTCCATCCTCTAGGGTTACCTCCACACCTTCCCATTGGCTGAAGCCCACCAGGTTCTGGACCCCTAGGCCTAAGGCCCAGTCGCCTCCATCCACCGCTACCCCCACGTCCCCGCGGAGGCCAAAGCCCAAGCCTCCACCTCCTTGGCCTAAACTACCCTCTAGGTAAGGGGGATAGCTGAGGAAATAGCGGGCTTCGTAGCTGACGCCGCTTACGTTGCCATCCTGATCAAAAGTGGGTCGGGCTTTCGCGGAGGCTTCCGCGTACCCTAGGCCGTAGAAGCCCTCCCCCCGCACGCCCGCATAGACCCGCCCCAGGCCAGGGATATCCGGAAGCGGGGTGGAGAACCCCAGGGCCAAACTTATTCCGGAGATGAAGGAGCCTTGGGCCTCGAGGGCACAGGGGGAAGGGGTACTGGCCTTGCAGCGGTCTAAGGAGCCTTCTTTAAAAGCCGCTTCTAAATCCGCGTTGGGAGCAATCCGTAGGCCTTGGGAGCCAAAAAAGGGGCCTATAGATAAGTGCATGCCGGGTCCAAGATCAAGGGTCAGGGGCAGGAAGGGTTGGGGAATGGAGGCGCTGGGTTTGTCGGGGGCCGCACCCATCTGGAAGCGGGGTACCAGGCTCTTGCCTTGGCCGTCGGTGATGGATATCCCATTGGCGCTCACCCGGAAGACCACCTCGTCGGGGCTCCGGGCGGGGTTTATGAGGAAGCTCCCCAAGTGGCTGGCCTGATCGTAGGCGCTGAGAAGGTCAAACTGGTTGCGGAAGGCGTTGGGGTCCGTGAAGTAGGAGAAGGGGCTCGTGTCCGGAAACAGGGGTAGAAGGCGGAGAAGGCCTATGGGAAGCTGGAAGCCCTCCTGGTCCCACTTGCCGGGAAAGGCGGCATAGGCGGGGTTGGCCCCTTGTCCACTGGGTCCTGGAAGGAGGACCCCACCCATACCCAAGCTCCGCACCCCCTGGGCCAGGCTTAGGCCCAGGAGGCTGGCCATAAGGAAGGCGGTGGTTCTTTTCATAGCTTGTGCATGTTATCCCATATTTGGCCTGGGTCAAGGGAGCTTTGACAAAAGGGAGGCCTTGGGCTTAAACTTTGACTGAGTATAAGGAGGTGGCCATGATCAAGAAGGTAGGCGTGGTGGGCGCGGGGACCATGGGGAGCGGGATCGCTGCCTTAGTGGTGAGCGCCGGCATCCCGGTGGTCCTTTTGGATATTCCGGGCCAAGAGGACCGGAACGAGGTGGCAAAAAGGGGGCTGGAACGAGCCTTAAAGGCCAAGCCGGCCGCCTTTATGGACGCGGACTTGGCCCGCTATGTGGAGATCGGCAACACCGAGGACGACTTGGGGAAGCTTTCCGACTGCGACTGGGTGGTGGAGGCCATCATTGAGAAGCCCGAGCCTAAGCGGGCCCTGTATGAGCGCTTGGAGAGCATCCTTAAACCCACCGCCATCATCAGCTCCAACACCAGCGGCATCCCCATGCGGGTACTTCTTGAAGGCCGGTCCGAGGGTTTTCGCCGTCGCTTCTTGGGCACCCACTTCTTTAACCCGCCCCGCTATCTACACCTCTTGGAGCTGATCCCCACCCCTGAGACCGATCCCAGGGTGCTTGGGGAAATCCGCCGCTTTGGCGAGCGCATCCTGGGGAAGGGGACGGTGCTGGCCAAGGATTCGCCGGGCTTTATCGCCAACCGATTAGGGGTTTACGGCATGGTGCAGGCGGTGCGCCTCATGGAGAAGCACGGCCTTACCATTGACGAGGTGGATGCCCTGACAGGGCCACTTCTGGGCCGCCCCAACTCCGCCACCTTCCGCACGGCTGACCTTACGGGTTTGGATGTACTGAAGCTGGTCACCGAGGAACTCGCCCAGGCCACAGGGGAGGACTTTGCTCTGCCGGAGTGGGTCTTGCGCCTGGTGGAGGAAGGGCGGCTTGGGGAAAAGACGGGGGCCGGGTTCTACAAGAGGGTGAACGGGGAGATCCACACCCTGGACTACCGCACCCTGGAGTACGCACCCCGGGCCCAGGTGGAACTGTCCGAGCTTAGGGCCTTGCGGGACCTGCCCTTGGCGGAGAGGCTTCCCAAGGTTCTGGAGCTTCCCGGCAAATACGGGGCTTTCATGAGGGAGCTTTTCGCGCGTACGGCCCACTATACCCTGGAGAAGGCTCCCGAGATCGCCTACGACCTGGTCTCCGTGGACCAGGCCCTGGAGTGGGGGTTTGGCTGGGAGGAGGGGCCCTTTAAGAACATGGATGCCCTGGGCCTCGAGGGGCTAAGGCACCTTTTTGCTGAACACGGCCTTCCCGAGCCGGAGCTTCTTGGGAAGGCCCAGGGGAGCTTTTACCGGGACGGCACCTACCTGGGCTTTGACGGGGTCTACCACCCGCTGCCCAAGCGGGAGGGGGTTATTTCCCTAAAAGCCCTCAGGTCCGAGGGCAAGACCCTGCTGGAAAGCAAGGAAGCCGCCCTTTTGGACCTGGGGGACGGGGTCGCCCTTCTGGAGTTCCGCACCAAGATGAACGCCATCGGGGAGGGCGTGATCCGCATGCTCCAGAAGAGCCTGGAGTACGTGGAGGAGAAGGGCTACGTGGGTCTGGTGATAGGCAACGAAGACCCTAGGGCCTTCTCCGCCGGGGCCAACCTGGCCCTAATCCTCTCCTTGGCCCAGGAAGGGGACTGGGACCAGCTCTCCCTGGCGGTGCGGCAGTTCCAGAAGGCCTCCATGTCCTTGCGCTATAGCCCCTTCCCCGTGGTGGTGGCGCCCTTTGGCCTCACCTTGGGCGGCGGGGCGGAGTTCACCTTGCATGCCGATAGCGTGCAGGCCCATGCCGAGCTGTACATGGGCTTGGTGGAGGCTGGGGTGGGGCTCCTGCCGGCGGGGGGCGGCACCAAGGAGATGCTCCTCCGCTTCACCCAGGAGCTTGCGCCCTACGAGGAGGCCGATCCCTTTGAGGGGGTGAAGCGGGCCTTCAACCTCATCGCCTTGGCCAAGACCTCCACCAGTGCCCTCGAGGCCCGCAAAATGGGCTTCCTGAGGGACGGGGACCGGATCAGCATGAACCGGGACTTCCTCATCGCCGATGCCAAGAGGCGGGTTTTGGAGCTGGCTGCTGACTACCGCCCGCCCCTTCCTCCCAGGATCCGGGTTTTGGGGAGCGAGGCCTTGGGCAACCTGCGCTATGCGGTCTGGGCCTTCCGGGAGGCAGGTGAGATCTCCGACCATGACCTGAAGATCGGCTTGGAGATCGCTAAGGTGCTTTCGGGTGGGGAGGGTCCGGCGCGGGAGGTTTCCGAATGGGACCTTCTGGACCTGGAGCGGGAGGCCTTCTTGAACCTCCTCGGGACCCGCAAGACCCAGGAGCGGATCGCCTACACCCTTAAGACGGGTAAACCCCTGAGGAACTGAAGAGGTGAAACCATGCGGGAAGCGGTGATTGTAAGCGCAGTGCGGAGCCCCGTGGCCCGGGGCAAGAAGGACGGGGCCTTGGCCACCTTACACCCCGTGGACCTTTCCGCCCAGGTGATGCGGGCCGCTTTGGAGCGGGTGGGCCTGGATCCCAAGGAGCTGGAGGACGTCCTCTGGGGCTGCGCCATGCCGGAAGCGGCCCAGGGGCTGAATATCGCCCGGCTAGCCCTCTTAAGGGCGGGGTTCCCCGTGGAGGTGGCGGGGGCCACCATCAACCGCTTTTGTTCCAGTGGCCTCCAGACCATCGCCATGGCTGCCCAGGCGGTGATGACCGGGATGGCCGAGGTGGTCTTGGCTGGCGGCGTGGAGATGATGAGCCAGGTGCCCATGTCGGGCTACCACACCCGCCTGCACCCCGACCTTACCCCCACGGAGTGGACCCCGGAGGGCTACTCCACCTATATCGGCATGGGCTTTACCGCTGAGAGGGTGGCGGAGCGCTTTGGCATCAGCCGGGAGGACCAGGACCGCTGGGCCCTGAGGAGCCACCAAAGGGCGGCCCAGGCCTGGGCGGAGGGGCGGTTTACCGAGGTGGTGCCCATCCGCGTACCCCGGGTGCGCTACCAAGGAACCAAGAAGGTGGTGGAGGAAACCCTCTTTGAGCGGGACGAGACCGTGCGGCCCGAGACCTCCCTGGAGGCCTTGGCCAAGTTGCGGCCTGCCTTCAAAAAGGGTGGCACCGTGACCGCGGGCAATGCCAGCCCTTATTCCGACGGGGCCGCGGCGGTGGTGGTCATGAGCCGGGAGAAGGCGGAGGCCTTGGGCCTCAAGCCCCTGGCCCGTTTCTTGAGCTTTGCCGTGGCCGGGGTGGAGCCCGACATCATGGGGATAGGCCCCATCAAGGCGGTGCCCAAGGCCCTGAAGCGGGCGGGCCTTTCCCTGGACCAGATTCACCTCATTGAGTTCAACGAGGCCTTCGCCGCCCAGGTGCTGGCGGTGATGCGCACCCTGGAAATGCCAGAGGAGAGGACCAACGTCAACGGGGGAGCCATCGCCCTCGGCCACCCCTTGGGGGCCACCGGGGCCAAGCTCACCGCCCAGCTGGTCGCGGAACTGGGCAGGCGGGGTGGAGGGTACGGACTGGTGACCATGTGCATAGGAGGCGGCATGGGTGCCGCGGGGGTTTTTGAGGTCTATCCAGCTTAGGAGGGAACCATGACGGAGGAGAAAAAGCTTTGGCAAAAGGGTGGGGGCTGGCTTTTGGAAGCCCCAGAGCAGGTCTACACCCCGGAGGATTTTGATGCGAGCGTTAAGGAGATCGCCCGTACCACGCGCACCTTTGTGGAAAAGGAGGTGCTCCCCCTTCTGGAGCGCATGGAGCATGGGGAGCTTGAGCTAAACGTGCCCCTGATGTGGAAGGCGGGGGAGCTCGGGCTTCTAGGGATTGATGTTCCTGAAGAGTATGGGGGGCTGGACCTGCCCAAGGTGGTGTCCACGGTGGTGGCGGAGGAGCTTTCCGGAAGCGGCGGTTTTTCCGTCACCTACGGTGCCCACACCTCCATCGGCACCCTGCCCTTGGTCTATTTCGGCACCGAGGAGCAGAAGCGTAGGTACCTCCCCAAGCTGGCCAGCGGGGAGTGGATCGCCGCTTACTGCCTTACGGAGCCGGGCTCGGGCTCCGATGCCCTGGCGGCCAAGACCCGGGCTACCCTTTCCGAAGACGGCAGGTACTACATCCTGAATGGGGTTAAGCAGTGGATCTCTAACGCCGGCTTTGCCCAGCTCTTTACCGTCTTTGCGAAGGTGGACGGGGAGCATTTTACCGCCTTCCTGGTGGAGAGGGACACCCCGGGGCTTTCCTTTGGCCCCGAGGAGAAGAAGATGGGCATCAAGGCCTCCAGCACCCGCCAGGTGATCCTCGAGGACGCCAAGGTTCCGGTGGAAAACGTTTTGGGGGAGGTGGGCAAAGGGCATAAGATTGCCTTTAACGTCCTGAACGTGGGCCGCTACAAGCTGGGGGCAGGGGCGGTGGGCGGGGCCAAGAGGGCCCTGGAGCTTTCCGCCAAATACGCTAAGGAACGGCACCAGTTTGGCCGGCCCATCGGGAGCTTTGGCCTGATCCAGGCGAAGCTCGGGGAGATGGCCAGCCGCATCTACGCCGCGGAAAGCGCTGTCTACCGCACCGTGGGGCTCATCGATGAGGCCCTCCGGGATAAGAAGGGGCCGGAGGCGGTGATGGCGGGTATTGAAGAGTATGCGGTGGAGGCCAGCATCATCAAGGTGTTGGGGTCCGAGGTGCTGGACTACGTGGTGGACGAGGGGGTGCAGATCCACGGCGGCTACGGGTACTCCCAGGAGTACCCCATTGAGCGGGCCTACCGTGACGCCCGCATCAACCGCATCTTTGAGGGTACCAACGAGATCAACCGCCTCCTCATTCCCGGGATGCTCCTGAGAAGGGCCCTAAAGGGGCAGCTTCCCCTCTTTCAGGCGGCCATGAGGCTGCAGAAGGAGCTTCTGGAGCCCAGCTTTGAGGAGCCTGAGGACGTGGAGCTCCACCAAATAATGAGCCTCAAGAAGCTGGCCCTCATGGTGGCGGGTTTGGCGGCCCAGAAGTACGGAGAGAAGCTGGAGGAGGAGCAAGAGGTCTTGGGGACGGTAGCCGACGTCCTCATTGATGCCTATGCGGCAGAAAGCGCCCTCCTAAGGGCCCGTCGGCTTGGGGGCATCGCTGTGACCATGGCCCAGCTCTACCTCCTCCAGGCCCTGGACCGGGCCCAAGCGGGGGCGCTTTCCGTCCTGCCCCGGCTGGTGGAGGGGGACGAGGCCCGCGTGGTCTACTCCGCGGCCCGTAGGCTTACCAAGCACGAGCCCGTGGACCTGGTGGCCCTGAGGCGGGAGGTGGCGGGGAGGGTCCTCGAGGCGGAAGGTTACCCCATCCCCCGTTAGGCGCAAAGGGCCTTTCCCTGCCGGGGCTAGACCCCGGCAGGGGGCCTTATTGGGCTTGGGTGGACCAACCAAGTTAGCGGAGGACTTTGATGCCCCTTTGCCGGAGGCGCTCCTGCTAGCCCTTGAAAGGCGAGGCTTCTACTGGATACCCATGCGTTTCTCCACTGGGTCCTTGGAGACCCTAGGCTTTCACCGCTGGCCGAAGCCTTCGTCAAAGACAGGTGGAACTCCTTTGGTGAGCTATTCCAGGGCCAGCCGCCACTTGGGGCCCTCCTTGGTGTCCTCCACCACCACCCCGAGGGCTTTGAGCCTTTCCCGGATCAGGTCGCTTTTGGCGTAATCCTTGGCCCGCCGGGCCTCCTCCCTCAGCTCTAGAAGCAGGGCGATGAGGCCTTCCAATAGGGGACCTGATACCTTCTCCTCCAGAACCCTTTCGGGGAAGAGGCCCAAGATGCCTTCTCCCAGGGTATGGAAGACCTGGGCGGTGCGCCTTAAGGTGTCCCCTTTGGCCTCCGGGAGGAGCCTATGCAGCTCAGGGAGGAAGGTGAAAAAGGCGGCCAGGGCCTCCGGGGTGCTGAGGTCGTCCTCTATGGCGGCTAGGAAGTCTTTCTCCAGGGCATCCAAGGCCCTTTCCAGCTCCGGGGTGGAGCCGGGGGCCGCCGTGGGGACCCTGGACCGCACCTCGCGGTAGGCGTTGAGGAGGCGGGCATAGCCCCGTTTGGCCGCCTCGAGGCCCTCAAAGGTGAAGTCCATGGGGCTTCGGTAGTGGGTCTGCAAGAGATAGAAGCGTAGGGCCATGGGCTCGTGGGCCTTTAGGAGGTCATGGAGGAGGACCAGGTTCCCCGTGCTCTTGGCCATCTTTTCCCCTTCCAGGAGCACGTGGTTGTGGTGCATCCAGTGGCGGGCAAAGCGGTACCCCGCCGCCTCCGCCTGGGCGATCTCGCACTCGTGGTGGGGAAACTGGAGGTCTATGCCGCCCGCGTGGATGTCAAACCCCTCCCCCAGGTACTTGAGGCTCATGGCGGTGCACTCAATGTGCCAGCCGGGATATCCCTCCCCCCAGGGGCTTCTCCAGCGCATGAGATGGCCCGGTTCCGCAGCTTTCCAAAGGGCAAAGTCTAAGGGATCCTCCTTCTCCTCCCGAACCTCCACCCGGGCCCCGGCCCTAAGCTCCTCTAGGCGCTTCCCAGAGAGTTTCCCGTATTCGGGAAAGGCCCGGACCCGGAAGTAGACGCTACCTTGGCGCTCGTAGGCGAAGCCCAAGTGTAAGAGCCTTTCCGTGAGCTCAATCTGCTCGGGTATGTGGCCACTGGCCCGGGGGGCGATGGAGGGCCTGAGCACATTGAGGGCGGCCATGGCGTCAAAGTAGCTCCAGGTGTACTTCTCCGCCACCTCCATGGGCTCAAGCCGCTCCAGCTTGGCCCGGCGCACAATCTTGTCCTCTCCTTGGTCGGCGTCGTCGGTGAGGTGGCCCACGTCGGTGATGTTGGAGACGAAGCGCACCTTATACCCCTGGTGAAGGAGGTAGCGGCGGAGCACATCGTAGACGATGGGCCCCCGGGCGTGGCCCAGGTGGGGGTCGGAGTACACGGTGGGGCCGCACACGTAGATGCCCACGTGGCCTGGGGTGGCGGGGGTAAAGTCCACCTTGGCCCGTTGCAGGGTGTCGTAGATGCGAAGGCCCATGTGGGCCATTATAGGCCCGTGGCATAATGGCGGGGTATGGGAAGGATTCTGAGGGGGCTGGCGGGGGAGGGGCAGCTTAGGGTGGTGGCCGCGGACACCGGGGACGTGGTGGAGGAAGCCCGGCGCCGCCATGGCCTTTCCCCTACCGCCACCGCCGCCTTAGGGCGGGCCCTCACGGGGGCCTTGCTCTTGGCCCAGCTTCTCCTCAAAACCCCTAAGGAAAGGCTTACCTTACGCATAGAGGGCACGGGGCCCCTGGGGGGCCTTTTGGCGGAGGCGGACGCCTTTGGGCATGTGCGGGGCTACGTCAAGAACCCCCAGGCGGAGGTGCCCTTGCGGGAAGACGGCAAGCTGAACGTGGGGGAGGTGGTGGGGGCCGGGGTCTTGCGGGTGGACCGAAGCCTGCCGAGTGGGGAGGTCTACACCAGCACGGTGCCCTTGGTTTCTGGGGAGATCGCCGAGGACCTGGCCCACTACCTCTGGCAGTCGGAGCAGATTCCCTCGGCCATCCTCCTGGGGGTGCGGGTTAAGGGGGAAGGGGAAGTGGAGGTGGCGGGAGGGGTGGCCATCCAGGTGATGCCCGATACGCCGGAAGAGGTGCTTTCCCGCCTCGAGGCCAACCTCTCTGCCCTTTCCGGCATCACGCCCCTTCTGCGGCTGGGCTTGGAAAAGGCCTTGGACGAAATCCTTGCCGGTTTGGGTTTCTCCCGGACGGATCTTAGGGCCCTGGGCTATCCGCTAAACGAGATTCCCGCCCGCTTCCGGTGCCGGTGCAACCGGGAGAAGGCCTTAGAGGCCTTGGTGTTTTTCACCCCTGAGGAAAGGGAGGAGATGATCGTCAAGGATGGCGGAGCAGAGGTGGTCTGCCATTGGTGCGGGGAGGTTTATCGTTTTTCCCCGGAGGAGATCCGCTCCCTGGTGGCCGAGGTGCGCTGCCCCGACTGCGGCACCCTTTGGCTTTACCCCAAGGCGGACGGTACCTTTTTCCGGATTGAGGGGGATACCTGCCGGTGTGGCCGCCGGGTGGAGATCCCCTCGGGAAGGGCCCAGGCTTGATAAGCTTAAGGCATGTTCAAGACCATTCTCTTAGCCTATGACGGCTCGGACCATGCCCGGCGGGCGGCGGAGGTGGCTAAGGCGGAGGCCCAGGCCCACGGGGCCAGGCTGGTGGTGGTGCACGTGTATGAACCCGTGCCCGACTACCTGGGCGAGCCTTTTTTCCAGGAGGCTTTGAAAAAGCGGCTGGAACGGGCGGAAAAGGTGTTGGCCGAAGCCTTGGAGCTAACCGGAGTCCCCAGGGAGGATGCCCTTCTCCTCGAGGGTCGGCCCGCGGAGGCCATCCTCGAGGCAGCCATGGGGGAGAAGGCGGATCTCATCGTCATGGGTACCCGGGGTCTGGGTGCCATAGGGAGCCTTTTTTTGGGTAGCCAAAGCCAGAAGGTGGTGGCGGAGGCCCCTTGCCCCGTGCTCCTGGTGCGTTAGCCCGGGGTGTCCAAGGAGGTCTCAGGACGCCAGCGGAGAAGCCTGGTCTCCAGCCGGTTAAAAAGGGAGAAGAGCAGGAGAACGAAGGCCACGATGAGCGCGATCAGGGCTAGGCTCAGCTTGGCGTTATAGGTGCTTTGGGCAAAGGAGAGCAGGTAGCCCAAGCCCCGGCTTGCCGCCACGAACTCCCCCACCACCGCTCCGGTAAAGGCGAAACCCACGGCCACTTTTAGGGAGGAGAGGACCCAGGCGGCGACGGAGGGGAGGTAGACCTCCCTTAAGAGCCAGTAGCGGCCTCCTGGCTCTCCGCAGGCGTAGACCAGCTCCACCTCGAGGCCCTCCTCTTGGAAGTACCCCCTTCTGGCAGCCACCTCATAAGGGATGATGCAGAGGAGCTGGGAGCAAAAGGCCAGCTTAATCCGCTTCCTGCCCCTCTGTCCCATACCGGAGCCCAGGAGGGCCAAGCTGGAAAGGCCCTTGACCACCTTTCGGCGATCCACGCAGCAGCTCATGCCCTTCATGCTGAAGCCTGAGTTTCATCATGTCAAGGGTATAAGGCACGCGATGAGCGCTGGGATGTCCACGAAGGGCAGAGGCCAGCTTTTAGGCCGTTTGCGTGCTGGCCTAGTTGGTTGGGCTTTGAGCTTCCTTATACTGGGGGGACGAAGGGGGCTTACGGCCCTTCTTTTCCGCATAGGGGGTCTTGGGTGCCCGGTGTTTTGCTCCTGGCCTTTCTTTCCGGGGTGGTGTTGGTGCGCCTGGGGTTGCCGGCGTTTCTGGGTTACCTCGGCATCGGGTTGGGTTTGAGGCTCCTGGGCTTTCCTGGGGATCCCCTTTTGGAGTTCTTCAAGGACCTAGGCGTTTACCTCTTGCTTTTCACCGTGGGTCTAGGTCTGCGCCTAGAACGCCTAGCGCGCAGGGAGGTTTGGGCTACGGGGATGTTTCAACTCCTTTTGCTTCCGGTCTTCGTGGGAGCCCTTTACCTTTTAGGGCTGGTACGAAATCCTCTGGCCCTTTTGGTATTGGCTGTGGCCTTCATCAATCCCAGCACCGTGCTCCTGGCCCGGGTGCTTCAGGGCAAGGGGGAGCTTTCTGCGTTGCACGGGCAGCTGGCCCTCGGGATTTCGGTTTTCTTGGACGTGGTATCCCTAGCCTTGCTGATACTGGTGGGATTCCAGGGGGTTGGGCCCTTAGGCTTTTTGGTCCTGGCCTTCCCCTTGTTGCGTCCCCTGTTGGCCCGCCTCTTTCATCTGGCCTCCAATGCCGAGCTGAAACTTCTTTTAGGGGTGGGGTTGGCCCTTTTGGGGGTGGAGTTGGCCCGCTTCCTCCAGGCCCCGGAGGCTTTGGGGGCGCTTTTTATGGGCCTGGGGTTATCCCGTTATCCAGGGGTAGGGGAGGTGGCGGAAAGGCTTTGGGCCTTGAGGGAAACCTTTTTGGTGGCCTTTTTTATTTGGGCGGGGATGGCCGTGGGACCTGATGGGGTCCTTGCAGGGTTGGTCCTTCTCCTTCTCCTAGGTTTGAAGCCGGTTTTTCTTTTCCTTCCCCTGGTCCGCCAGGGCTTTAGGGCCCGCACGGCTTTTCTGGTGGGGGCGGGCTTGGGCACCTATTCGGAGTTTGGCCTGGTGGTGGCGGGGGTTCTTTATGGTTTGGGACAGCTCACGCCCCAAGGGGTGGGGGCGGTAGCCTTGGCGGTGGGGGGCTCTTTCCTTCTAGGAGCTCTAGTGATCCAGAAGGCCCATGTCCTTCATGAAAGGTGGAAACTTTCGCTTGAAAGGTGGGAACGGCCCGGGTTGCACCCCGACGAGGAACCGCAAGGGGCCTTGGGGGTGAGGTGGTTGGTGGTGGGCATGGGGCGGACGGGGGCAGCGGCGTATCGCTTTCTCGCGGGGAGGGGCGAAAGGGTTTTGGGTTTGGATAGCGACCCGGCCAAGGTGGAGTACCACAGTTCCAAGGGCCGGCGGGTCCTCTATGGGGATGCCGAGGATCCGGCCTTGTGGGAGGGGTTGGACCTGAACGGGGTTAAGGGGGTGGTCCTGGCCCTTCCCGACCTCGAGGCCCGCTTAAGGGCTGCTCGGGCTTTGCGGGCCAAAGGTTTTAGGGGCGTGGTGGGGGCGGTGAGCTATAGCCCGGGAGAGGACGCTCCTCTAAAAGAGGCTGGAGTGGACGTGGTGTTCCACCCCCTCTTGGAAGCGGGAGAGCGCCTCGCCGAGCGGGTTTGGGAAAAAAGCGAAGCCTAGTTGGGGGCATGCCTTCTCCCTGAAGGCGGGGTACACTAAAGGGCATGGAGTACGAAACCTTGGCGGTGCTCCATGGCCTTCCGGAAGATCCGTATGGGGCGGTAGGGCTACCCATCTATGCCGTGGCCGCCTACGGGTTTAAGACCCTGGAGGAAGGGGCCAGGCGCTTTGCCACAGGGGAGGGCTACGTCTACGCCCGGCAGAAGGACCCCACGGCCAAGGCCTTGGAGGATAGGCTTAAAGCCCTTGAGGGAGCCATGGAGGCGGTGGTTTTTGCCTCGGGGCAGGCGGCCACGTTCGCTGCCCTAATGGCGCTTCTCCGTCCAGGGGATGAGGTAGTGGCGGCCAAGGGGCTTTTCGGCCAGACCATTGGCCTTTTCCAGCAGGTTTTGGCCCCTTGGGGGATACGGGTGCGCTATGTGGAGCCCGAGCCCCACCGGGTTCGCGAGGCCCTTACCGAGGGTACCCGGGCCATCTTCGTGGAAACCATGGCCAATCCTGCCCTGATCGTGCCGGACCTCGAGGGCCTGGCCTCCGTGGCCGAGGAGAAGGGGATCGCCTTGGTGGTGGACAACACCTTCGGTGCCGCAGGGGCGCTGGCCAAGCCCCTAAGGTGGGGAGCCCACGTGGTGGTACAAAGCCTCACCAAGTGGGCGAGCGGCCACGGCTCGGTGCTGGGGGGGGCGGTTTTGGTGCGGGAGACGGGGATCTGGCAGCACTACCCCCAGTTTCTAGAGCCCGATGCCCGGGGCCAGGTGCCCTGGGAGGCCTTGGGGCCTAGGTGCTACCCGGAAAGGGTGCGCACCCTGGGGCTTTCCCTTATGGGTATGGCCCTATCCCCCTTCAACGCCTACCTTCTCTTCCAGGGCCTGGAGACCGTGTCCCTCAGGGTAAAGCGGATGAGCGAAACGGCCCTGCATCTGGCGGAGGCTCTTAGGGGCCATCCCAAGATCCAAGCCCTTCGTTACCCTGGCTTGCCCCAGGACCCAGCCTACCCCATGGCCCGGAAGTACCTGGCCTCGGGGGGGCCCATACTCACCCTGGACCTGGGAAGTGAGGAGGCGGCAGGCCGCTTTTTAGGGGCCATTCCCTTGCCCAAGGCCGCCAACCTGGGGGATGCTCGCACCCTTCTCGTTCACCCGTGGACCACCACCCATAGCCGCCTGTCCGAGGAGGGCCGGCTACAGGCGGGGGTTACGCCTGGCCTGGTAAGGGTTTCCGTGGGGTTGGAGGACGCGGAGGACCTGGTGGGCTGGTTTAGGGGGGCCTTGTCCTTTGTTTAGGGGAGAGGGAAAGCACAAGCAACTTTTATCGTGAAGAAACGCACATAAAGTGAGCTGGAGAAGAGGGGCCAGAGCCCCTCCCATCCAGGTCAACCCGCCCTAGACCACCCAAAGTCCTTTGCGCATCAGGGGTATCCGGGTTCCCTCTTCCAAAATCCCATCCACGTCCATCTCTTCCGAGCCAATCATCCAGTCAATGTGCACCAGGCTCTGGTTTCCCCCACGCCTTAGGAACTCTTCTCCCAAGGGGTGGCCCTCGAGGTTCTCGGCATAGGCTTGGCCAAAGGCAATGTGGCTGGCGGCGTTTTCGTCAAAGAGGGTGTCAAAGAAAACCAGGCCCGTTCTGGCAATGGGGTTGTCGGCGGCCACCAGGGCCACCTCTCCCAGGCGCCGGGCGCCTTCGTCGGTGGAGAGGGCCTTAAGGAGAACCTCCTGCCCCTTTTCCGCCCCCACTTCCACGGCATACCCCCCCTCAAAGCGGGCCCAGATGCCCTCCACCAGCTGGCCCCCCAAGGCCAAGGGGCGGCTGGCCCGCACAATCCCTTCCACCCGTTCCCGATGGGGAGCGGTGAAGACCTCCTCCGTGGGTAGGTTGGGATTGCAAAGAAGCCCCTTCTGGGTGGGGGTGGCCCCTCCTTGCCAGAGGTGCCCTTCCGCCAGGCCCACCACCAAGTCGGTTCCTGGGCCTCGGAAGTGGATAGCGGAGAAACGCCTTTCGTTCAGGTAAGCCACCTTCTGGTGCAAGGAGCGGTTATGGGCTTCCCAGGCGGCCACGGGGTCTAGGGTATCCGCGCGGGTGGCCTGGAAGATGGCCTGCCAGAGTTGGGCCACCGCCTCCTCCTCGGGTAGCTGGGGAAAGACCGCCTTGGCCCAGCCAGGGTGAGCGAAGGGGACGATGGTCCAGTTGGTGACGAACTCGCTTATGGCCTCGAGGGCCGGCTTGTAGGCCCGGCTTTGCGCCTGCTGGGCCCGGCCTATGCGGTCTGGGGGAAGGCCCTCGAGGGCCTTGGGGTCGTTGCCGGAAACCGCCAGCCGGGCAGCCCCCTCGCGGAAGGCCTTGGCCATGCCCTCATAGAGCCAGGCCGGGGCCTTGTCCAAGCCTTCCTCTGGCGCCAGAGAAAGGCGCTTGCGGGAAAGCACGTTGTCCCCGTAGATGACCGTGAAGAGGCTTGCTCCGTGCTGGTAAGCTTTTTCTGCCAAGAGGCGGACAAAATCCACGGCCTCAATGGGGGCGGTGGCGATAACTTCCTGCCCCGGCTGAAGGTTCAGCCCTACTCGGACGGCCAGATGGGCCAACTTTTCTAGGTTTTCCTGAAAAGCACTCACGCCCTCAAGTCTTTCCTCCCGAAGGGGTTCCGTCAAGGCCGGGGGCAGCTTTTGAGCCTGCCAAGAAGGAGGGCAAGCCCGGAAAGCAGCAAAAATAGGGGCCGGTAAGCTTCCAAAAGAAGGGCGGCCAGGAGGAAGAGAGCCACCAAGGCATACCGGATGGACATGCTCCTAGGGTACACCGGGAGGGGTGGGACATTCCTCACCCCAAGGGGCGTTATGGTGGGGGAGAGGTGGAGCCTATGCGTCCCATTACCGTGGACGGGAACGAGGCGGTGGCCCGGGTAGCCTACCGTTTGAGCGAGGTGATCGCCATTTACCCCATCACCCCGGCAAGCCCCATGGCGGAGCTTTGCGACGAGTGGGCAGCCAAGGGGGAACCCAACCTGTTCGGGCTGGTACCCCGGGTGGTGGAGATGCAGTCCGAGGGCGGGGCGGCAGGGGCCCTTCACGGGGCCCTGCAGGAAGGGGTTTTGGCCACCACCTTCACCGCCAGCCAGGGCTTGCTCCTCATGATTCCCGACATGTACAAGATCGCCGGCCAGGCCCTTCCAGGCGTCATTCACGTGGCCGCCCGGGCCCTGGCCACCCATGCCCTTTCCATCTTTGGGGACCACCAGGACGTGTATGCGGTGAGGGCCACGGGGTGGCCCATTTTGATTTCGGAATCCGTCCAGGCGGCCCAGGACCTGGCGGCCATGGCCCACTTGATCGCCCTTAGGGCGAGCCTTCCCATGCTTCACGCCATGGACGGTTTCCGCACCTCCCACGAAGTGCAGAAGATCCTGCCCCTTTCCGACCGGGAGCTGAAGGCCCTTTTCCCCTTTGGGGCCCTCGAGGCCTACCGCCAACGGGCCCTCACCCCGGAAAATCCCGTGATCCGGGGCACGGCGCAAAACCCCGACCACTACTTCCAAAACCGGGAAGCCATCAACCGCTACTACCTGCGCCTGCCCCAGGTGGTGGCCGAAACCATGGAGCATTTTGCCCAGGTTACCGGGCGCCGCTATGCCCCTTATGAGTACGTGGGCCACCCGGAGGCCGAGCGGGTGGTGGTGGTCATGGGCTCGGCCTCCCTGGCGGTGGAGGAGGCGGTGGAGCACCTGCTGAAGCAAGGGGAAAGGGTGGGGATGGTGCGGGTGCGCCTTTACCGGCCCTTCCATGCGGAGGCCTTCTTGGCCGCCCTCCCCAAGACGGTGCGCAAGGTGGCGGTTTTGGACCGGGGAAAGGAGCCCGGGGCCGTGGGGGAGCCCCTCTTCCAGGAGGTGGCGGCAGCCCTGGCCCTAAGGGGTGGGGAGGTACCCCTTGTGGTGGGGGGCAGGTACGGGCTTTCCTCCAAGGAGTTCACCCCGGCCATGGCTTTGGGGGTGTACGAGGAACTCAAGGGGGAGCGGCCCCGCCACGGCTTCACCGTGGGCATCGTCGACGATCTCACAGGCACGAGTCTTTCCTACCCCGAGCTGGACTTTGAGGACCCTGCCTCCGTGCGGGCCGTCTTCTACGCCTTGGGGGCGGACGGTACGGTGAGCGCCAACAAGAATACCATCAAGATCATCGGGGAAGAAACCCCCCTTTACGCCCAGGGCTACTTCGTCTACGACTCCAAGAAGTCGGGTTCCCGCACGGTAAGCCACCTGCGCTTTGGCCCCAATCCCTTGAACAAGCCTTACCTTATTCAGAAGGCCAACTTTGTGGGCATACACCAGTGGGGTTTCCTGGAGCGCCTGCCCATGCTGGAGTTGGCTGAGGAGGGGGCCACGGTGCTCATCAACAGCCCCTATCCCAAGGAGGAGGTCTGGGACCGCTTGCCAAGGCCTGTTCAGGAGGAGATCCTCAGGAAAAAGCTCCGGGTCTATGTGGTCAACGCTTACGAGTTGGCCCGAAAAGTGGGCCTTCCCGGAAGGATTAACGTGATCATGCAGGCGGCCTTCTTTAAGCTTTCCGGCATCCTGCCTTTGGAGGAGGCCGAGGCCCGCATCAAAAAGGGCATTGAGAAAAGTTACGGTAAGCGGGGCAAGTCAGTTTTGGAAAAAAACTTCCAGGCGGTGGAGCTGGGCCTTCGGGCGGTGGAGCCCCTTCCCATTCCGGAGACGGTTTCCTCGGAAAAGGGGCTGCTTCCCGCCATGGTGGGGAACCCCCCCGCCTTTGTTCGGGATGTCCTGGGGCCTATCGCCTTGGGCCTAGGTGACGCCTTGCCCGTTTCCGCCTTTCCCCCCGATGGCACCTACCCCACGGGCACTGCCCGGTATGAGAAGCGGGGTATCGCGGAGTTCATCCCCACGTGGGACCCAGGGGTTTGCATCCAATGCGGCAAGTGCGTCATGGTCTGTCCCCACGCGGTGATCCGGGCCAAGGTGGTGCCCGAAGAGGCCTTGGCCCAGGCACCCGAGGGGTTCCCCCACAGGAAGGCCATGTGGAAGGAGCTTTCTGGGGAGTTCACCCTAGCCATCAGCCCTGACGACTGCACGGGGTGCTCCCTTTGCGTGGAGGTCTGCCCCGCCAAGGATAAGCAAAACCCAAGCCGCAAGGCCTTGAACCTGGCTCCCCGCTTGGAGGTGCGGGAGGCCATGAACCGGCACTGGGACTTCTTCCTTTCCTTGCCGGAAACACCCAGGGCCGGCCTGAAACTCCACACCGTGAAGGATGTGCAGCTTCTGGAGCCCTTGTTTGAGTTCCCTGGGGCTTGCGCGGGGTGCGGGGAAACCCCCTACCTTAGGCTTCTTTCCCAGCTTTTTGGCGACCGCCTCCTTATCGCCAACGCCACCGGATGCAGTTCCATTTACGGGGGGAACCTTCCCACCACCCCCTGGAGCAAAAACCGGGAAGGCCGGGGCCCGGCCTGGGCCAACTCCCTCTTTGAGGACAATGCGGAGTTTGGGCTTGGCATGCGCCTGGCCTTGGATAAGAAGGCGGAGTACGCCAGAGGGCTTCTGAGGAGCTTCCAGCACCTGCTGGGCCAGGGGTTGACGGATAGGCTCCTTCAGGAAGTGGGGCCGGAGGGGGTGGAGGAGAGGCGGCGGGATGTGGCCCTGCTGAGGGAAAGGCTTACGGGCCTGGACGATCCTAAGGCTAAGGACCTTCTGGCGGTTGCCGACGCCCTTATCCCCCATTCCGTCTGGATCGTGGGGGGGGATGGCTGGGCTTACGACATCGGCTACGGGGGCTTGGACCATGTCCTCTCCAGCGGGGCCAACGTGAAGGTTCTGGTCTTGGATACCGAGGTGTACTCCAACACGGGCGGGCAGGCCTCCAAGGCCACGGGCCTAGGGGCTGTGGCCAAGTTCGCCGCTGCCGGCAAGCCCACCCCCAAGAAGGACCTGGCCTTCATGGCCATGAGCTACGGTCACGTGTACGTGGCCCAGATCGCCATGGGGGCTAACGATGCCCACACGGTGAAGGCCTTCCTCGAGGCCGAGGCCCATAAGGGACCGGCCCTTCTCATCGCCTACAGCCACTGCATCGCCCACGGCATTGACATGGCCAAGGGTATGGAACACCAAAGGCTGGCCGAGCGCACCGGGTACTGGCCGCTTTTCCGATACATTCCCGGACAGGGATTGGTCCTGGATTCCAAGCCTCCCACCCTACCCTTGCGGGAATACCTCTATGCGGAAAACCGTTACCGGCTCCTCCTGCAAACCCACCCCGAGGGAGCGGAAGCCTTTTTAAGGCTAGCGGAAGAAGCGGTGCGGGAAAGGTGGGAGAGGCTTACCCGCATGGCGGGTAAGGAGATTGTGCCAAGCTAGAGGGAGGAGGAGGGTATGGACCTCAGCACCACCTATATGGGGCTAAAGCTGGAGCACCCCTTGGTGGCTTCCGCCTCGCCCCTCACGGAAAAGCTGGATGGGTTTTTGCGCCTGGAGGATGGGGGGGCGGCGGCCATCGTGATGCACTCCCTCTTTGAGGAGCAGGTGACCCTCGAGGAGGAGCTGCTGGACCACTACCTGCACTATGGCCACGAGAGCTACGCCGAGGCCCTTTCCTACTTTCCTCGAGCCCACGAGTACCGCCTGACCCCAGAGCGCTATCTGGATCTCCTCTCCCGGGCCAAGGAACGGGTTTCCGTCCCCATCATCGCCAGCCTGAACGGGATAAGCCGTGGGGGTTGGGTGGAATACGCCAGCCTCTTAGAGGAAGCCGGGGCCAACGCCCTAGAGCTCAACCTTTACTACATCCCCACCGACCCCGCCTTATCCGGGGCCGAGGTGGAGGCCATGTACCTGGATACCATCCGGGCGGTGGTGGAAAGCGTGGGGCTACCGGTGGCGGTCAAGGTGGGGCACGCCTTCAGCGCCTTCGCCCACTTTGCCAAGCGGGTGGAGGGCACGGGGGCTAAGGCCTTGGTCCTCTTTAACCGTTTTTACCAACCCGATTTTGACTTGGAAACCCTCTCCGTGGTGCCCACCTTGAGCCTTTCCCGCCCTTACGAAGCCCTCTTGCGTATCCATTGGATCGCCCTCCTCTATGGCCGGGTTGGGTTGGACCTGGCCTTGTCAGGGGGGGTTCACTCTGGCCGGGAAGCCATCAAGGGCCTTTTGGCCGGCGCCCAGGTGGTGATGATCACCTCGGCCATCCTGGAAAAGGGCCCCCATCACTTCCGCACCGTGCTGGAGGAGCTGAAGGCCTTCATGGAGGAGAAGGAGTACGCGAGCGTGGCGGAGATGCGGGGGGTGATGAGCTACCAGAAGGTGGCGGAGCCAGCAGCCTTTGAGCGGGCCAACTACCTTAAGGTTCTGGGCTCGTATCGCCTTCTTCCCTAAGGGCGTACAGGCCCTTGCCCAGGGCCACCACCGGGCTCCTATGCCAGCGGGCCAGGGCGGAGAGCTGGATCTTGGCGATCTTTTCCGGTTCCCGAACGTGGGCCCAAAGCCCCGAATCCTTAAGGCGGCGGCCTATCTCCGTGTAGTGGAGGGGCTTCCCTTCCTCCTTCAGCATCTTTAGCACCGCCTTGCGAAACCGGGCGGGTGGTGCCATGGGCAGTCCCAGTATACCCGTATAGTGGGGGCATGAAGAACCAGGAGCTCGCCCGCCTGTTTGAGGAAATCGGGCTCATGAGCGAGTTTTTGGGGGATAACCCATTCCGGGTCCGGGCCTACTACCAAGCTGCCCGCACCCTTTACGACCTGGATACCCCCATTGAAGAGGTGGCCAAGGGGGGCAAGGAGGCCCTTCTGGCGCTGCCGGGAATCGGCCCCGACCTGGCGGAGAAGATCCTGGAGTTTCTAGCCACGGGAAGGATTAAAAAGCACCAGGAGCTTTCCGCCAAGGTACCAAGGGGGGTCTTGGCGGTGATGGAAGTCCCCGGGGTGGGGCCCAAGACCGCCCGGCAGCTCTATGACCAGCTGGGCATTGATTCCCTGGAAAAACTAAGGGAAGCCCTGGATCGGGGAGATCTGCTTCGCCTTAAGGGCTTCGGCCCCAAAAAGGCGGAAAGGATCCGGGAGGGGCTGGCCTTGGTGCAGGTGGCGGGTAAACGCAGGCCCTTGGGGGCGGTGCTTTCCTTGGCGCGGAACCTTCTTGCCGCCATCCGAGCCCTGCCCGGTGTGGAGAGGGCGGAACTTTGCGGGTCCGCTCGGCGGTACAAGGACACCGTGGGGGACCTGGACTACCTGGTGGCCACCGAGAGGAGCGAGGAGGTGGTAAAGGCCTTTGTGAAGCTTCCGCAGGTGAAGGAGGTCTACGCTCAGGGCAAGGAGCGGGCCACCGTGTTCCTTAAAAATGGCCTCCAGGTGGACCTCCGGGTGGTGCCGCCCGAGAGTTGGGGCTCCGGGCTGCAGTATCTCACCGGAAGCAAGGAGCACTCCATCAAGCTCCGTTCCTTGGCCCAGGAGAGGGGTCTGAAGCTTTCCGAGTACGGGGTCTTCCGCGGGGAGAAGCGCCTGGCAGGGGAGACGGAGGAGGGGGTCTATGAGGCTTTGGGGCTTCCCTTTGTTCCCCCTCCCCTGAGGGAGGACCGGGGGGAGATAGAGGCGGCGCTTGGGGGGAAGCTTCCGAGGCTATTGGAGCTTTCCCAGATCCAGGGGGATCTGCAGGTGCACTCCACCTACTCCGATGGGCAAAACAGCCTGGAGGAGCTTTGGCAGGCGGCCAGGGGCTTGGGCTACCAGTACCTGGGGGTGACGGACCACTCCCCGGCGGTGCGGGTGGCGGGGGGGCCCTCCCCGGAGGAGGCCTTAAGGCGGATAGAAACCATCCGCCGCTTCAACGAGACCCATGGGCCCCCCTACCTCCTGGCGGGGGCCGAGGTGGACATAAGGCCCGATGGCACCTTGGACTACCCCGATTGGGTGTTAAGGGAACTGGACCTGGTGCTCATCTCCATCCACTCGGGTTTTAAGCTCTCCAAGGCAGAGCAGACCAAGCGCATCCTAAAGGCCCTGGAGAACTCTTTTGTCCATGTCCTGGCCCACCCCACCGCCAGGCTCATCGGCCGGCGGGCCCCTATAGAGGCTGATTGGGAGGCCATTTTGCGCAAGGCCAAGGAGAAGGGGGTGGCGGTGGAGATCGACGGTTACTATGACCGCATGGACCTCCCCGACGACCTGGCGCGCTTGGCCTATGGCATGGGCCTTTGGATTAGCCTCTCCACGGATGCCCACCAGGTGGAGCACCTGCGCTTCATGGAGCTTGCGGTGGGCACGGCCCAAAGGGCTTGGATTGGACCCGAGCGGGTTTTGAATGTCCTCCCTTACGCGGAGTTAACCGCCTGGCTCAAAGCCCGGCGAGGTCTTTAGCCTGTAGGAGTATGTCCAGAAACATCTCCCGGGTGAGCCGGCCCGTTTGCGTGTTCTGCCGAGAGACGTGGTAGCTGGCGAGGAGGTGCCGGCCATCGGGCAAGGGGTAGTGGGCCCCGTGGAAAAAGGGATGGGCGCTCCTTTTCCGCCCGAAGTGGTCCAGGAGGGCCTCGAGGGCGATCCGGCCCAGGGCCAGGTAGACCCGGGCCTCCCGGAGGAGACCGAGCTCCATCCGGGTCCAGGCGCTACAGGTCTGGAGCTCCTCCCGGGTGGGCTTGTTGTCCGGCGGGGCGCAGCGCACGGCGGCGGTAAGGTAGACGCCAAAAAGCCTTAGCTCGTCCCCGGGTTCGCTTTGGGGTTGGTTGGAGAGGCCCGCCTGGTAAAGAAGGGGATAGAGGAAGGCGCCCGAGGCATCCCCGGTGAAGGGGCGGCCCGTGCGGTTGGAACCATGGGCTCCCGGGGCCAGGCCGAAAAGAACCAGGCGCGCCTTTGGGTCCCCGAAGCCGGGGACGGGCTTGGCCCAGTAGGTCCAATCCCGATAGGCCCGGCGTTTCTCCCGCCCCACCGCCTCCCGATGGGCCACCAACCTAGGGCAACGGCTGCAGGAGGCAAGTTCCTTTTGGAAGGTGTCCCACGTGGCTTCCATCGGCCTATAAGCCTAACCCCCGCCGGGGGGCGGGGGCTAGGTCCAAAGCCCAAAGCCTACTCGCTGCAGTGCCCGGGGCCGATATAGCCCTCGTTGTACTGGCCCAGGAGGCTGGCGTAGGAACGGGCCTGGTTGCTGAGGGTCTTGGTGAAGTTAGATGAGGGTGTGTAGGTGTTGAAGAAGTTCTCCGCCCAGGCGATGGCTGCCAGCACCTCAGGTGGAGCGTAGGCCCCCTTCAGCACGTTCAGCTTGGCGGCGATGTACTGGTGGGCCAGCTGGTAGTACGGGTTGCCGCCCGAGGGTGAGGTCCAGAGGACCTGGTAGTAGGTCTTGCCGGAGGAGAAGAACAGGGTGTCCTCGCCGCTAGGCTGGATCTGGTCCCAGGTGTCGTCCCGGGGCTTGGCCGGCCCGTACCGGGTGTGGGTCTTCCAGTAGCCCTGGGTGAGGGTGCAGCCCATCTGGCAAGCCGGTACCCGAACCCTTACGGTCCAGCTGGAGGAGCCCGTGGTGCCGGTGGTGTTGGTGGTAAAGGTGGCGGTGTTGGTGAAGGTGTGGTACGTGTCCTGGCTCTCACACGGGTAGGGCCCCACGTTCAGGCTGTAGGTGAGGGTCTTGGGGGCTTCGTCCGCGCTCACAGTGCCCAGGGGGCCGTACTTGTCGTCGCTGACCGACACCTGGTTATCCACCAAGGTGGTGGGGCCATTGAAGGTAACGGGGGCTGTGGCGGTGGCGGTGCGCACCTGCTCCTGGCCTTGGCGCACGTAGGCGACGGTGGCGGTGTTGGTGCGGCTATCCTTGTTGGGCAGGCTGGCGCTGTAGGTGCAGCTCATGCTCGCTCCAGGGGCCAGGGTGCGGGGAAGCTCCCCGCAGGCTACGTTGGCGACGATGTCGGGCGAAACCACGTCGGAGACGCTTTGCACCACGAAGGTGATGGGGGTATTGTTCTGGATGACGATGGTGCCCTGTACGGCGAAGTCCCGGTCCTCATAGCGGACAACCCCTACCTGTACCTGGTAGTTCACTGGGAAGACCTGGCCGGGACTCAAGGTGAGCTCCGTTTGATCCCCGGTCTTGCGAATCTCCCAGAAGTACTGGCGGGTATAGGTGGTGGTGGCGGTTTTGCTCACGTTCAGACGATACTGGAAGCAGAAGGTCACATGGCTGATTGTCGGAATGTTTCCGCCTTGGTTGGGAGGAGCGTGCAGGCCACTATCGGAGGTAGCCGGGGGATCATAGACGTACACATTGGCCCCTGGACCTCCCTTGACGATCACCGCGGTCATGCCCAAGGTGGAGCTCCAATCCACGTACTTGCCATCGCCGGAGAAGGTGGGGGTGATGGTGTTGCCGTAAGCGTCCACGGTGTAGGTACCGCTAACCGGTGGGTCTACCTTATAGGCTCCGTCAAAGACCACCCCTGCCTGCGTGCATTCCGCCTCGGCGCTTCCCGCTTTCCAATCGGGATAGGTAACCACCTGCCGGTTCACCGCCGTGGCGGGGCTTAGGGGGGCCTTATTGGTCTGCCCGCCGCATGCGGAAAGGATCAGGAGCAGCACCGCCCCCAAAGGAACTCCCCACCTAAACCATAACCTAGTATGCCGCATAAAGACCTCCTTTCACCCTTAGCTTAGTAACCTTCCAAGAGGAGGCCAACGCTCCTTTGGCCTAATTCATGTGAAAAAAAAGTACTACTACCAGGGAGCCGGAAAGTCTAGGTGAGAAACCGGATGTGGGCCAGTTGGCTTCGCCGCTTGATCCCTGCCTTTTGGAACACGGCGGAGAGATGGGCCTTGACTGTGCGCTCGGAGATCCCCAGCTCCTTGGCGATCTCCTTATTGCTGAGGCCTAAGGCGGCTAGGGCCGCCACCTCCCTTTCCCGAGGGGAAAGTTGCGGGGTAGGCTCTCCCACCAAGGTGGCCACTACCCGCCTTTCCGCCCAGGCCTCGCCCTCGGCCACCTTCCGCAAGGCCTGGGCCAGGACCTCGAGGCCCTGTTCCGGGTAAAGGTAACCCTTATAGCCCAGTTTGAGGGCCTCCGCCGCCTGTTCCCGGCTCCTGAGTAGAACCAGGGAAGGGAGAGGCGGGGGCAGGGGAACCTCCCAGCCGGCTTCCACCAGGCCCACCTGGGCCGCCAAGGGGTGGTCCACCACCTGGAATTCCCGGGCCTGAAGGGCTTCGGCCAGAGCCTCCCGTTGGCTAGCTAGGGTAAGGTCAATCCAGACCCGGACCATACTTGGGTCTCATTTTACCCCTGGTGCCCTAAAGGACTCTAAAGCGGGATGTTGTCGTGCTTCTTAAAGGGCCGCTCTTCCTTCTTCTCCCAAAGCATCCTCAGGTGCTGGTAGAGAAGGCGCCGGGTGTGGGCGGGGTCTATGACATCATCTATGTAGCCCCTTCCCGCGGCCACCCAGGGGTTGTCAAAGGCCTGGCGGTACTCTTCAATCTTCCGCCGGCGGGTTTCCTCGGGGTTGGGGGAGGATTGAATCTCCTTGCGGTAGATGATGTTGGCGGCTCCCTCGGCCCCCATCACCGCCACCGCCGCCGTGGGCCAGGCCAGGACCACATCCGCCCCCATGTCCTTGGAGTTCATGGCCAGGTAGGCCCCGCCGTAGGCCTTGCGGGCGATGAGGGTGATCTTGGGTACCGTGGCCTCGGCGTAGGCGAAGAGCATCTTGGCCCCGTGGCGGATGATGCCCCCGTGCTCCTGGGCCACCCCAGGCAGGAAGCCGGTCACGTCCACCAGGGTCAGGATGGGGATGTTGAAGGCATCCATGGTGCGGATGAAGCGGGCCGCCTTGTCGGAGGCATTGATATCTAGGGCTCCCGCCATAAAGCGGGGGTTGTTGGCCACGATCCCCACGGGATACCCTCCCAGGCGGCCCAGGCCCACGATGATGTTCCGGGCAAAGCCGGGCTGGATCTCCAGAAACTCCTCGCCATCCAAGAGGGTTCTGATGACCTGGTGCATGTTGTAGGGCCTTTTCGCATCGGGGTGGACGATGTCTAGCAGCTCGGGGGTGGGGCGGAAGGGGTCGTCTTGGGGTTCTACCACGGGGGGTTTCTCCCGGCTGTTTTGCGGCAGGTAAGAAAGAAGCTTTTTGATAAGGTCCAGGACCTCCTGGTCGTTTTGCCCCTCGAGGTGGGCCACCCCGCTCTTTTCCATGTGCACATCCGCCCCCCCCAGCGCCTCAAAGCTCACCTCCTCCCGGGTCACGCTCTTGATGACCTCGGGGCCGGTGATGAACATGTAGCTGGTCCCCCGGCTCATGAGGATGAAATCGGTCATGGCCGGGCTATACACCGCCCCCCCCGCGCAAGGGCCCAGGATGGCCGAGATCTGGGGCACCACGCCGGAATAAACAGCGTTGCGGTAGAAGACCTCCCCGTAGCCGGAAAGGCTATCCACCCCCTCCTGGATGCGGGCCCCAGCGGAGTCGTTGAGTCCGATGATGGGCGCTCCCACCTTGGCCGCTAGGTCCATTAGGCTGGCAATCTTACGCCCGTGCATCTTGCCCAAGGAGCCCCCTAAGACGGTGAAGTCCTGGCTGAAGACGAAGACCAAGCGGCCGCCGATGGTGCCATACCCGGTTACCACCCCATCGGCAGGGGCCTCAATACCTTCCATGAGCCCGGTTTCCAGGTGCTCGGCGAAGGGCATGAGTTCCACGAAACTCCCCGGGTCCAGGAGGTAGTCTATGCGTTCTCGGGCCGTGAGCTTCCCCTGCTGGTGCTGCTTTTTAATGCGTTCCTCTCCGCCACCCAGAAGGATTTTTTTCCGCCTCTCCTCCAGCTCAGCTAAGAGCTCGTCCAGGATAAGTTTGGCGTTATCGGCCATACTGGCCGCATGATATACTAAGAAGCCGGGTTTGCTCCTGTAATAACGGGCCCGGCGGAGGAGGTGACGAGGAATGAGGCGTTGGTTGAGCCTGGTCTTCCTGTTGGTGGTCGTCCTATTGGTAGCCTGGGCTGGTTACCAGGGCTACGCCCGCCTCCGGGCCCTCGAGGGCCAGGTGACCGCCCTGGCCAACCGGGTCCAGGTCCAGGAACAAGCCCTGAAAGCCTTGGGGGAGCGGGTGGGTAAGCTGGAGGAGGAGGTTTTCAAGGCCCCGGCCCCGCCTCTTTCCCTGCCCGAGGTGCCGGGTGCGCCCAGCGCCCCCGCTTGGCCCTATGCCCTTGGGGTGGTGGTGGTAGCGGTGCTCCTTTTCTTCTTGTTGCAGCTCCTCAGGGGTAACCGGGGGAAGAAGGAGGGTGAGGCCCAGGAGACCCCACCTCCCCAGGAGAACCTCGAGGCCTCCCGCATGGAGGATGAGGGGGCACCTCCTCCCAAGAAGGAGTAGCTAGAGGCCAAGCGGGCAGGGAACTCCCTGCCCGCCTTTTCCTACAGAATCGGAGAATCGGGGGAAGCTCAGTCCTTAAGTTTCTTAACGGCGCCGATCAGGGCCGGAAGCACCTGGTGCACATCCCCCACAATCCCGTAGTCCGCGTGCTTGAAGATGGGGGCCTCGGGGTCCTTGTTCACCGCCACAATGTACTTGCTCTTATTCATTCCCGCCAGGTGCTGCACCGCTCCGGAAACCCCGAGGGCAATGTAGAGGGTAGGTTGGACGGTTTTCCCCGTCTGGCCCACCTGCTCCCCATAAGGCCGCCAGCCGGCATCCACCACCGCCCGGGTGGCCCCCACGGCTCCACCTAAAAGGGCGGCGAGTTCCTCCACCAGCTTAAAGGCCTCGGCGCTGCCCATGCCCCGGCCGCCCGTGACCACCACGTCCGCTTCGGTAAGGGATACCCCCTTCTTCTCCTCCTGGACCCTCTCCAATACCTCCACCGTGGCCACCGGGGGTACCTGGAGGGCCACCACCTCTCCCCCTTGGCCCAAGGGTTCGGCCAGGGGGGTGGTGTTGGGCTTGACGGTGAGGGCCACTGGGGGCGCGCTTTTGACCTTCTGGGTCACCCGGTTCAGGTAGGCGTAGCGGATGGCGTAGACCTCGCCTCCTTCCGCCCAGGACTCCAGGGTGTCCTCCAGAAGCCCGGCCTTCAAGGCGTAGGCCACCCGGCCCATGTAGGCGCGGCTTTGCCTGGATGAAGGGGCCACGATGGCCTTCACCCCCCCCTTGGCCGCTTCCAGAATCCCTGCCGCCCATTTCTCAGCGGTGTAGGGGCCGAGCTCCGCCACGTATAGGGTTTCCACGTACCCTCTGGCTTCTTCTAAAGGGGCTCCTGCTTCGGCAAGGAGCACCCCTGCCACCTTCTCCCCCAAGGCTTGGGCCAGGGTGCGGGCCCGGGTCAGGGCCTCGAGGCTCCCCTTGCGCAACTTGGTGCCGTCGTGGTCCAGGACAACCAGAATCATGCCTGCCTCCTTTAGATAACCTTGGCCTCCTCATGCAGAAGCCGTACCAGTTCTTCCGCTGCCGCCACGGGGTCCTTGCCGTCAAGAATCCTCTGCAGCCGGGCCTTTTCCTGGATGGTTTCCTCCAGGATCTCCACCCGGCTATTCCCCTGGAAGGCCACCTTTTTGACCTCCTTCTTCTTGGCCTTCATGATGCCGGGCAGGGTGGGGTAGCGGGGTTCGTTCAGTCCCTGCTGGGTGGTGAAAACGGCCGGCAGCTTGACCCGAACCCACTCGGCTCCTTCGTCCAGGTCGTGCTTGGCCCGGACGGTTTCCCCTTCCAGCTCAATGGCGGTGGTCCAGGGGATCACCGGCACCCCCAGGGCCTCGGCCAAAGCAGCACCCAGGGCTTGGCTGTCCCAGTCCGCCTGTTGCCCCCCGGTCAGGACCAGGGTAGGGGATTCCTCCCGGATCACCGGGGCTAGGGCCTCGGCCACGGTGACGGGATCCGCATAGCCCTCATGGACCACGTGAATCCCCCGGTCCATGCCCATGGCCAAGGCGGTGCGGATGGCCTCCTCGGTGCGCTCGGGGCCAAACCCTACCACGATGGCCTCGCCCCCGTGCTTCTCCTTTAGGCGGAGGGCTTCCTCCACCCCGTACTCGTCCATCTGGTCCAGGATGAGGGTGGCGGAGGAGAGATCCACCCGGTTTCCCTGGATCCTGAGCCGGCTTTCCCCGTCCGGTACCTGTCTGATGACCGCTATGAACTTCATCCTCGCCTCCTATTCCGCCAGGATGTGCCTGGCGATGATGAGCCTTTGGATCTCGTTGGTGCCCTCGTAGATCTGGTTGAGCTTCACGTCCCTCAGGAGTTTTTCCACGGGGAACTCCCGCACGTAGCCGTAACCCCCGTGGATCTGGATGGCCTGGTTGGCGGCCTCAAAAGCGATCTCCGAGGCGTAGGCCTTGGCGATGGCGCTGGCGTGAGCATGGGGAAGACCCCGGTCCACCAGCCAGGCGGCGTAGTAGGTGTACATGCGAGCGGTTTCAATACCGATCAGCATATCCGCCAGCTTGAACTGGATGGCCTGGAAGCCCGCGATGGGCTGGCCGAAGGCTTCCCGCTCTTTTGCGTACTTTTTGGCTTCGTCCAGCGCTCGCCTGGCCACGCCCACGCTGCCCGCGGCCACGGGGATGCGGGTCTTGTTGAGGGTGTTCATGGCGATTTTGAACCCTTCGCCTTCCTCTCCTAGGCGATTCTGAACGGGCACTTTGACATCTTCAAACACCAACTCATAGGTTCCCGAGGCCCTTTGCCCCATCTTCCCGTGGATCTTCACGGCGCTAAACCCCGGGGTGCCCCTCTCCACCACCAGGGCCACCACCCCCTTGTGGCGAAGCTCCGGATTAAGGGTAGCGAAGACCACCACCCATTCGGCCTCCCCACCGTTGCTGATCCACATCTTGGTGCCGTTTAACACGTAGTGATCCCCTTGGCGCACCGCCCGGGTCTTCAAGGCGGCGGCATCCGAGCCGTTGCCGGGTTCGCTGAGGGCAAAGGCGGCCAAGGCAGGTTTCTCAGTTAACGGCTTTAGGAAACGGCGCTTTTGCTCCTCGGTTCCCGCGAGGAGCACCGGGGTGATACCCAGGTCGCTGGCCATGGGAATGGTGTAGATGCCCATGCAGGCGTAGGCCAGCTCCTCCCCCACGATGACCTCGTCCAGCATCTTGAGGCCCATCCCTCCGTATTCCTCGGGGATGATGGCGTTCAGGAGGCCCACCTGGTGGAGTTTCTCTATGACCGGCCAGGGCACCTCCTCCTTCTCGTCGTACTCCTGGGCCACGGGCAGGATCACCTCTTTGGCGAAGCGCCGGGCCAGGGCCTGGAGCTGCCGCTGTTCCTCGGTAAGGCTGAAGTCTATGGCCATGGTCTACCCCCTCTGGGCCAGGGGCCTACCCTTTGACCAAGTCTAAGATTTTGGCCAACCCCTGGCAACCCCGCCCCCATGCTACCATTGGAGGCGGATGAGAACCTCGGGGCAGTGGGAGATCCTTGGGCGATTCCAGAGGGCCTTGTTAAAAGATCTGGAGCCGGTTCAGATACTACGCAACCTCCTCGAGGTGGCCACCGACGAAGGGGTAGAGCGGGCGGCCCTTTTCCTCTACCACCGGGAAACCCGGGAGCTTATGGGGGAGGTGGCCTCGGGCCGGGGACGGCATTACACGGTTTCCTCCATCGCCCTTCCCCTACATGCCAAGGGGCCTGTACAGGAGGCTTTTTTCGCCGAAGGGCCGGTGAAGCGGGGCGAAGAGTGGCTTTTGCCCGTGGTAGGGGAGGAAACCTCCTACTGCTGGTCGGATCCCGAGGCTCGGTGTACGGAACGGCCCAGGGCGAGCCGGGAAACCCGGGTCCTGGTGTGCCCCAGTTGTGCCCGGTTTACCCCTAAGGGGGTACTCAGTCTGGAAGGGGTTCCCCAAGGCTTAAGACCCCTCCTTCCCCTCCTGGCCCAGCTCACCGCCTTGGCCCTCAAAAACGGCGAGCTCTTGGCGGAGCGAAACCGGGCCTTGGCCCAACTTTCCCGCCATGCGGAGGCCCTTTCCCACGTGAGCGCCTTGGCTAGGGAGGTGGGCCGGGTTCTCGAGCCCGATGCGGTCTTAGAAACCCTGGCCCGCTCCCTTTCCCAGCGCTTTGGCTTTTTCCGGGTTACGGTGGCCTTGGTTAAAGAAGGGGCGCCCAAGTCCCCTGGTGCCCATCTGGAAGGATTCCTTACCCTGAAGGGAGAGGCCCTCTACTGGACGGAAGGCAGGAGCCGGATTCGTCTTCCCCTAGGGGCTTCATCCGATCCCCTGGCCCGGGCTGTGCGGGAGCGGAGGACCCTCTTGGTGGACCGGGACCAGCTCCCTTCCCACGTGGCCCAGGAGGTGGGAGCCCGGGTGGCCTTCGTACCCATCCTGGCAGAGGAGGAACCCTTGGGGGCTCTGGCGGTGGACCACGGCCCAGGAGGGCCTGGGGTGAGCGAGGATGAGGTACGGTATGTGGAGCTCATAGCGGAAATAGCGGGAGTAGCCCTTAAAAATGCCCAGCTCTATCGGGAAAGGACCCAGCTCTCCTTAGCCCTGGCTGCCGAAAGGAGGCGCCTTTTTGAGGTGTTGGAAGAGTTGCCGGATGGGGTGGTGGTCCTCTCCGGCGACCGGGGCTACGCCAACAGCCGGGCCCGAGGGGCTTTGGGGGTGGGCCAGGAGGTGGCCCTCGAGGACCTTCCCGCAAGCCTGGAGCCGGCCTTGGAAGGGGGACGGGTGGAGGTGGGCCTCGGGGGGGCCACGTTCAGCGTGCGGGGGAAAAGGTTGGAGGGGATGCGCATCTTGGTCCTCCACGACATCACCGAGCGCACCCGCATGGAAAGGGCCCTGAGGGACCAGGTGGCCTTCACCCAAGCGCTGGTGGACGTGGCCCAGGGGGCTTTGCGGGAGCGGGACCTGGGTGCCTTGGGCAGGACAGTGGTGGAGCGGCTTAAGGGGCTTTTTGCCGCGGAGGAGGGGCTTTTGCTCCTGGAGGTGGAGGGGTTCCGGCGGATCCTCTACGCCACCTGCCCTTTGGAAGACCCTCCTCGGCCTAACCTTTTGCAGAGGGCCCTGGATGGGGTTAAGGGTGAAGGGGCCTCCCAGCCCCTGGCTGCGGAGGCCTTGGAAGAAGAGGACTGCGCCTTGGCCCGGGACCTGGGGTTAAAAAGCGCCGTGGTGGTTCCCTTTGGTGCGGGAGGCGTCAGGGGAGGGTTGCTCTTGGGCTACCGGAGGGAGCGGCGGTTTTCCGAGAGGCTCCTCTCCCGCTTGGCCCAGGTGGGTACCCTCTTGGCCCTGGCGCTGGAAAGGGCCCGCTTTCTAGAGCTTTTGGAGCTGGAAGAGGAACGCTTGAAGGCGCTTTTGGGGCACTCTCAAGACGTTATATACGTGTTGGACCAGGATGGGATCATACGCTTTGTGAGCGCCAGCGTACGCCATGTTTTGGGGTATGACCCGGAAGGGTACAAGAGGGCTCCCGTCTATGGCCTGGACTTTGTCCACCCGGAGGACCGCCCCTTGGCGGAGGCCCTGTTCTGCGAGCTTTTGGCCTCTCCTTCAGAGGTGCGCACGGGGGAGTTCCGGGTTCTCCATGCCGACGGTACGCCCATTCCCATGGAGGCCTGGGGACGGAACCTCCTGGAGGATCCCCGGGTACGGGGCATTGTGGTGGACCTACACGACCTCAGGCCTAGGTTGGAAGCGGATCGCCTTAAGGGGGAGTTCATCGCCGCGGTGAGCCACGAGCTCAGGACCCCCTTGGCGGTGATCATGGGCTTGGCGGAGCTCTTAAGGGAGGAGGAGCTTTCCCCGGCGGCCAGGGAGTCCGTGGACTTAATCCTGGAAAGTTCCTTTCGCCTTAAGACCATGGTGGATAACCTTCTGGACACCAGTCGCCTCGAGGCGGGCCGCTTTGAGGTTTCCAAAAGGCCGGTCAATCTCAAGCCCTTGTTGCTGGATTTGGCGCGGAGTTTTCAGGGGGTGGCCCGGCTTTCTGGGGTGGCCTTTACGGTGGAACTTCAGGACCTGCCCCTTTTGGAGGCGGATCCCGACCGGATGGTCCAGGTGGTGGGGAACCTTCTCTCCAACGCCTTCAAGTTCACCCCCCCAGGAGGCCGGGTGCGTTTGGCGGCCAAGGAGATGGGGGGAGACCTGGTGGTGGAGGTGGAAGACACCGGCCCGGGTATTCCCAAGGAGGAGATTCCCAAGCTTTTCCAACGCTATGTCCGGGCCAAAAACGCCCAGACCCGGGGGGTGGCGGGGACCGGGCTTGGCCTTTTCATCTCCAAGCACATCGTGGAGGCCCACGGAGGGCGGATAGAGGTGGAGAGCGAGGAGGGCAAGGGAAGCCTCTTTAGGGTTATCCTACCCCTATATGGCCCGCATCCTGCTGGTTGAGGACGAGCCCTTGGTGGCCCACCTGGTGCGCCGCATCTTGGAGCGGGCGGGGTACCAGGTGGATTGGGCCTCCTCGGGCCAGGCGGCTTTGGAGAGAATAGGTCCGTCCTATGACCTTTTGGTCTGCGACTTGGTGATGCCGGGGGTTTCGGGCCTGGAGGTGATCCAAAAGGTACGGGAGCGGGGGCTTGCCACGCCTATTCTGGCCCTTTCCGCAAGTGTTTCTGAGACCAGCCGGCAAAGGGCCTTAGAAGCGGGGGCCCAAGCCTTCATGGGAAAACCCTTTGAAGCCCAGGCCCTTCTGGCGCAGGTGGAGGGGCTTTTGCGAGGTGGGGGATAGGGCGAGGGCTAGGCGGTAGCTTGCCGTATACTTATACAGCGAAAGGAGGGAGGCATGAAACGGAGGCAGTTCCTCAAGAAGGTGGGGGTGGGCCTGGCGGCTAGCCTCTCCTATAGGGCTTTTGCCCAGGCGGCGCCTCAGGTGCGCTGGCGGCTGGTTTCCAGCTACCCAAGGAGCCTGGACACCCTCTATGGGGGTGCCGAGGACCTGGCCAAGCGGGTGGCGGAGCTCACCGAGGGCCGCTTCCAGATCCGCGTCTACCAGGCCGGTGAGATTGTCCCTGGGGGACAGGTATTGGATGCCGTGCAGCAAGGGACGGTGGAGGCGGGGCACACCTACGGCCCTTTCTATGTGGGCAAAAACCCCACCCTGGCCTTTGACGGCGGCGTGCCCTTTGGCATGACCTACCGGCAGCACAACGCCTGGATGCGCTATGGCGGTGGCCTGGAGCTTCTCCGCGCCGTTTATGCCGATTTCGGGGTGGTCCAGTTTCCCGGGGGGAACACCGGGGTTCAGATGGGGGGCTGGTTCCGCAAGGAGATCCGGACCTTGGCGGACCTCAAGGGCCTGCGCATGCGCATCCCGGGGCTTGGCGGTCTGGTGATAGGCCGGCTCGGGGTGGTACCCCAGACCTTGGCCGCTGGGGATATCTACCCGGCCCTGGAGCGGGGTACCATAGACGCCACCGAGTTTTCTGGCCCCTACGACGACGAGAAGCTGGGCTTTTACAAGGTGGCCCGCTACTACTACTACCCCTCCTTCTGGGAGCCCAGCGCCCAGCTTTCCTTCCTGGTTTCGCAAAAGGAGTGGCAGAAGCTTCCCAAGGAGTTCCAGGAGGCCTTCCAGGTGGCGGCAGCGGAGGTCAACCTCACCATGATGGCCAAGTACGATGCCCAAAACCCTCCGGCCCTATCCCGCCTCCTTAAGGCGGGGGTGCGTTTGCGCCGCTGGCCCTTGGAGATTATGAAGAAGGCCCTCCAAGAAACCCAAGCCCTCTACGAGGAGCAGGCGGCCAAGGACGCCACCTACCGCAAGGTGTACGCCGCCTACTGGGCCTTCAGGAATGAGCAGTACCGGTGGTTTGCCGTGGCGGAGCTGGGTTACGAGAGCTTCGCCTTCCCCACGGTGTAGGACCGCTCTAACCTGAGGGGCTGGGCTCTCCTGCGGCGGAGGAAGGAAGAGAAGCTAGTCCAGTTTCTCCAGCCGCACCGCGCTCACCTTGTACTCGGGGATACGGCTTATGGGGTCCAGGGCGTTCAGGGTGAGGCGGTTGGCGGGGGCCTCGGCGAAGTGGAAGGGCGCATAGACCACCCCCTCGGGGGTGCGGTCCGTGACCCAGGCCTTAGCTCGGATCCGGCCCCGGCGGCTTACCACCTGGACGACCTCCCCATCCTGGATGCCGAGCCTCTGGGCGTCCTTAGGGTTCACCTCCACTTTGAGTTCAGGATACGCCTCCTGGAGGCGGCTATTCCGGCTTAAGGTACCCCCGTGCCAGTGGTAGAGGACCCGGCCCGTGGAGAGGGTGAGGGGGTATTCCTCGGAGGGCGTTTCCGCGGGCGGGGTAAAGTGCACGGGAATGAAACGGGCCCTACCGGAAGGCGTATTAAAGCCTTCGCGGAAGAGCACCGCCTCCCCGGGGTGGTCTTCCTTTGGGCAAGGCCAGCGGACGCCCTCCTCTTCCAGGCGCCGGTAGGTTATTCCCCCCATCATCTCGGGAACGGCCCGGCGAACCTCCTCCCAAATGCCCTCGGGGCGGGAATAAAGGGTCCAGGGCCGGCCCAAGCCCTGGGCTAGGCGTTTCCCCAGCTCCTGGATGATCCACCAGTCGGGCCTGGCTTCCCCAGGGGGATTCAGGATTTTCCGCACCCGTTGCACCCGGCGATCGGTGTTGGTAAACGTGCCCTCCTTTTCCAGGAAGCTTGCCGCGGGCAGAACCACGTGGGCAAAGGGCGTGGTCTCGTTCTCCAGAATGTCCTGGACGATGAGGAAGGGGAGAGCCTCGAGCTTGGCCTTGAGGTGGTCCTGGTAGGGCTCGCTGGTCACGGGGTCCTCCCCGATCAGGTAGATGGCCTCCACCTCGGGGATGCCCTCGAAGATCTCGGTCATGCGCAGGCCGGGCTTGGGGTTCAACGTAACCCCCCACAGGTTTTCAAAGCGCTTCCTGGCCTCTTGGTCCGCAACCTTGCGGTATCCCGGGAGGACGTCGGGCAGGCCCCCCATATCCCCAGCCCCTTGCACGTTGTTCTGCCCCCTTAAGGGATTGAGGCCTGCCCCCTCCTCGCCCACCTTTCCCGTGAGGAGGGCCAGGTTCACCAGGGCCTGGACGGTGGCCGTGCCCTTGGTGTGCTGGGTGAGGCCCATGGCCCAATAGACCCCGGCCCTTTCCGTGGTGGCGTAGAGCCTGGCGGCGAGGGCGATGTTCTCCCTTTTCACCCCCGTGATGCGCTCGGCCTCCTCGAGGGTATAGCCCTCCACGGAGGCCCGCCACTCGGCAAACCCCTCCGTGCGCTCCTCCACGTAGCCTTGGTCCCAGAGCCCTTCCTCCAGGATGTACCGGGCCATGGCGTTGAAAAGGAAGAGGTCCGTGCCCGGATGGGGCCTTAGCCAGAGGGTGGCGGCCTCGGCCATGCCCGTGTACCGGGGGTCCACCACGATGAGCTTGGCCCCTTGCCGGACCCTTTTTTTGATCATGGCCCCGATCACCGGGTGGGTTTCCGTGGTGTTGGACCCCACCACCAAGAAAAGATCGGTTTTCCAGATATCCTCTATGGGATTGGTCATGCTGGCCCCCCCCAAGGAGCGGGAGAGGGCCGCGGTGGAGGAGGAGTGGCAAAGCCTCGAGCAGTGGTCCACGTTGTTGGTCTCCAGAAGAGCCCGGGCCAGCTTCTGAGCCAAGTAAACCTCCTCATTGGTGGTCTTGGCGGAAGGGAAGACGGCCAGGCCCTCCGGGCCCCGCTTCCTAAACACTTCCAGGAGGCGCTGGGCGGCAAAGTCCAGGGCCTCGTCCCAGCTCACCCGACGGAAGGGTTCCTTGCGGCTTTCCCGCACCATGGGGTAGAGGAGGCGCTTTCCGGAGAAGGGAAAGTCCAGGCCGAAGCGGCCTTTCACGCACAGGGCCCCGTGGTTGGGAGGGATGTCGGGGGCTAGGACTTGGACGATGCGGCCTCCTTGCACCATCGGTTCCACCTGGCAGCCCACGCCGCAGTAGGGGCATGTGGTGCGCATCTCACACCTCCAAGCTCAAGGGGCGCAGGGCCCCTGTGGGGCAGACCTGGACGCAGTTGCCGCAGAAGACGCAGGGGGTTTCGGGAAGGGGCCGGTCCAAGGGGGTGGTGGGGTGGGCCAGGAGGCCCCTACCCTCCAGGGTGAGGGCGTAGACCCCCATGATCCCATCCCCGCAGGCGTCCACACAGCGGCGGCAGTTCACGCACTTGGCATAGTCCCTGAGGAAAAAGGGGTTATCCCGGATGGGCGCCCTCCCCTTGCGGGTTAGGGGCATCTCGCCCCAGCGCCCGGGGTCCGCCCCGTAGGCCAACAGGAGTTCTTCAAGCCCGGGGGCCAGGCTCAAGTCCGTGGAGAGGGCGAGCCACTCCAAGAGGGTTTTGCGGAAGGAACGGAGGGTTTCCGTGTCCGTTCGGACCACCATGCCCTCGGTCGCTTGGGTGGCGCAGGCGGGCACCAGGCGGCCTTCCACCTCCACCAGGCAAAGCCGGCAAAGCCCATGGGTTTCCGTGTGGGGGTGGTGGCAAAGGGTGGGGACGTCCACCAACTCCAAAAGGAGAGCCCCCTCCTTGGCCTCTACCTCCTGCCCGTTCACATTAAGCCGCATCCTCCACCTCCAGAAGGCTTTGGTAGGCCCAATAGGCGGACTGGCCAAGCCCGCAGAGGCTTCCCTTAAGGGCCTGGGCCAGGTCGTGGACGAGGGCCCTACTCCTCTCCCGCCTTTTGACCATCTCCACCTGGATGGCGGTGCCCAAGGGGCAGGGGAAGCACTTGCCGCAGGACTCCTCTTGGAAGAAATGGGCGAGGCCTAAGAGGACCTCCCATAGGTCCACTTCCTTACCGAAGGCCACGATGGCTCCAGCTCCTATGGGAAGCCTTTCTCGGTAGCGCAAGGGAACGGCGAAATCCCGGGTGAAGACCCCCGCAGCTCCGCCCAGGAGGACGGCCTTTAGCTCCTTGGGGCTCCCTCCCGCACGCTCTAGGGCTTCCCCCAAGGGGGTGCCCAGGGGGAGCTCATAAAGCCCAGGCCTCGCCACATCCCCGCTTATGGAGAAGAGCTTGGGCTCCTTTAGGCGCCAGGCAGCAGGGCCCTCCTTGAGGATCAGGGGGAGGTTGGCCAGGGTTTCCACGTTCTGCACCAAGGTGGGCCTTCCCCAAAGGCCCTTCTCCACCGGGAAGGGGGGTTTTAACCGGGGTTCGGCCCTTTTGCCCTCCATGGACTCCAAGAGGGCGGTTTCCTCGCCGCAGATGTAAAGACCTCCGCTATGGAAGACCTCGGTGGGCTTGGTGAGAAGGCCCGCTTCCTTAAGTTCCCCTATGGCTTGCTCCAGCCCTTGGATGGCCGCCGCAAACTCGTCCCGCACGTAGAGGAAAACCTTCTCTGCCCCCACGGCGTGGGCTGCTAGGAGGGCTCCTTCCAGGACCAAGAAGGGATGGTGCTCAAGGAGGAAGCGGTCTTTGAAGTTGCCGGGCTCGGACTCGTCGGCGTTCACCACCAGGTATTTGGGGGAAGGGGCCTGGGCCACGGCCCGCATCTTCACGTGGGTGGGGAAGGCGGCCCCGCCCCGGCCCAATAGCCCCGCCTCCTCCACCGCCTGGATGAGGTCATGGGGGGAAAACGCGTCCCCAAGCAAGCCCCGCAAGGCTTGTAACCCCCCGACCCTCTCGTAGGCCCGCAGGTTCAGGATGGGTTCAGGGGGAAGGAGCCTTTCCCCTTGGCCTAGGGCGAAGGGGAGGCGAAAATCCCGGAAGGGCACGAGCCGGCCCCCCTCTTCCACGTACCGCTCCTTGCCCTCTATGCGCACGAACAGGGGGGAGAGGGCCTCGAGGCCCATAGGGGGATAGGTGCCATCGGCCTCCCGCAGGAGGCGGGCAAACCCCCGGGCCCGGGCCACGGGGTCGTCCACCAGGAGCCTCCCCTGGGGGAGGCCCCGGTACCGGGGATAGTGGCGGACCACCCCCCAGGCTTGGGCCAGGGGCACGCCCGCCAGCCGGGCCGCCTCGGCCACGCCCTCTTCGGTGAGGGGAAGCCGGGCGTCCAGGAGGGGGAGGAGGCTTTGCCTGTCCATGGCTTTAGCTTATCCCTTGGGGGCGGGGGAGGCTGCTTTACAGGATCCTAAGCCCAGGGAACCGGGCGGTAAGGGCCTCCTGAAAGGGGGCGAAGCGGGCTTCGGGCACCAGGGCCACCACCGCCCCACCAAACCCTGCCCCCGTGAGCTTGGCCCCGTGGGCGCCAGCTTCCAGGGCGGCCTCCACCAGGGCGTCCAGCTCCGGAAGGCTCACCTGGTAATTTTCCGCCAGTGAGCGATGGCTTTGCACCATGAGTTCGCCAAAGGCCCTGGCATCCCCTTTCCGCAACGCCTCCACCCCCTTTAACACCCTCAGGTTTTCCCCCACGATGTGCCGCGCCCTTTTGTCCAGGGGTGGGGGCAGGCTTTCCACCAGGCAGAGGTCGCCCACGTCCCTAAGGCTCCGTACCCCAAGCCGCCTTGCCGCCTCCTCTGCCTCCTCCCGCCTTTGGTTGTAGCCCGCCTCCCTCAGGTGCCGGCCTAGGCCCAGGTCTAAGACCGCCACCCTCACTCCCGCGGGCAAGGGAAGGTTTTCATAAGCAAGGGTTCGGGTGTCCAGGAAGAGGGCCTTGCCGGGCTCGCCCAGGCTGGCCGCCATCTGGTCCATGATGCCGGAGCGCACCCCCACGTACGCCGCTTCCGCCTTCTGTCCCAAAAGGGCGAGATCCCGGTCGGAAAGGGGCAGGCGGTAAAGGGTGCGGAGGGCCCTTAGCGCGGCCACCTCGAGGGCCGCGGAACTGGAAAGGCCAGCCCCTATGGGCACCTGGCTGCGGATGTAGAACCGGGCCCCGGGCACCTTGTGCCCCGCCTCCCTCAAGGCCCAGACCACCCCGAGGAGGTAGTCCAGGAAGTCCCCCTGGGCCGGGCTTCCCAAGGGGCGGGCCCGCAGCTCCTTTAGGGTTTCGCTGTAGGCTTCCACCCGGCCCTCGGCCTTGGCCGCCTCCACCTGGGTGAAGTAGGGAAGGGGGGCGGGGAGGACATAGCCTTCCTGGTAGTCGGTGTGCTCGCCCAAAAGGTTCACCCGGCCGGGGGCCTGGGCGCTGGCCTCGGGCAGGGTGCCAAAGATTTCCTTAAACCCCATGCCTCCATTATGGGCATAGGGCCTTCAGGTTGTGATCCAGAAGGGCCAGATACGTGGGCACCTTCCGGTCCAGGGTGTCGGTGTAGAGCACGGCGATGCGGGCCCCCAGGGCCTCAGCCAAGGCCTTAAGGGCCGTGCCCTGGAACTGGGGTTCGGCCAGGACCAACTTAACCCCCTCTTGGCGCGCCCGGTCCAGGAGCCTGAGGAAACTTTGGCTTCCCACCTCCTGGGCGCCGGAGGTGGTGAGGCTTCCCACCACCCTAAGGCCATACCTGCGGGCAAAGTAGGCGAAGGCCTCGTGTTGGGTGACCACCTTCAGGCCCTGGAGGCGGCAGGCCTTAAAGGCCTGATCCCGCCTTTCCACCTCCTGGCGGAAACGGGCCAGGTTGGCCTGGTAAAACCCTTTTCCCTTGGGGTCTAGCCGGGCCAGCTCCTGGGCCATACGCTCCGCATACCGCAGCGCATAGGTGGGGTCCAGCCACAGGTGGGGGTTGCAGGGGCCATGGGCGTGCCCGTTCTCCTCGTGTTCCTCGGGTTCCTCTTCCGTGCAGATGAGGCCCGGTTGCCCCTCCGCCAGCTTCACCAGCCGGGCTCCTTTTGGGAGGAGGTTCTGGAGCTTGGGGAGAAAGGCCTCGAGGCCAAGCCCATTGGCGAAGAGAAGCTGGCTTTTGGCCAAGGCCTTGGCGGTGCTGGGGGTGGGCTCAAAGGTGTGGGGGTCCATACCCGGGGGAACCACGCTCACCACGCTCACCCGGTTTCCCCCCACCTGCCGCACCAGGTCCGCCAGGATGGGGGTGGTAGCCGCAATGGAGAGCTGGGCTAGGGCCGGGTTCAGGGGAAGGCCCAGGAGGAGGAGAAGGGTTAGCGCTCGCATGTAAGTAATGATAATGCAATATCGCTATTTTCACAAGCCTCCTTAGGCTGGGGCGGGGCTTATGGAAAGTGGGTTATACTCGGGAAACCATGGACTTCAGGAGCCTGCACAAGAAGCACGTCCTTACCCCTTGGGTGGCCCAGGCCCCCTTGAACCCGCCGGTGGTGGTCCGGGGGGAGGGGGTTTGGCTTTACGACGAGGAGGGGCGGCGTTACCTGGACTTTTCCAGCGGCCTTGTGGCCCTGAACCTGGGCCATGGCCACCCTAGGCTGGTGCGGGCCATCGCTGAGCAGGCGGCCACCTTGGCCTACGCGGCCCCAAGCCTCTTCCACGACAAAAGGGCCCTTCTCGCCAAGGCCCTTTCCGACCTTTCCCCCTGGCCGGAAGGGGCCCGGGTGTTCTTTGCCCCTTCGGGCACCGAGGCCAACGAGGATGCCTTGAAGTTCGTGCGCCACCTCACAGGCCGGTTCAAGGTGTTGGCCGCTTACCGCTCCTTCCACGGGGCCACCCATGCCTCGGCCAGCCTAACCGGGGAGAACCGCCGCTGGCCCGCGGAGCCAGGTACGGTTCCGGGGGTGGTGCATTTCTTCGCTCCTTATCCCTACCGAAGCCCCTTTTACACGGAGGACCCCAAGGAGGAAACCCGGCGGGCTTTGGAGCACCTGGAGAGGGTTCTCCTCCACGAGGACCCCAAGCGGGTGGCGGCCATCTTCCTGGAGCCCGTGGTAGGTTCCAACGGGGTCATCGTCTACCCTGAAGGCTACCTGGAAGGGGTTAGGGCCCTTTGCGACCGCCATGGCATCCTCCTGGTCTTCGACGAGGTGATGACGGGGTTTGGCCGCGTGGGGGCAGCCTTTGCCGCCACGAGGTTTGGGGTGGTGCCGGACCTCATCACCTTCGCCAAGGGGGTGACCTCGGCCTACGTGCCTTTGGGAGGCGTGCTTTTGCGGGAGGGCTTGGCCCGCCACTTTGACGAGAACCCCGTGCCCACGGGGCACACCTACTCGGGCCACCCTCTGACGGTGGCGGTGGGGCTCGCCACCGTGGAGGCCTACCGGGAGGAGGGCATCTTCCAACGGGTGCGGGCCCTGGAGCCCTTTTTCCGGGAGGCCCTGGAGGCCTTGAAGGAGCGCCATCCCGTGGTGGGGGACGTGCGGGGCCTGGGGGCCTTCTACGCTTTGGAGCTGGTTAGGGACAGGGAAAGCAGGGAACCCCTTTCCCCTTGGCATGGCCCTCTTAGCCCCGCCATGCAGGCGCTTTTAAAGGCCCTTTTGGCCGAGGGGGTTTACGTGCTGGCCAAGCACAACATTCTCGTGGTGGCCCCGCCTTTGACCATCCAGGAGGAGGAGTTCCTGGAGGGTGTGGATCGGCTTTCCCGGGCTCTGAGGCGGGTGGAGGTGGAGGTCTTGTAGCCTAGAGGGGTGCGGCGCCTGGAGGAGCTTTTCCCCTTTCTGGCCTCCCTGGAGGGGAGGCCTTACCCTTTTTACAAGGATCTAAAGGGCATTTGGCGAGGGGACGGTTTTGACCTCCGCTTCGTCCACGTGCAGGGCGATCCCTTTGCCTCCCCGAGCGTGGTGGAGGTGCGCTATCCGGCCATGGCCGCGGCGAGGCTTCGGGTCTTCGCCCACCCCGTGGGGCAGGTGGCGGTGGAGGACTTCCTGCTGCGGGCGCTCAAGACCCGTTTCCGGAACCTGCCCCATGTTGGGGGTAGCGGCCACTCGGGTAGGGTTTTTGTGGAGGTGGAAAGCCCCAAGGTCCTAAGGCGGGCCGGGGCCCATCTTTCGCCTCAGGGCCTTTACCTCCGCTTCCGGGTGGGTCTTCCGGCCTCAGGCCGGAGGATTCTGGGCAAGGAGGCGGCCAGGCTTTTCCGGGCCTTGGCAGACCGTCTTCGGGGGTTTCTGGAGGAGCTGGAGGTGGAGAAGCTCCTGGCCCATGTCCACCAGGCTGAGGATTTTGCCCACATCCAGGAGCGCCTGCCCCAAAGGGGGCTGGTGGCCTTTGTGGGGGAGGGGGCCATCCTGCCCCGGGAGAGCGGGGTAAGCCAAAGGCCCTTAAAGGGAGCGGTGCCCTTCCAAAGTCCGCCTTCCTTGCGGGTTTCCTTCCGGGTACCCCACAAGGGGGAGGTCTTGGGGATGGGCCTTCCCGAGGGCCTTACCCTTATCACCGGTGGAGGCTTCCACGGGAAGACCACCCTCCTCGAGGCCCTGGTCCACGGGGTCCATCCCCACATCCCTGGGGACGGGCGGGAGTGGGTGGTGACCCATGCCCGGGCGCAACGGGTCCAGTCCGAGGATGGCCGGAGCGTGGTGGGGGTGGACCTGAGGCCCTTTGTGCACGACCTGCCCCTGGGCCAGGACACCTCCTTCTTCACCACCGAGGATGCCTCGGGTTCCACCAGTCTGGCCGCCGCCATCCTGGAGGCCTTGGAACTGGGGGCCAAGGTGCTCCTTCTGGACGAGGACACCTCCGCCACCAACCTCCTGGTGCGGGATGCCCGCATGCAGGCCCTGGTGCGGCGGGAAACCCTGACCCCGCTTTTGGATCGCATAGGGGATTTCAAGGCCCTGGGGGTGAGCCTGGTCCTGGTGGTGGGCGGGGTGGGGGATTACCTGGACCTGGCGGACACCGTTTTGCTCCTGGAGGAGTACCGCCCAAGGGAGGTTACGGCTTTGGCCAAGGCCGTGGCCCAAGCCCATCCCACGGGCCGGGCCTTTGGTGAGCCCCACCACCCCTTGCGGGTGGTGCCCAGGACCCCCTTTCCAGAAAGCTTTGATCCCCGAAGGGGGAGGAGGGCCAGGGTGAAGGGCCGGGGCCTCAGGGAGCTGGCCTATGGGGAGGAGGTGGTGGACCTCTCCGCTCTGGACCTCTTTGAAAACGCCCAGGTGCGGGCCTTGGGAGCCTGGTTGCAGCGATTATGGCGCCTGGCGGATGGCCGCACCCCCTTGGCCAGGCTCGTGGAGAGGGCCTTAGTGGAGGCGGAGGACCTCTTTGGCCTCGAGGAGACCCCTGAGCTGGCCGAGGTGCGCCCCTTGGAACTGGGGGCGGCGGTAAACCGGCTTAGGAGTCTGGAGGTAAGGCGAGTGGAGGAATAAGCTAGGGAGTTGGAGGGTGGCCAGGTGACCGGCCTTGCGCTAGAAGAACTTCTCCGCCTTCCCGTCCTTTCCCGGGCCCGCGTGCTGGGCGGGGACCTGGCGAGGCGGGTTTCCTGGGTCCATGTGGTGGACCTTCCTGACCCTGCTCCTTGGTTGCGCCCGGGACAGTTGGTTTTGACCACGGGCTACGCCTGGCCCAGGGAGCCGGGGTCCTTGGAGGCCTTCGCCCGTACCCTGGCGGAGCGGGAGCCTGCCGGGGTGGCCCTGGCGGTTCCCCAGTTCTTTGAACGCTTCCCCCAGGTGGCCATCGAGGTCCTGGTGGAAAAGGGCGTGGCCGCCCTTGAGCTTCCCTGGGAAATACCCTTTGCCCAGGTCACCGAGGAGGTGTTGCGTAAGGTCCTTGCCCGGCAGCTGGAGGTTCAGGAACGGGTGCATACCCTGCATCGGGCCCTCATGCAGGCAGTGCTGGGGCGCGAGGACTTGGAAACACTTTTGGAGCGGCTTTCCCAACTTTTGGGACGTCCGGTGCGCTTCTCCGACACCCCGGTGGGCTCTGCGGTGCCCGTTCCCCTGGGCCGGGAGCGGGGTGGATACCTGGTCCTGGAGGGGGCGGCGGACGAGGTGGAGCGCCAGGCCTTAGAAAACGCTGCCTTAGTGGCGGGGCTTATCATGGCCCATCAGCGGGCTTTGGCGGAGCAGGAGGCGAGGCTAGGCTACGCCTTTCTGGATGCCCTCCTGGAGGGCCAGCAGGAGGCTCTGACCCTGGAGCGAGCACGGGCCTTTGGCCTGGACTTGGACGAACGGTACCGGCTTGGGGTGTTGCTTCTCCCTCTTTCCCTTCCTTTGAGCGAGAGGGATTTCCAAGAAAGGGAAAGGATACTGCGAAGGATGCGGGACCTTTTGCGGCGCCAGGGGGCCTGCACCCTCTTATCCCTGAGCCTCAACCAGGTTCGCTTCTTGTTACCAGAGCGCTTGGATCCTCAGGGATTGCTTAGGGAGCTTTCCGGGATCGGGCCCCTCTACTTGTCGCGCCCCCGAAGGCCAGGCGAGCTTAAGGGAGCCCTCGAGGAGGTGGAGCGCCTCTTTGCCTTTCGGGAGCCCGGGGTGTACCTGTACGAAACCCACCTGGTTCCTAGGTTTCTCCTGGGTGACGAGGAGGCCCGGCAGGAACTCCAGGCTTGGCTTGCCTCGCTTCGGCCTGGGGAGTTGGCGGCCCTTCTCTCCTGGGTGCGGGCAGGCTTTTCCCATAAGCGGGCGGCCAGGGCCTTGGGTATCCACCTCAATACCCTTCGCTACCGCCTGCGGCGGGTGGAGGAAAAGCTTTCCGTTTCCCTGCAGAACCCGGAAGACCGGTTCCGCTTAGAGCTTGCGGCCCGAATAGTGTTGCTGCAAAACAAAAACAGATAGCATGGTTTGTTCGCCGAGGCCGTAGTTTCGTCTGCACCCAAGGCCTAGCCTTTTAGCTCAAAGGAGGCAAGGTGGCCTTGGTGGATTCGCGGAACCAAACGCTTTGGCAGTTGCGCGAGCGGTATGTCCCCCGGGGGGTGGCCCAGGCCCATCCCGTCTTCGTGGCTCGGGCCGAAGGGGCTCGCATCTGGGATGTGGACGGCCAGGAATACCTGGACTTTGCTGGGGGCATTGGGGTGATGAACGTGGGACATGGACACCCCCGGGTACTCCAGGCAGTCCGCGCCCAGCTGGAGCGTTTCACCCACGTGTGCTTCCAGGTGACCCCCTATGAGGCCTATGTGCGCTTGGCGGAACGCCTGGTCAAGCTGGCCCCGGGGGATTTCGGTAAAAAGACCCTCTTCCTGACCACGGGGGCTGAGGCGGTGGAAAATGCGGTGAAGATCGCCCGGGCTTATACGGATCGTCCGGCGGTGGTGGCCCTTACCCATTCCTTCCATGGGCGAACCTTGCTGGGGATGTCCCTCACCGGGAAGGCCTCGTACTACAAGCAAAACTTCGGCCCTTTTGCTCCCGAGGTCTACCATGCCCCAGCCCCCTACCCCTACCGCGGTGTATCCGATGAGATGGCCCTGGAAGGCCTGAGGGAACTATTCCGCACGACGGTGGACCCCGAGCGGGTGGCAGCCGTGATCCTGGAGCCTGTGCTGGGGGAGGGGGGATTTATTCCCCTTTCGGAGAAGTACTTGCAGGGTATTCGGGAAATCACCGCCTCCCACGGGATACTCCTCATTGCCGATGAGATCCAGTCCGGTTTCGGCCGCACCGGGAGGATGTGGGCTGTGGAGCATAGCGCCGTGGTTCCCGACCTCCTCACCTTTGCCAAGAGCGTGGCGGCGGGTCTTCCCCTATCCGGGGTGGTGGGCCGGGCCGAGGTCATGGATGCTCCCAAGCCCGGCGGCCTAGGGGGAACGTATGCGGGTAACCCCTTGGCCTGCGCTGCGGGGTTGGCGGTCTTGGACATTTTTGAAGAGGAAGACCTTCTCGAAAGGGGCCGGGCTTTGGGGAAGGTTCTCTGGGAGGGTCTTAAGCTTCTTCAGGGGCGGTTTCCACAGGTGGGTGAGGTCCGGGGGCTGGGTCCCATGGTGGCCTTGGAGTTGGTAGAGGACCCGGTTACAAAAAAGCCTGCCCCAGAACTGGGGCAAAGGGTGTTGGAGGAGGCTCGCCGGAGGGGGCTGATTCTCCTTAAGGCGGGGATGTACGGGAGCGTGATCCGCATCCTGGTCCCTTTGGTGGCCACGGAAGCGGAGGTCAGAGAAGGCCTTTCCCGGCTGGAGATGGCCTTGGAGGTAGCCTTGGGAGAGACGTAGTGGGGGGGCGCAGTCCAGCCCTTGAATGCCAGGTACCGGGGGACGCATGACGGAGGTTAAGGAAAGCGTTGAGGGCTTGGTCCTGGAGGGCCTTCGAAAGAGCTTTGGGGCGGTGGAGGTGCTGAAGGGTATATCCCTAGAGGTGCGTAAAGGGGAGTTTTTTACTCTTCTGGGACCCTCTGGGTGCGGGAAGACAACCCTTCTTCGACTGATCGGTGGCTTCGAGGTTCCTGACAGGGGGCGGATCGTGCTTGGAGGCAAAGACCTAACAGCCCTTCCAGCTCATCGGCGTCCGGTAAATACGGTGTTTCAAAATTACGCCCTTTTCCCTCACCTCACGGTATACGAGAACGTGGCTTTTGGTCTGAGGAGCCGGCGCTTTCCCGAGGCCGAGATCCGCGCCAGAGTGGAGTACGCCATAGGGCTTTTGCGTTTGGAAAGCCTACTCTATCGGTATCCACGTCAGCTTTCAGGAGGCCAAAAGCAGCGGGTGGCCTTGGCGCGGGCCTTAGTCAACGAGCCCCAGGTCTTGTTGTTGGATGAGCCCATGAGCGCCTTGGACGCCAAGCTTCGCGCTGAAGTGCAGGTGGAACTGAGGACCCTGCAAAAGCGCCTTGGGGCCACCTTTATCCTGGTAACCCACGATCAAGAGGAGGCCATGGCGGTTTCCGATCGCATCGGGGTGATGGAGGGAGGCGTTCTCCTCCAGGTGGGTACCCCAGAAGAGGTGTATGAGAAGCCGCAAACCCGCTTTGTGGCGGAGTTCTTGGGGGTGGCCAACCTCATCCCTGCTTTCAGGTCGGGCCCGGGAGTACAAACTCCGTTCGGCTTCTTCCCTTTGAAGGTTCCTTGGGAGCAGGGCTACCTAGCCTTGAGGCCCGAGCGGATAGAGGTCTTCAGTGAGCCGGTGCCAGGGAGTTTTTCGTCATGGGTGCGCCAGGTGGTGTACCGGGGAGCGTATTTCGAGGCCTATGTGGAAACCTCCGTCCAGGAGCATGCCTTGTTACGCGTTCGCACCTCCTTAAGAATCACAGGGGGTCAGCAGGTCTTTATCCGCCTTCCGGTGGACGGGTTGGTGGTGCTGAATGGATAGGGTTGTGGTCTGGTACGGGGAGCTGACCACCGCCAGGAACCTTCTTTGGCGGGGTGTCCTTTTGGTGCTTCCGGGTCTTTTATGGCTGCTGACATTCCTTGTTCTCCCGGGTTTGGTGCTGATCCCCCTGTCCTTCGCTGAGCGGGGTGCTTTTGGCGAGGTGGTTTGGACGTTCACGTGGGACAACTACCGGAGGCTCCTGGGGTTTGGGGTGCTGGGCTTTAGCTTGGATAACCTTATGGCCCTTTTTCGCACCCTCTGGGTGGCCTTGGTAACCACGGTGTTGGCGGGGATAGTGGCCTATCCCGTTGCCTTTTTTATCCGCTCGCAACCAGCCCACCGCCGCTACTTCTTTCTAGCGCTGGTCCTGATTCCTTTCTGGACCAACATTGTGATCCGCACCTATGCGTGGCAGTTGCTTCTGGCTCCAGAGATGCCCTTTGCGCGCATTCTGAGCGCTCTGGGATTGGTGGAGCCCGGTATGGCCCTTTTCCCCAGCAGCTTGGCCGTTTACATGGGTATGCTGAGCGCTTTCTTGCCTTTTATGGTCTTGCCGGTGTACTCCAGCGTTGAACGGCTAGATGAGAGCTTGCTGGAGGCGGTGCGCGACCTTTATGGGGGGCCCGTGCGCGTTTTTCTGCACGGTGTCCTGCCCCAGACCTTGCCTGGGCTAACTGTGGGGGCGATCCTCACCTTCATTCCCGCCATGGGTATGTTTGTGGTTCCTGATCTCTTGGGCGGGGCTAGACACCTTCTGGTGGGTAACCTGATCCAGCAAGCTTTTTACAGCATGAGGGACTGGCCATACGGGGCGGCTTTGAGCCTGGTCCTGATCCTTCTCACGTTGCTGGCCCTAAGGCTTTACCGGCGTCATGGGAAGGAGGTGGAGCTGGCATGAGGGGGGGGTGGCTGGTATCCACGGTAGCCTGGGCGGCGTTGGCCTTCTTGTACCTCCCCATGTTGGCGGTGGCCCTGTTCTCCTTTAACCGCACCCGGCATGGCCTGGGCTGGGGAGGGTTCACCTGGGACTGGTATGTGCGGCTTTTCCATAACCCCGCCCTCTTGGAGGCGGCGAAAAACACCCTAGTCCTGGCCCTTCTTTCCACCCTGGTGGCCACGGTTTTGGGAACCCTCTTGGCTTTGGGGCTGGAACGGCATCCTTTTGGTCCTCGATGGCGTGCTCTTCTGGAAACCGCCTTATACCTTCCCGTGGTCACCCCGGACCTAATCCTGGCTGCGGCCTTGGTGGTGGCCTTTGGCTTCCTGCGGCAGGCCTTCTCCCTCTTTGAGCCCGGCCTTCCCGCCATGGTGGTGGGCCACGCCACCTTTCAGGTGGGGTTTGTGGCCTTAGTGGTGATGAGCCGCCTCAAAAGCCTACCTAGGGAGCTGGACGAGGCTGCCCGGGATCTCTACGCCTCCTACCCCTACTACCTCCGTCGGGTCCTCCTCCCCCTCCTGGCTCCCGGCATTGTGGCTGGGGCCATGCTGGCTTTTACCCTTTCCCTGGATGATTTCGTTATCAGCTTCTTCACCGCAGGTCCTACCAGCCAAACGCTACCCTTGGTCATCTATGCCTCGGCACGTAGGGGGATTACCCCAGAAATCCATGCGGTTTCCACCCTGCTTTTCCTCTTCACGGTGGTGTTGGTGTTGAGCGCAGAGCGCTTCACAAGGAGGTCGGCATGAAAAGGATGGCGGTGTTCTTGGTGGCTTGCTTGGCCTTAGGTCTTGCGCAGAAAGGCGAGCTTCGGCTTTTTATCTGGTCCGAGTACATTGACCCTGCTATTCTCCAAGCCTTTACCCAGCGGTACGGTTACAGGGTCCGGATGGATCTCTACGAATCCAACGAGGACATGATCGCCAAGCTTCAGGCGGGTGGTGTGAGCCAGTACGACATCATCGTCCCCTCGGACTTTTACGTTCCCTCTATCATCCGCCTGGGTCTGGTTCAAACCCTAAACCACGCTAAGATTCCCAACCTAAAGAACCTGGACGATAAATTCAGAAACCCTCCCTTTGATCCGGGGAACCGCTACTCCGCTGCCTACCAGTGGGGTACCACAGGCCTCATCTTCCGCAAGGACAGGGTGGCCAAGCCGAAGAGCTGGGCGGTTCTCTTTAAGGACCCCAAGGCCCCCTTCATCCTCATGGACTCGCCGCGGGAGATGCTGGGCAATGCCCTTCGCTATCTGGGTTATTCCGTTAACACCAGAAATCCCAAGGAGGTGCAGGCGGCGGGCCAGCTCCTTCTTCAGGTCAAAAGGAGCCGGTATTTCCTGGGGTTTGAGGGTGGGGTAGGGGGGAAGAACCGGGTGGTGGCGGGGGCAGCCACCTATGCGGTGGTGTACAACGGGGATGCGGTGAAGGCGGCCGACGAAAACCCCGGCAAAGTAGAGTTCGCCATTCCCCAGGAAGGCGCCACCTTGTGGGTGGATTCCCTGATGATCCCCGCAAAGGCGCCGAACCCCGAAGCGGCCCATCTTTTCATCAACTTCATCTTGGATCCCAAGGTGGGGGCCCAGCTTTCCAACTTTAACCGGTACGCCACTCCCAACCGGGCAGCCCTTCCTTACATCCGGCCTGAAGACCGGAAGAATCCGGCCATTTATCCAGATGCCGAGGTGATGAAGCGCTCGGAGTTCATTTTGGACCTAGGGAAGGATAACCGTCTCTACGATGAAGTCTGGACTGCAGTGAAAAGCCGCTAGGAGATCTATGGGGTACATTCAGCTTAAAACCGCTATTCCTGGTCCCAGGAGCCTGGCCCTCATGGAACGCAGGGCCCAGGCGGTTACGCGGGCTTTGGCCCAGGCCAATCCCATCGCTGTAGCTAAGGCTCATGGAGCCTTAGTGGAGGATGTGGATGGCAACGTTCTCATCGACCTGGCAGGGGGCATTGGAGCTCTGGGCGTGGGCCACACACCAAAGGCAGTGGTGGAGGCCATAAAGGCCCAGGCGGAAAGCCTCATTCACATGTGCGCCATCGTGGCCAACTATGAGCCTTACGTGGCGTTAGCAGAGGCTTTAAATGCCCTTTACCCCGGGCCTGGTCCTGCCAAGACCCTCCTGGCCAACGGCGGGGCGGAGGCAGTAGAGAATGCGGTGAAGTTGGCCCGGGCCTACACTGGCCGGGCTGGGGTCATGGTGTTTGAGGGGGCGTACCATGGCCGAACCAACCTTACCATGGCCATGACCTCCAAGTACGCCCTTTTTAAGAAGGGATTTGGTCCCTTTGCCCCGGAAGTGTACCGCCTGCCCGTGCCCAACCTGTACCGTACCCCGCCGGGGATGACCCAGGAAGAGTACGTGGAGTGGTCCCTTTGGAACCTGGAGAACGCCCTGGTGGCTCACATCGATGGTTCGGCTTTGGCGGCCATTGTAATCGAGCCGGTTCTGGGCGAGGGGGGTTTCATTCCGGTACCCCATAAGTTCTTGAAAAAGCTCCGGGAGATTGCCGACCGCACAGGGGCTGTGTTTATTGCCGATGAGGTGCAGTCTGGTTCGGGTCGCACGGGGCAGATGTGGGCCATCGAGCATAGCGGGGTGGTGCCCGATCTCATTGTTTCCGCCAAGAGCCTAGGAGCCGGGATGCCCATCAGCGCTGTGACCGGCCGGGCGGAGATTCTGGATGCGCCCCACGTGGGCGGGGTGGGAAGCACCTATGGGGGGAATCCCCTGGCGGCGGTTGCGGCCCTCGAGGCCTTAAAAATCCTCCAGTCTCCAGGTTTCCTGGCAAACGCCCCAAGGATAGAGGCCAAAATCCGCCAGGTGTTTGAGCCGCTTAAAGGGGAAGTGCCGGCTTTGGGGGACGTGCGGGGCATGGGTGCCATGATGGCCCTGGAGTTTGTAAGGGATCCGAGGACGAAGGAACCTTGGCCGGAGTTTGTATTGGAGTTGGTGAAGCGGAATACGGAAAGGGGGGTAATCACCCTACGGGCGGGGTTGTACTCCAATGTCCTTCGCTTTTTACCCCCTTTAGATATCCCTTTGGATATGTTGGAGGAAGGCCTTTTTGTGGTGGCGGAAAACATCAAGGAGGTGTATGCCGTCCTTGCCTAAGCCCCTGCTGGTTTCTGAGGATGGTCTATTTGCTGTTGTCCAGTCCCAGCCTTGGATGGCGGAGGCCCTCGAGGCCATCCAGGAGGCTAGCTTCCCCACCCTCTCCCGGGAGGAACGGATGACCAGGGAGCACTATCTCTCCCACATGAAGGTGTTTCCTGAAGGGCAACACGCGGTGGTGGAACTGGCCACGGGCAAGGTGGTGGCGTGTTCTACCGATTTCCGTACCCGGGTGGATTTTCACCACTACCAGCACCGGTATATAGAGGCGGTGGCGGGAAACTGGCTTACTAACCACGACCCTAAAGGGGACTGGCTTTACGGGGCCGATATCGGGGTCTTGCCAGAGTACCGTGGGCGAGGCCTTTCCCGTTTGCTGTACCAGGCCCGTCAGGACCTGGTGCGCCGCTTGGGTCTCCGGGGGCATGTGGCGGGGAGCATGCCCAAGGGGTATCACCGCTACGCCCACGAGATGCCCATAGAGGAGTACGTGCACCGGGTGGTCCGGGGGGAGATTCAGGACCCAGTACTTTCCATTCAACTGAGGCGTGGTTACCGAGCGTATGGAATCATGCCGGATTATCTCCAAGACCCCTCCTGCCTCAACTATGGGGTCTTTGTGGTGTGGCGTAACCCGGAGGTGGGTTGGTGAGGGAGGTGTCTGGGAGCATCTACGTTCCCGATGCCCGGGGCCGCTACCAGCCTTACCGAGGCCTCTGGGTCAAGGCGGGGCGGGTGGTGGGGTTGGTGCCGGGGCAGGGTAGGGGAGAGGTGGTTTTTCCTGGATTTCACGATGCCCACGTGCACATCTGGAAGATCGGCCAGCTCCTTACGGATCTTGTGGACCTGCGCCAGGTGGATTCCTTGGATGCCCTGGTGCGCCTCCTTCAGGAGCGGGACCAGGCCTTGCCTCCCGGGGCTTGGCTCTTGGGGCGAGGATGGAACGAGGCCACCCTGGGAGGTGTTCCCAGCCGGGCATTTCTTGACGCAGCGGTGCCAGGCCGCCCGGTCCTTCTCACCCGCACCTGTGCCCACATTCACGCCCTTAACACGCAAGCCTTGGCGGTCGCGGGGATCGGTCCGCATACGGTAAGTCCTCCTGGAGGTGAGGTTCGCTATGAGGAGGGGCTCCTTCTGGAAAGGGCTTATGGCCTGGTGGAACGGGTGCTTCCCAAGCGCACAGTGGAGGACTACCAACGCTATATTCTGGCTGGGGCACGCCACCTCCTAGCCCATGGCATTACCTCAGCCACGGAGGCGGGGGCGGATCCCCTTCTCCTCGAGGCCTACCGCACCCTAGACCGGGAAGGTCGCCTTCCCTTGAGGGTAAGTGTCCTGGCTATGCTCCGGCCCGACGGGGAGGAGGTCACCTATCCCTTGCCCGAGTTCTACCGGTCGGACCGGCTGGTGGTGGCTGGGGTAAAGCTATTTGCCGATGGGGGGCTTTCAGGAGCCTCGGCCGCGGTGAGCCTGCCCTACCGGGATGTGGGCGGAAGGGGGGTTTTGCGGCTCAAGGCAGAGGAGATCTTGGAGCTGGCCCTTCCCGCTCACAAAAAGGGGTTTTTCGTGGCCACCCATGCCATCGGGGATGTGGCCATACGGGAGGTGCTTGCCGCCTATGCCCGGCTTTATGCGGAGGAGCCACGACCCCTTCGGCACCGCATAGAGCACTTCGGCCTGCCAGGACCGAAGGAGCTTACCCTGGCCAGGAGCCTGGGCGTCTGGGTGGTTCCCCAGCCCATCTTCCTCCAGGAGCTACGGGAGAATTTTATGAGGTACATACCAGAGCGGTTTCTCCCGTGGTGCTATAACCTAAGGCGCATGGAAGGGGCTGGGGTGGCCATAGCGTTTTCCTCCGATGCCCCAGTGGTGCGGGACCTGGCCCCTTGGCGCGGGGCTTGGGTAGCGGCTTTCATGCCCATTGCAGGGAGGGGTATCCCCTTAGAGCGGGCCCTTTTCTACTACACCCTCCCGGAGGCCAGTGGCCTCGAGGCCATGCGCCTTTGGCCAGGGCATCGGGCGGATTTCGTGGTATTTTCCGAAAATCCCTTGATTAATCCGGGGGAAGCTCAGGTAATAAGGGTGGAGGTGGACGGTGTGGCGGTCTTTGAACGTTGATCTCTCGTCACAGCGGGTTCATTGGCAGGAGGTTCCCCCCGAGGAGGTGGCCTTTGGTGGCCGTTTTCGCACGGGGAGGATCCTCATGGAGCGGGAGGCGTACCGCATGGACCCCCTTTCCCCGGAGAACCCCCTGGTCTTCGCCATCGGCCCCTTGGCGGGCACGGGGTTTTCCAACGCCAACCGCACCAGCGTGGGCACCCGTAGCCCCCTGACCCTGGGCATCAAGGAGGCCAACGGGGGCGGCACCTTCGGCTACGCCCTGGGGCAGATGAAGCTTGCCCATCTGGTCCTCGAGGGGACAAGCCCCGACTGGGTGGTCCTCCGCATCACCCGGGAGGGGCAGGTCTTTTTTGACCCAGCGGGGGAGCTCCTCGGCCTCGGGAACTTCCAGGCGGCCACAAGGCTTTTTGCCGCCTACGGCAGGAAGATCGCGTTTGCCCTTCTGGGGCCGGTGGGGGAGTATCTGGGCCTCCTTTCCGGCATCGCCTTTTCCGATATAGATGGGAGGCCCTCCCGCCTGGCGGCCCGGGGTGGCGTGGGGGCGGTCATGGGAGCCAAGCGGGTGAAGGCCCTCGTGGTAGAGGTGCCGGGGAAGGCGGAGGTCTGGGACAAGCCCAAGGTCACCGGGGCCATCCGCCGCTATGCGGAGCTCTTGCGCCAAGATCCCTTGGTGATGAAGTTCTACAACGCCATCGGCACCATGGGGATGGCCGACTTCCAGAATGCCTTCGGGGGACTTCCCGTGCGGAACTTTCGCCAGGGGCAGCTTGCCCCTCCGGAGGAGTTCCGCATGGGGGGCCAGTACATCGCCCCCCTCAACAAGGCCCGGGGTGGGAAGCCCACCCACGCCTGCATGCCCGGGTGCGTGATCCAGTGCTCCAACGTCATCGTGGATGGGGAGGGGAAGGAGGTGGTTTCCCCGTTGGAATACGAGACCATCGGCCTTCTGGGTACCAATTGCGGCCTTGCGGACCCTGACCAGCTCGCCCGCCTAAACCGTTTGGCCAACGACCTGGGGGTGGACACCATAGAAACCGGGGCCACCTTGGCCCTCTTCATGGAAAAGGGGGAGGTGGATTGGGGGGATTATACCTTCATGGAGGCCAAGCTCAAGGCCCTCTATACCCCGAGCGAGGCAGCCCGCTTCCTGGCCCAAGGCACCGCCCGGGTAGGGGAGGCCTTGGGGCTTAAGCGGGTTCCCGTTATCAAGCGCCAGGCCATCAGCGCCTACGACCCCAGGGTGGTGGAGGCCACGGGCATCACCATGATGGTGACCGCCCAGGGGGCGGACCACACCGCGGGCAATGCCCCGCGCCTGGAAACCCGGGCCATGCCGGTGGCGGAGATCCTGGAGGCCAGCTACCAGGCCCAGGTGAATGCTGCCGCCAACGATGCTCTGGGCCTTTGTGTCTTCGGGGGAAGCGTCACCAACAGGCAGGTGGAGTTCGTGGTGGAAAGCCTCAACGCCGCCTTGGGCACAAGCCTCACCCCCGGCTTTTGGCGTGAGCTTGGGGAGGGGGTTTTGCGCCTGGAGCACCGCTTCAACCACCTGGCGGGCTTCACCCACCAGGAGGACCGCCTTCCCGCCTTTTTCTACCAGGAACCCTTGCCCCCCAAGGGCTACACCGCCCGCTTCCGCCCTGAGGACCTGGGGCCCCTATACGAGAAGCTTCACCAGGGGTCGTAGAGCCTGGGCCTTTTGGCGCTAAGGGGTAGGGGTTCTCCTTCCAGGAAGCGCCGGGCGTAAAGGTGGGAAAGCTCAGGGAAGGGTTCGTGGGCTACCTTTGCCAAGGCGTAGACGGCCAGGGCGTCGGCCAGGGTTCTTAGGGCCTCCTTGGCGTGCCAGGGGCCTTCTTCCTTTAGCCTTGCCAGCGCCCTTTCCGCATACCTTTGGGCCTGGGGATGATTCTGGAGCATCTCCAAAAGAGGTTCATGGGCCCGCTTTTTGGCGATGGCCTCCAGCATGTCCAGGGCCTGGATGTTGGCGGGACCCTCCCAGATGGGGGTGATGAGGGCCTCCCGGTGCCAGCGGGCTACCCCGTATTCCTCCAGGAAGCCCAGGCCGCCGAAGAGTTCCATGGCCAGGGCGGTGATGGCGCTGGCGTGTTCGGCGGTGCGCCCCTTGGCCAGGTGGGAGAGGAGGCGGGCCAGGTGGTAGCGGGGGCTGTAGGGGGGTTTTTCCTCCCAGGCCTGGTCAAAGGCCCATACGGCCAAAAAGGCCAAGGCGGTGCCCCCTACCTGCCTAAGGCGCATCTCCAGGAGGTCGTGTTGGACCAGGTCGTGATCCAAAAGCCTCTTGCCAAAGGCCGTGCGCCGCCTCACCCGGAAGAGGGCCTCGAGGTGGGCCTTTTTGCCGATGCCCATGGCGGCCACCGCATTGGCCAGACGGCTTACGGTGAGGGTCTCTAAAGTGTAATAGATACCCTCCTCCAACCGGCCAATGGGATAGGCTAGACTTCCTTCTAGTTCCACCTCCCCCGAGGGCACGGCCCGGGTGGCCAGCTTCTCCTTAAAGCGGCGCACGGTGAAGTTGAGCCGGCCCTCCACCTCCCTGGGCAGGAGGAAGAGGCCAAGCCCTTTGGGCCCTTCGGGGGCCCCTTCTGGCCTGGCAGTCACCAGGGCGTAGTCGGCCAGGCCCGCCCCGGAGGCGAAGTACTTGTCCCCTTGGTAAAGGCGGAAGGCTTCCCCCTCCCGTTTGGCCAGGGTGCGGTTGGCCCCAAGGTCGCTTCCCCCTTGGATCTCCGTCATCCAGGTGGCGCCGAAGGCCGGGCCGTAAAGGAGTTCCCGCTTCACCGCCTCCCATTCTGGGGCGTACTTGTGCAGAGCATAGGCTACCTGATGGGTAATGGTGAGGATGCAGTAGAGCCCCCCATCCGCCAAGAGGTAGCCGAAGGCGTAGTGCAGGGGCCAGCCTTGGCCCTCGTAGGCGGGGCGGATCATGGGGCGGAGCTTGTCCAAAAGGGCCTTCTGCGCCGGGGAGAGGAGGGCCCGGTCCATGCGGTTTCCATCCAGGTCGTGCATCTTTAGGCGGGGTGGGGCGTCTTGATCTATGTGGTGGGCCACCTCCAGCACCTCTTCCCCCACCAGCTTCCCGAAGGTGGACAGGGCTTCTTGGGGTAGGCCGGGGGTGAAGGTGTCCAGTACTACTTTTAGGTCTGGGTCAAGGTTATAGTGATCCTGTCCTTGGCTGTAAAAAAGCAGGCTCATGGTGTCCTCCGAGGCCCAGGGTAATCCCGGGGGTGCGGGGGCGTCAAGTAGTTTGGGGAGGTCCCAGTGGTGGACGGAGCGGTAATCCCGGGGGTGCGGGGGCGTCAAGGTGGGATAGCTGGCAATCAAATAGTTTGAACTGAAATAATATCTTTGCCATGGTGTGGGACCTCATGGGGCGGATATGGCGGTTTCAGCGCGCCGTGCGGGAGGAGATGGAGGAGGGGTTGGTGGCCATAGGGCTTTCGGGCCTCGAGGCCTGGCTTTTACGGGTGGTGGAGGGGCTGCCCTATCCCTCGGATGTGGCCCGGCACATGGGGCTTCCCCCACCCACCGTGAGCCACATGCTCCGGCGGTTAGAGGAGCGGGGTTTTGTGGAGCGCACCCTGGACAGCAAGGACCTGCGCCGCTTCACCTTCCGCCTGACGGAAAAGGGGAAGGTGGCCCTCGAGGAGGCAGAAAGGCTTATGGAAGCGGCCCTGAGGCGCCGCCTGGCCCGGCTTAGCCCAGAGGAGATAGAGCACCTGCTGGGCCTTTTGGGCAAGCTGGTGGCCTTGCCCTATGGGCAAACGAATCTAGAGAAGAAGGAGGATTCATGAACCCTACGCCACAAGAGGTCCGCTTTACCATGATCGGCGTGCTGCTTGGGGTTTTCCTGGCGGCTTTGGACCAGACCATCGTTTCCACCGCTATGCCCCGCATCGTGGGGGAACTCAAGGGAGCGGAGTATTACGCCTGGGTCACCACCAGCTACCTCCTTACCTCCACGGTCTCGGCCCCCATCTTCGGGCGCCTCACCGAGCTCTTCTCCCGCAAGGCCATCTTGTTTTGGGCGGTGGCCATCTTTCTTTTGGGTTCCGCACTCTCCGGCCTTTCCCAGAACATGGGCCAACTGATCCTTTTCCGGGGCATCCAGGGGGTAGGGGGTGGGGCCCTTTTTGCCCTGGCCCTCACCACCATCGCGGTGCTTTTCCCTCCCCGGCAGCGGGGCAGGCTGGCGGGGGCCTTTGGGGCCATCTTTGGGCTTTCCTCCGCGGTGGGGCCCTGGCTGGGCGGCCTGCTCACCGATCATCTGTCCTGGCGCTTCGTCTTTTACATCAACGTGCCTGTGGGAGGGGTAGCCCTCTGGTTCATCCTGCGCTACATGCCCCGGCTAAGGCCTCAAGGGGGGGAGCCCTTTGACTTCCTGGGGGCCTTTCTCCTGATCTCCTGGGCGGTGCCCCTCATGCTGGCCTTATCCTGGGGCGGGAGTACCTACCCTTGGGGCAGCCCTGTCATCTTAGGCCTCTTTATCGGAGCCTTTCTGGGCTTGCTCCTTTGGGCCATATCCCAGCTTCGTCTTCCGTACCCGCTTTTAGACCTATCGGCCTTCCGGATGCGGGTCTTCAGCCTTTCGGCGCTGGCCGCCTTTTTCTACGGGCCGGCCTTCCTCGGCGCTGTGGCCTTTCTTCCCCTTTACCTACAGGTGGTCAAGGGGGTCTCCGCCAGCCAAAGCGGGGTTACGGTGCTGCCCTTGGTCCTTGGGGTCATGGTGGGAAGCCTCGGGGCTGGGCAGCTTTTGGCCCGCTTTGGGCGGTATAAGGTCCTCTTGATCGCTAGCGCCACCTTTATTTTGGCCATGTTCCTCCTTCTGCACTTTGCCCTCACGGTGGAGACTCCCCTTGGGGTGGCCGTGGGCCTCTTCTTCCTGCTGGGCCTCGGCCTAGGACCATCGCAGAGCGTGCTGAACATCGTGGCCCAAAGCGAACTTCCCCAGGAGCGCCTTGGCAGCGGAACCAGCATGGTGCAGTTCATGCGCCAGATCGGTTCCACCATGGGCGTCGCCCTTTTGGGTACCGTCCTGGCACAAAGCCTAACCCAGGTCACGGGCGAAGCCCGTACCTTGGACCTGGCCCAGGCCTTCCCCTCTGGGGGATCCACCTCCCCCATGGTCCGGGCGGGCGAAGGGATCGCCTTGGACTTGGACCGGGAGTTTAACCGTTTGGAGGACCTGGTGGTCAAGGCCCTAAAGGGGGACGAAGGGGCTTACCGGATGCTTTCGGAGGACCCTTTGCTGCCGGAAGGGTTTAGGAAAAGCCTCCTGCCCGGGGGAATTCCTGCCCAGTTCGCTGAACTCCAAAAACTGCTGGAAAAGGCTTTGGAGGGCGATGAGGATGCGCGCAAGGCCCTTCTAGCTAACCCCACCTTACCCCCAGAAGCCCGGGGCCTCCTGCTCCCGGGTGGGATAGCCCAGGGCACCCTTTCCTTGCTGGAGAGGGCTTGGAGGGGGGATCAAGGGGCTAGGGAAGCCCTTTTGCGCTTGCCGTGGGGGCCGAGCCTGGAGGGGTTTTTAGCCCAAGAGCCCCCTCCGGCCGTGAAGCCAAGGCTGCTAGCCCACCTTAGGGCCGTGGAGAAGGAGGCCGTGGCCCAAGCAGCCACACTCCTCAAGCAGACGGAGGAGAAGGCCCTCTCCCAGGTCCCTGCCCAGGTGGTGGCGCGCCTCGAGGGGGTGAGGCTGCGGCTTAAGGAGGCCTTAAAGGAGGGCATCGTGGAGGCGTTGCGCCGGATATTCCTTTTCAGTGCCGCTTTTGTTGGCTTTTCCCTCCTTGCCCTCCTGGCCTTGCCGGATAAGGAGCTATCGGGGAGCCTTGGGCCCCGCCCTTCGCTAGAGTGATGGGGTGGAGGGTTTTTACCTGGTCTTCGGGGAGGGGCTTTCCCGGGAGGCTAACCTCCAGGCCCAGGCCCTGGCCCGGCTTCTCCTCAAGGCCCCTCCGGAAGGCCTATTGGATGCCATCCCCGCCTACGGCACCCTGTACCTGGAGTTTGACGCCCAAAAGCTTACCCGTCCAAGGCTCCTAAGGCTTCTACGCCGCTTGGCTTCCCACATGGAGGTGACGGGGGAGGAGGAGGGCCGGGTGGTGGATATCCCCGTGCGTTACGACGGGGAAGACCTTTTGGAGGTGGCTAGGCGCACGGGGCTTTCCCTGGAGGAGGTTAAACGCCTACACCAGGCGCCACAGTACCGGGTGTATGCCCTGGGTTTCACCCCCGGATTTCCCTTTCTCGCCCCCGTGCCGGAGCCCTTGCGCTTACCTCGGCGCCCCCACCCCAGGCCCCGGGTCCCCGCCCACAGCGTGGCCATGGCTGGGCCACAGACGGGCATTTACCCCCTGCCTTCCCCAGGAGGCTGGCATCTTTTGGGCACCGCCTTGGTGGCGGTCTACGACCCCCACCGGGAAGAGCCCTTTCTCCTAAGGCCTGGGGACCAGGTGCGCTTTAGGGAGGCGGCGGGGCCAACACCGCCGGAACCTGCCCCCTTGGAGCTCCTTCCCGGGGAACCCAGGCTTCCCGCCTTCCGGGTGGAGGAACCGGGCCTCATGGACCTGGTGGTGGACCAGGGAAGGTTTCTGGCGGGGCATCTGGGCCTGGCCCGTTCGGGGCCTTTGGATCCCTATTCCGCCGCTTTGGCCAACCGGCTGGTGGGAAACCCTCCGGGAACACCCCTCCTGGAGATGGCCTACCGGGGCCCGGTGCTCACCGCCTTAGAGGACCTGGTGGTGGGGTTTGCGGGCTACGGGTTCGTGGCCCTTTTGGATGGGGAAGAAATCCCACCGGGGCAGAGCTTTCTTTGGCCAAGGGGGAAAACCCTTTCCTTCCGGCCTTGGGGGCGGGGGGTGAGGGCGTATTTAGCGGTGGCGGGGGGCCTCGAGGCCCGCCCCTTCCTCCGCTCTGTCTCCCCGGACCTCAGGGGCCGGGTGGGCCGGCCCTTAAGGGAAGGGGATGTGCTGGGGCTCCAGGAGGCGAAAGGGGTGCGGCCGGGCAGGTCCTTCAGCCCAAGGCCCTTGCCAGAGGACTTACGCATCCGGCTTCTTCCCGGGCCCCAGTGCAGCAAGGAGGCCCTACAGGCCCTCCTTTCGGCCCCGTTTTGGGTTGTCCGGGCGGACCGCATGGGCCTGGAGCTCCAGGGTCCGGAAGTGCCCGGTGGGGAGGGTCTATCCGAGGCTACCCCCCTTGGGGGCATCCAGGTTCCCCCATCGGGTCGGCCCCTGGTGCTTTTGGCGGACAAGGGTAGCCTGGGAGGTTACGCCAAGCCGGCCCGGGTTAGGGCCGAGGACCTTTGGCTTTTGGGCCAGGCCTGGCCCGGGGCGGTGTTACGCTTCATGGGTGAGCCTGGCTGCCAGGGAGGAGGTACCCTCTCCCCCGTGGAAAGGCTCCCGGGAGGGTAGCCTTTGAGGCTCACCAGAAGGGAGCTCCAGTTGGTCTGCGGGCGGGCTTGGGCACCAGGAGTCTTCCCCTTCGGCGCCGCTTTCCCGGGGCCCCCACCCTGGCGCAAGCCAGGGTGGGGGCCCCGGGGAAGCCCTTGGATGGGCGTCATCTGGGTGGAACTCGGGGGACGAAACCCGAGAAAAGGGTATTAGGTCGCGGCCCTGGCCCTATTCCTGGGCCTGCCTTGGGCCTTTCCCAGGGCATTTCCCCCTTCAGCTGGCGTTCAGGTTCTCTGTGTAGGTTAAAGGCTATGATCGATAGCCCTGCCCAGTTGATCGCCATCCTGGTGGTGGCTTTGCTCCTTTTGGGCCCGAGGAAGCTGCCGGAGCTGGCCCGGGGTTTGGGCCAGTCGGTGCGGGAGTTTAAGAAGAGCGTGGAGGGCATCAGCGAGGAGATAAGGAAGGAGGAAAAGGAGGAAGCGGCTAAGCCTCTGGAGCCGGGGGTGGCCCCCAAGGAGGACAAGCCCGGCCGGACCTAGGGGTTAAAGGCGCAGGTGGATTCCCAACCGGTCCAAGATCCCAAACACCAGCCACCACAGGGCGACATAGGCTAGGCTAACCCCATAGCCGCCTAGGGGACCCCAGTGGAGGGCGGCCGAGCCGTACAGCCAGGCCAAGAACCCTTTGAGGAGGGAGAGCTTAAGGGCCACGGGCAGGATGTAGGCCAGCAAGGGGTTCTTGCCGAGGGGTAGCCAAGGGGAAAGCCAGGTGGGGGGAAGATGCCTAAGGATTTGTATGAGGAAACCGCCTAAGGCCAAGGCCAGGAGGAGGTAGGTGGGGGTCCAGTAGGTCTTATCGGGGGGGAGGAAGGGAAGGGCTAGGGCTGCCCCTGCTAGCGCCCCAAAGGTCCAGGGCCATAGGGGTTTACCTATCTGCAGGGTCTCCCCTAGGCGGGTGGCGAGGAGCACGAAGGCCCCGGTAGGGATGGCGGAAAGGAGTCCCCTTAGGCCTAAGGGGGCTAGGTAGGTACGGTTTAGGTGGAGCAGAAGGTTTTGTTCTTCCGTAAAGGTACCAGGGGATACCCCGGGAATGGGGACCACCAGAATGGCCGCGCCATAACCGCCCAGGAGTAGAAGGCTTAGGAGGGTGCGGCGGAGCGGGGGTAGATCGTAAAACCAGGCCCCCATCCAGTAAGCGAGGGCCAGGAGCTGGAGCACGTCCAATGCGAACACCAAGCGACCCGCCTGAAGGCTTGTGAGGCCAAGGCCCAGGAGGAAGAGCAAGGTTACCCGGCGCAGGATCCTGAGCTCGTAGCGCCACTCCGGCATTCCCTTTCGCCTGGCATGGGCACGGCTGAAGGGTATGGCGGTTCCCATGGCCAGGAGGTACCAGGGAAACACCCAGTCGGCCAGGTAGAGGCTTCGGCCGAAAGGACCATGCCCCAGGTAAGCGGGGGCGGTGGACGGCAGGTTGTTGACCAGGAGCATGAGAAAGACGGTGAGGCCTCGGAAGGCGTCCAAAGCCAGGTGCCTTTGGGGGGTCATCGCAGGGCACGCAGCAACCCGCCCACCGGGCCTAGGGTGAGGCCCCGGGTGTGGGCCTTATGGGCCAGGTGGGGGAGGACCCGCAGGGTGGCGAGTACGTTGTCGTGAAGGAGAATGATCCCTCCGGGCCGAAGGTGACCGAGAAGCCGTGACTCCAGCACGGGCCGGGGCAACCCCGCATAGTCTCCGGGGTCGTCGGTCCAGAAGACCGTGACTAGGCCAAGGTCTTTGGCCACTTGAAGTACCGTGCGGTTGAACCTGCCCCCAGGGGGCCGGAAGAGGTGGGGAGGGGAACCGGAGATCTGCTCCAGGACCCGGTTGCACTGGAGGATCTCCTGGCGGATCTCCTCCTCGGGGAGACCCGGGAGCCTTAGGTGGTGGTAGGTGTGGTTGCCGAGCTCATGCCCGGCCGCCACCAGGTCCCGTACCAGATAGGGGTATGCTTCCGCGTTCCTGCCTATGACAAAAAAGGTGGCCTTGAGCCCCAGTCGCTTGAGGAGGTCCAGGAGGAGGGGGGTGAAAAGGGGGTGGGGGGCGTCGTCAAAGGTGAGGGCCGCATAGGGAAGAAGGGGGTTCCCGTGGTAAAGGACGCTGCCTCGGAACCCTGTCCGGGTGGACAGGAGTTGCTCCGCCTTCTCCTTGGCGCGGTAGGCCTCAGGGCCCTCGAGGCGGGGCCAGTCCTCCAGGATCTCCTCTTGGGGTTTTAGAGGAGCGTGGCCCGATCTGAGCCAGAGGCGTTCGTAGCCAAAGGGCTTCCTCAGGCTGAGGAACTCCTGAACCCGTCCCCGGGGCACGCTGGCCGTGAAGAGGGGGAGCTCGGTGTTGAAGGCGTAGGGGGCGGGGTAAAGGCTAAGGTCCACCTCGGCTAAGGATGGACGGGCCTCGATGGCCTCCTTTAAAGCTTTCTGGGCCAGGTGTAAAAGGTCCTCGGGGGTCACCGGACCGGGAACCTGAAGGAGGAGCTGGGCCACCTCTATGTGGCCATTGTCCAGGTAGTTGGCCTTGACCAGGCCGGGCAGGTGGAGAACCAGCGCCGGGAGGCTTTCCGCCGGAAGTGCCTTGGGTGGGGCGGCTCCTTCCACATAGGGAATGGGGGCTAGGGCAAGGAGAGGAAACCACATGGTTACAGCCTATTAGGCCTCCCCCTTCACCGCTAGCCCGTGGTGACCCATCCGTGGGAGGGGGCCGCGAGTCCCTTGGTTGGCCACTGGGCACCTGGGGGTGGTGGAGCCGGACGTCCCCCCTAGGGGGGTGTAGCGCCCAAGGACCCTTCGGGTCCTGTTCCAAAAGGGCCCCAGGGGGCCATCCATCCACAGCACTTATCGGGACGCTCCCAAGCCGGATTCTACCCCCGGTTTGTGGGGCCTCCTGGGGCGCCAAGCTCGCCACATGACCGCAACGTGGCTCCAGGAGGTGACACCCCCTTCCCGCCCAGAGGGGGTGTCGCCCGTGCCGGTGTTTCCCCGGAGGCCCTTTAGTCCTAAGCCCCCTCGAAGTTTCCGCTACCCCAGGACTGGCGCAGCTTCCATCCTGGGGCAGGCCAAGGTGGGGTGGTAGGGGCGGCTATCCGCCTCCGGCATCCTCGGTTATAGCCTGGGCTAGGCGCCGCCTGAGCTCCTCCAGGGGCTCAGGAAAGGCTTTCAGGGCTTCCCCCGGGCGTTCGGCCTTCCTCAGGGCTTCGCTTAGCCGCCCTTCTAAGGCGGCCAGGATGCCCGCGAGCCGAGCCAGGAGGAAGCGTTCGGGGTCAAAGTGGAAGGGTCTACCCAGGAGGCGAAGGGCTAGCACCTCCGCCTCGTAAAGCCCTTCCACCCTGGCCCCAAGGCGCCGAGCCGCCTCTAGAACCTCCAAAAAGGCAAGGAGCAAGGCCTCTTCCCAGCGTTCGGAAGCCTTAGGGGGTTCCCCCGGGGCGAGCCGGCCCAGCAGGGCCAAGGCCCCGCCCAGTTCGGCCCGGAGGCCGGAAAGGTGGAATTCCAGCACTTGCCGGTCGCTTTGACACTTAAAGAGCTCGTAGCGCAAAACCGCGTTTTCCTTGAGGGCAGGTGCGGCCTCTTCCGCAAGGCGGTGGTTTTGCGAGCGAAGGAGGGCAATCTCCTCCTTCGCCTTGGCCAGTTGGGCCTCGAGCTCCTTAATGGCCTCCGCCAAACGGCTTGGGTCCTCGGCGGGATGCGGGAGGGGCTTGGTGCGTTTTCTTTGGAAAGGCCACATGGTTTACCGTCTTAGGCGCGCCAGAAGCGCCAAGAGGGTCAGGAGGGCCAGGCTTTCGCTCAGGATTGAAAAGGCCACAACCCGGGAAGGGGACCCTTCGTAGAGAAAGCCCATGGCGATGCTCCCAAGCAGCCAGAATAGGCCAAAGGCGGTGTCAAAGAGCCCGTAAGCGGAAGCAGTCCCACCCAGGCGGCCTACCCCCGCCCGCATGATGCTTTCCTGGAGCCCAAGAGCTCCGCCCCAAAGGAGGCTACCCGCCCACCACAAGGCGGGATCCTTCCCCAAAAGGGAAGTGGAGGCGGCCAGGGCCAAAAGAGGGACCGCCGTTAGGCTTTTAAGGCCGATGCGGTCAAAGGCCAGCCCTCCGAGAAGGGCGAAAAGGGCGTCGGCTCCCATGGCAAGGGCGTAGAAGAGGGGTATGTACGCCGCCTCGGCGCCAGATTTACCCAGGTGGAAGGCGATGAGTTGGAAGTGGGCGAACCCCATGGCGAAAAGGGCGCTGTAGACAAGGTAGAGGGCGAAGCCTGGGGGCAGGGAAAGGGCCTGGGGCCTTTTGTGCCCGCTGGGCTCGAGGCCCCTTGCCCTAAAAAGAAGCATCAAGGCCAGAAGGGCTGCGGGAAGGAGGGAAGCGAAGCCCAACCGGTAACCCCCCAGGGCCACGCTGAAAGCCACCACTAGGGGCCCTAGGAAAGCCCCCACCTGGTCTAAGGTTTCATGCACCCCGAAGGCCTTACCGTGGCCTACCTCGTCACCCGCCCGGGCTAGGAGGGCGTCACGGGCTGGGGTGCGCAGCCCTTTGCCAAAGCGTTCCAGAAAGATAAGGAGGCTCGCGCCGGCCGGATTCTGGGCTAGGGCGAGGGCTGGGACGGAAAGGAGGTTAACCGCATAACCCAGGTACAAGAGAGGCCAGTGCAAACGGAAGCGGTCAGCAAGCTGTCCGGATGCGAGGCGTACCAGGTAACCCAGGAACTCGCCAAATCCCGCTACGAAACCCACCAGAACCGCGGAGGCCCCCAGGGTCTCCAAATAGACGCCGGAGATGCTTCGGCCGCCCTCGTAGGTAAGGTCGGAAAGAAGGCTTACGAAGCCTATGGCCATTACAAACCGCCAGGCTAAGCCCATTCTTCCTCCAGCAAGCGGTACCCTTTTCCCGTCTTCCAAGGGGTGGTTCGTCGTTTGCGCCACCGCCTTAGGGTGGGAAAAGGCTTGGTACACGTATTCCCGATGGTACGGATTTTGTTCTGAAGGCCGGTCAGGATCAGGATTGGCATGTTACCACCGCTCTATGCGGTCTTCCACCAGGTCCCAGTAGCCGAGGAGGGCACCCCATTCCGCCAAGGCCCGGGCTGCCTTTTCCCCCCTTGGGCTTTTGGGAAAGAGGGGCAAAAGGGCTACCAGGGGCAGGGTAGGGCCGTGGTCGATGAGCAGATCCAGGGCTTCGGGAAAGGGGAGGTTCTCAAGCAGAAAGAGGTGAAGCTTTGAGGGAACCTCCCAGGGGCTATTGAGCCAGGCCTCCCCCGCCTCGGTTAACCTGAAGCCCAGGCCTTCCTGTTGGCAGAGCCCCACCTCCTCAGCAAGGAGGAGGGATTCCAGGGGATCGTCCACAACGTGGCGCAAGGACTCCAGGGCCTGGGGAAAGGGGAGGGGCCCGTGGGACAAGAGTTGCAAGGTGCGGTAAAGGTCTTCGGGGCCCACCCAGACTAGCCTTTGCACCATGGCCACCTCCTTTTCCATTCCCTTTTGGGGCCTTGGGGCTTAAGGGGTGCCGGGGGGGCAAACCTGGGTTCCTCCCCCTGAAGCACCCTGCGGTAGCGGTCTTGGAGGGCGCGGAGATCGTGGATCCACGCTTCTTCCGGGGCCCGGGGAAACCAGTAGGGGCAAGGGCAAAGGCGCCTCCAATCCCCAACCGCGGGTTCCCGGGCCCAGGTGAAGGTGAAGCGGCAGGCAAAAAGGGCCTTCCCATCCACGCGGAAAGGGACCAGGTACAAGCACGCTTGGGGGTGGCTCAGGGCCTCCGGGATAGGGCAGGATAGGCACGCCTCCCGGGTGATGGGGCGATCTCCCTCGGCGCTGCAGCGGCCGTCTCGGCGATAGGGGCAAGGAGGCAGTGGCTCCATCAGTGCACCACCATCACCGCGGAGGGGGCATAGCGGAGAACCCGCTCGGAAACCGAACCCAACATCCAACGCTGCACCGGTGTAAGACCCCTTCGCCCTAGGACAATGAGGTCGTAGCCCTCCTCCCCAGCCACCCTGATCAAGGTTTCGGCGGGATGGCCCACTTGGCTGCGGGTCCTCAGGACCACGCCGCGGCGCGCCGCTTCCCGCTGGGCAAACCGGAAGGCCTCCGCCAGGGGGCCTTTGGCCTCCTCCAGAACCCCTTCCAACTCCATTCCCAGCTCCGCAAACTCCGGCGGCCGTACCACCGCCAGGGCCAGCACCTCCCCGCGGAAGGCCTGGGCCAGCTCCAAAGCTGCCATCAAGGCCTTCTTGGCGGGCTCCGAACCGTCGTATCCCACAAGGATCTTACGGAACATATCCTCTCACCTACCTTTCCTCGTCTATCCTCCCAGCAGGAAAATCCAACTACCCCCTGCCCCTGGGCTAGCATCAGACCTCATCCGCCACCTCCTGGACCTCGGTCCTTTGCATGTGGTGGTGGGGTAAAAAGAAGTGGTTGGCGATCCAGGTGGGCACCACGGCGCTGGCGATGACCGCCGCCACCAAAAGGGAATACTGTTCCTCGGAGATGATCCCGTGGGTTAGGCCATAGAGGCTACTGATGGTACCAAAGGTGAGGCCCGTGGACATGAGTAAGGTGGTGTAGGCGGCATCCCTTCCCCCGTAACGGAAGAGCTGGGTGGTGGGATACACGCCAAGGACCTTGGTGCCCATCTTGGCCAAAAGGAGGATGAGAAAGCCACCCAAACCAGCCACCAGTGCCGGCAGGCTCACCAGGCTCCCCGCCCTTAGGAAGTAAAAGGGGGTGAGGAGACCAAAGGTAAGGGTCCTTAGACGCCGGATCAAACCGTGGTTCTTGCCCACCGTTCCAGCCAAGACCATGCCTATGAGGTAAGCGGGCAGAACCGCCTCGGAGCCGCTCCAGGCGGCTAGGCTTCCCAAGGCGAACAAGGCGAAGAGTAAGAACTTAGCCTCAAGCTCGTAGGTTCCCCCGCCATAACGGGCGAAGAAGGCCCCGGTAAAGCGGAGGAGGTAGAGTCCGACTCCTAGGCCCAAGGCGAAGACCAGGGTGCCCCATCCGAAAGGGGCAAAAAGCAGGCCCAAAGCCAGAACGGTGCCTAAATCGTTCACAAAGCAGGCGGCCAAGATCACTTTGCCAAAGGGGGTTTTGTTCAGGCCAAACTCCAGCATCACCGCATAGACCACGGCCACGCTGGTGGTGGACAGGGCAATACCCGCAAGCCAGCTGGCCCGTGGGTCCCAACCAAGCAGGGTGTGGGCCAAAAGGGCCACCCCCAGGAAAGGTGCGAAAAAACCCGCTAGGCCTATGCCAAATGCCTCCTTCCATTTTTTCCGCAGGGTCTCCGGTTCCAGCTCAGCCCCGGCGAGGAAAGTGAGGACCACGCTTCCCGCACCTGCCAGAAAGGTCACCCACGGGGCTTCGCTGTGAAGGATTCCTTTACCCAGCAGGGCGCCTGCCGCTATGCCCACCAGGATTTCCGTTAGGGCTACGGAGACCCGAAACCAAATGGAAAAGTGAGCCGCCACCAGAGCTAAACCCATCCAGACCGCCGCTACACCCCAGTCCATCGGGCTTCCTCCTTTCTGGGGTAGGAGAAAAGGCTCCTACCCCTTTGGGTAGGAGCCATCAGCCCTGCGGGCGGTTTTAGGCGGGCCCCATCGCCTTGAGCCTATTTTAAGTGAGGAGATCTGAAAGAAATGTGAAGGCCGTCTGCGGTTGGGGGGTGGAAGGAAGCCATGTGTGAGAGGGCTGGGGGGTGAGCAGGGTGGTAATGGTTTCACGTGCTAGTTTAATCGTGATAAATCTCACATAAAGAAGGGCCCCCAAGGTGTACCTGATGGACTCGGGCCTGGCCGCCCATCTCCTCGGCTTTCCCGCGGTGCCCCTGGAGGGAACCCTCTGGGGCCAGCTGTTGGAGGGATTTGTGGTGGGGGAGGTGCTCCGGCTCCAGGCGGCCCAGGAGGGGTTTCGCCTCTACCACTACCGGGAGGCGGGTGGCCTCGAGGCGGACCTCCGCTTTAGGGCCCCTGCTCCAAATCAACCGCCTGGAGTTTCCCCAAGGGGTAGTGGTCCTGGAGGCGAAGGCCAAGGCCATCCTGGGCCCTCAGGACTTCGCCCCCTTGGCCCGCATCAAAGACCGGCTGGAAGCCCGGTTCCTCCCGGGGGGATCCTCTGCCCAGGGGAGGGAGTGGTGGCCTTTGGCCGGGGGCTCCCGGCCCTCTCCTTGGGCTACTTCTGGCTTTAGGGGCCTCATGGGGAGGTGGCCGAGGCCCAAGGGTGGGGGATAGGGGAGAGGGGCGAAAACCCCTCGAGGGCCACCCCGCCGCCCTGGAGAAAAACTGAGCCCGCTTGGGGCAAAGCGTATAATCCGCTCTGGGGTCCCTACCCCAAAGCGGATTAATGGCTTACCACCAAGCCCCGTGTGCCACCGACACTGGCCTAGGTGCCTTAACCTTTCCCGTAAACAGGCCGGAAGCGGCTTAGGCCCGGGAGAGCCAGATGGTAAAGACGGCTCCACCTTCCGGATGATTGCCCGCCTGGATGCGCCCACCCATGGCCTCCACAAGTGTGCGGGCGATGGCTAGGCCAAGCCCGCTTCCTCCTCGGGTGCGGGCGGGGTCGCCGCGGTAAAAGCGACGGAATACCGCTTCTTCCTCCCCGGGTCTAAGCCCCGGCCCCGTGTCCCGGACCGCTATCCGCACCCAGGTGCTCTCCTCCCCCAGTTCCACGGTGATGGTGCCCCCTTGGGGTGTATGGCGGAGGGCGTTGTCCAGGAGGTTGTTGAGCACCCGCCGAATGGCCTGGGGGTCGGCATGGCACAAGGGAGCCTTGCCCCGGAGATTCAGGCTTATTCCCTTGGCGCTAGCCCGGGAGGCGTAGGCCTCCAAGGCCGCCTCGGCTAAAACGGAAGGGTTTACAGGTTCGGGGGATAAGTGCAGACCACCGGTGTCTGCTAGGGTCAGAAGGCGCAGGTCCTCCACCAGGTGCCCCAAAAGCCGCACCTCTCCCTGAAGACGCCTTAGATGCTCGGGGCTATAGGGAAGAAGCCCATCCTCCAGGGCTTCCAAATCCGCCTGCAAAACGGCAAGTGGGGTTCTTAAATCATGGGCTATATCCGAGAGGAGCTGTTTCTCTTGGGCTTCCTTGCGGGCCAGTTCGTCCAAGAGCTGGTTAAACCCTTCGGCCAGCAGGGCTAGCTCATCCTTGCCCCTTACCTGGGCGCGGCGGGATCGCTCTCCCCGCCGGTAGGCCTCAGCCACCCGGGATAGCTCCCGTACCGGACGGACAAGGCCCAAGGCCAACAGGGTCCCCGCGCTCAAGCCCAACAGCATGGCAGCCCCTGCGGATAGGGCAACGGAGGACCTCAGTTCGGCCAGCATCCGCCTTTGGTGAAGCCCCGGCCGGGGGGCCAGAGGATTCCCTGGTCCCGCACCCAGGGCCAGGGCCCTTTCCAGGTGTCCCGAGGCTGCCCGGTAGGCCAAAAACCCGGATAACCCCGCCACCAAGAGGGCTACCAGGGCCATGGATAAGGCAAGCCGTACGGTAAGGCTCATGGCTCTTCCCGCAATCGGTACCCAAAGCCCCGGATGGTTTCCAGCATAAGGGAGCAGGGTCCTAAGCGGGCCCGCAGGTTCTTTATGTGGGCGTCCACGGTACGTTCCTCGGCCTCGGTGCCCAACCCCGCCAACAGCTCTTCCCGGGTGAGGGCCCTTCCTGCCCGGGTGGCAAGGAGGTAGAGGAGGCGCACCTGCGAGGGGGTCAGGGTGAGGTCCTGCCCCCGGCAACGGACGCGAAGGGCCTCCAGGTCTATCTCCAAGGCCCCCACCTGCACATGGCTGGGCGGGCGCACCAGGCCCTGGGTCCTGCGGAGGATCGCCTTGACCCGGGCCACCACTTCCCGGGGGCTGAAGGGCTTGACCACGTAGTCATCCGCACCTAGCTCGAGGCCCAAAAGGCGGTCCACCTCCTCGGCCTTGGCGGTAAGGATCAGGACGGGGGTGCGGTCCTCAAGGCGGATACGTTTCAGAACCTCTAAACCATCCAGCTTTGGCAGCATGAGGTCCAGGAGGATCAGGTCGGGCCGGGCGCGCCGCCAGAGTTCTAAAGCCCTTTCCCCATCTCCTGCCCGCTCGGTACGGAATCCGTTGGCCCGCAGGTAGCGCTCCAAGGTATCGGCGATTTGGGGCTCATCCTCCACCACCAGGACCAGCTCGCCGGGCATGAGCTTAGCTTATAGCAAGAGGGCAAGGCCCCCCTAGACAGGGAACCTTGCCCTTCGCCTTTAGCCTTTACCTACCCCAGCGGGGGCCGAAGGGGCCAAAGCTACCCCCTTGGGGAAAGTACGGGCAGGTGGGATAGCCGGGACCCTGGGGTGCGCCAGGGGCCACGGGCTGGCTGGTGCGCCGGCCGTAGGCCTGGGCCCCCTGGGCTGGCCCATAGGCGAAGCCCGAAGCTGGCCCTATTTCCCGCTGGAGCATGGCCCGGACCACGGCCTGGGTACGGGCTTTCATCAGGGCGGCCTGGGCATCGCTGAGGGAGCCGGCTTTCACCGCCTCGTCTATGGCCGTGTTACGGATCTCCACCAGCTGAGCTTCCAGCTTGGCTGGGTCTACCCCCAGTTCCTGGGCGATTTGGGCCAAGGTTTTGCCTGCTTGGTGTAAGGCGATCAACTCCTCCGGGGTAATGCCCAGAAGGGCGGCTACCTCATCATGCAAGGTGCCCGCAAGCCCCGCCGTCACCCCTAGCTGAGGTGCCCCCATGCCAGCCCTGGGCCCGTAAGCCAACGCTAACCCTACCACCGCCAGTCCTGCGAGAACTATCCACGCTTTGCCCTTCATGATCCGCCTCCTTGCTGACCCTGGAGGATGGTCTCAACCAGGGTCGGTTTAAGCGTAGGAGTAGACGGGTGAATCTAGAAGTCCAGCCAGGTGAATACAACGTGAACGCAAAGGTGATACACCATGGAGGCGCTTTTATACTAGTCTAGAGTGAGTGTGACTAAGTACATCCACATTTCTTTCGCGAAAGGTACATTTCGCGCATATGTTATAATCGCCCCGTGGCCCTAGCCCTTATCTGGAAAACCCTGGGCATTAAAAGGCCCGATAAGGCCCTTGAAAGCCTGGCCCCCTATGCGGAATACCTCCTTTTGGAGCGGGGCTACTCCCCTCGGGGGGTCCGCCGGTACCTCCAGGACCTAGCCTTCTGGTTTCGGTTCCTCGAGGCGGAAAACCTGCCCCCAGGCCCGGAAGCGGTGCGGGCCCTGCTCCTCAAGGAGCGCTGGGTCCCAAGGAGGGTGCAGGGCTTTTTGGCCGCCTTGCGCAGCTATTACCGCTACCTGTCCCAGGTGCAGGGCGAGGCGGTGTCAGACCCCACGGAGGGCATTGGCCGGCCCAAGGCGGGGCGCCGGCTTCCCTTGCACCCCAGTCCGGAGGAACTCCGGCGATTCCTCGAGGCCTTTGAGGGGGAAAAGGAAGCCCGACTCCTGAGCCTTCTCGCCCGGTTCCTTTACGGCACCGGCCTGCGCATCTCCGAAGCCCTTTCCCTAAAGGGGCGCAACGTCCTTTTGGAAGGGCGTCACCCCGTCGCCATCCGGGTGGTGGGCAAGGGTAATAAGGAGAGGCTCGTGCCCCTTTCCAAAACCGCCTGGGAGGTGCTCCTGGAACTGGGCCCACCCCAAGGAAATGTTCCGCTTTTCACTTTTTCCCATGGTCGGCATAAGGGCCGGGTGCCCTCCGCCCGGTACGTGGAGGCCAAGTTCCGCGAGGCCGCCCTTCAGGCCGGGCTGGACCCCAGGCGCTTTACCCCCCACAAGCTCCGCCACGCCTACGCCACCTTGCTGGTGGAAAACGGCGTGGAGCTGGATGCGGTCAAAGATCTCTTGGGCCATGAATCCATCGCCACCACCCAGATTTACCTGCACGCCTCCAGGGAACGGCTGAGGGAAGCCGCCTCGAGGCTTCCCGAACTCTAGGCCAAAGGACAAGGGTGTGCGGCCATCCATACCCCCCTCATCCCGCTTAGATCATCTACTCTGCCTCCCCTGCCAGGTACTGCAGGTAGTTTTGTAGGCCCATTTGGCTAAGAAGCTCCCGCTGGGCCTCGAGCCAGTCCACATGCCCTTCCTCGTCCTTAAGGATCTCCGCCACCATGTCCCGGGTGCCGTTATCCCCCAGGCTTTGGGCTAGGTTCATGGTCTCGTTGTAGCCCTTCACCGCCTGGAGCTCTCCCTCGTAGTCCCTAAAGAGGATCTCCTCCACGCTTTTGCCTATTCTTATCTCCGCAATCCGGCTTACCTCCGGAAAGCCTTCCAGGAAAAGGATCCGCTCAATGTGCTTCTCCGCATGGCGCATCTCGGTGATGGCGTGGGCCTTGAGGTGCCGGGCCAGGGCCTTAAAACCCCAGTTCTCCGCCATCTCCGCGTGCACCATGTACTGCAAAATGGCCGCTAGTTCCTCGGAAAGCCTTTCCTGAAGGCTTTGGATCACATCCGGATGGCCTTTCATAGGGAACCTCCACGGGCATTATACCCCCACCGGAACCCGGCGAAGGTGAGGGCCTTGGGCCTCCAGGTGGTAGGCCTCTGGCCCCTCCGTGGGGAAGTCCTCGCGGAAGTGGGCTCCGCGGCTTTCCTCACGCGCTAGGGCCATCTTCAGGAGAAGCCGGGCCAGGAGGGCCAGGTTTCCCGCCTCCAAAGCTGGGCGCAGACGGGAGAACCCTCCTTGGGGACCCAGGATCGCCTCTTTGCGGGGAAGATCCGCCACCCAAGCCAAGGCCTGGGCCAGGTCCTTTCCCCGGCGCACCACCCCTGCCACCTGGCCCATCCGTTGGCGTAAGGTTTCCCCCTGGATGGGGTCCAGGAGGTGGGCGGGAAGGGGCTCCGGTGCCTTAGAGGAGGCGAGGTCCTGTAGGGCGGCTTTGGCCGCCCTCTCCCCCATAACCAACCCCTCCAGAAGGCTATTGGAGGCCAGGCGGTTGGCCCCGTGGAAGCCCGTGGAGGCCACCTCCCCGGCGGCATAAAGACCGGGAACCCCCGTGTAGCCTTGAAGGTCGGTTTTCACGCCCCCCATGGCGTAGTGGGCAGCCGGGGCCACGGGCAGGAGCTCCCTAAGGGGATCCAACCCCAGGGCCCGGGCCGCGGCCACCACCGTGGGAAAGCGGGCCTCCAGGTTGGGGATGGGCCTGAGGTCCAAGAAGACCCCGCCCGTCCTCTCCCCCTCCCGGTGCACCGCCCGGGCCACCACATCCCGGGGGGCTAGCTCGGCCAAGGGGTCGTACCAGGGCATGAACCGCTCCCCCTGGGCGTTGATGAGGATGGCCCCTTCCCCCCGGCAGGCCTCGCTCACCAGGCTCCCATCGGGAAGGGCGGTGGGATGGAACTGGACGAACTCCAGATCCCTTAGGGCGGCCCCCGCCTGGTAGGCCAGGGCCATCCCGTCCCCCGTGGCCCCTTCGGGGTTGGTGGTCACCGGGAAAAGCCGCCCCAGGCCTCCCGTGGCCAGAAGCACCGCCCCGGCCCGTACCACTTGTAGCCCCTCGGGTCCCAGGACCAAAGCCCCCGCCACTCTTTTCCCATCCAGGAGAAGGCTTACCGCCATGTACCCCTCGAGGACCGGGCTCCTAAGCCGCTCGAGGAGCCCTTGGAGGAGGAAGAGACCGCTTCGGTCCCCCCCCAGGTGCCGCACCCGGGCCCGGGAGTGCCCCCCTTCCCGGGTGGGCTCGGGGTGGAAGGGAAGCCCCAGGGAAAGAAGCCTTTCCAGGTGGCGCGGGGCTTCCTGCAGGATGGACCGGGCCACGGCCTCCTCCACCAGGCCCCGGCCTGCCCTCAAGGTATCCTCCAGGTGGGCCTCGAGGTCCGCCTCGTCCAGGGGAAAGGCCACCCCCCCTTGGGCCCAGGAGGTGGAGCCTGAAGGCAAGGGGTCTTTGCTGAGGAGGAGGACCTTGGCCCCCTGCGCCTCCGCCGCCAAAGCGGCGTAGACGCCCGCAATGCCCGCACCCAGGATGAGGAGATCGGCGCTAAGGGTTTCCATGGGCTTTTTCGTTCCTGGCCCTAGCCTACGGCCACCATGGCGGAAAGGGCCTTCCGGGCCTTTTCCGCCACTTCCCCGGGTACCCGGACCACGTGGCGCATCTCCTTTAGGGAGCGGTATACCTTCTCCAGGGTGATCTTTTTCATGTACTCGCAGACCGCATCCGGTTTCACGGGAATGAAGGCCTTGCCCGGAGCCTCCTTGGCTAGGCGGTGCAGGATGCCCACCTCGGTGGCCACCACGAACTCCTTGGCCTCGGCCTTCTTGGCGTAGCGTACCATGCCCTCGGTGGAGAGCATCTTGGCATCCGGCTTGAGGAAGAGGCAACTGGAGCCGCACCCGCACTCCGGGTGGATCATGAACTCCGCTCCCGGGTGCGCCTCCAGGAGGGCCTTTAAGTGCTCCTCCCGGATGCCCGCGTGCACATGGCATTCCCCTGGGAAAAGGTCCAGGCTTCTACCCGTGACCCGGGCCACGTGGGCCCCCAGGAACATGTCGGGCACAAAGAAGATGGGCCGGTCCTTGGGGAGGCGGGCCACCACCTCCACGGCGTTGGCGCTGGTGACGCACACGTCCGCCAGGGCCTTCACCTCGGCCTTGGTGTTCACGTAGGCCACCACCAGGCCGTCGGGGTGGGTCTCCTTCCAGGCCCGGATGTCCTCGGGGCGGATGCTGTCCGCCAAGGAGCAACCCGCCTCCAGGTCGGGGAGGAGAACGGTCTTCTCGGGGTTCAGGATGGCGGCGGTTTCCGCCATGAAGTGAACCCCAGCGAAAACGATGACCTTGGCCGGGGTCCTCTGCGCCTCCCGGGCTAGGCCCAGGGAGTCCCCCACAAAATCCGCCACCTCCTGCACCTCCGGAAGCTGGTAGGAGTGGGCCAGAATGACCGCTTGCCGCTCCGCCTTCAGGCGGAGTACCTCTTCCTTGAGCTTCTCTGGTTCCATCTTTACCCGCTCGCTGGGCTAAAGCCCTGTTCCCAAAAACCCTCGTCAAAGGCCAAGGCCTTCCGCAAACCCCTTTCCCGCATGAAGAAGAAGCTGGTCCAGTCCACCAGGCTTAGGTCCTTCCTTCGGGAGGCCAGGAGGGCGGTGAGGGCCATGCGGTGCAGCCCCCCATCCACAGGGACCGTCTGGATTACACCCAAAAGGTCGTGGCCAAGAACCCGTACCGCCTCGAGGCCCAACCTGCCCTGCACCAGGGCCACGCTTTCCACCACCACATAGCTGTGGGTTACCAGGTGTTCCCGGGCCGCTAGAAGGTGGCGGAAGGCTTCGGCCGCCTCGAGGTGGTGGGCGTCATCCCGGTCCAGGAGGGCGTAAAGGGCGGAGGTGTCAACGAAGACGGCCAAGGTTCTCCTCACCCATGGCCAGGTAGCGGTTGTGCTCCAGGCTCACGACACCCTTAAGGCCCGAGGCAAAGCAGCCCACCGCGGCCAGGGCCCGCTCCCGCCCGCTCAGAAAACCCCCGTTCTCCTTTTCCTGGAGGTAGGCTTCCACCGCCCGCCGCACCAGCTCCGCCAGGGATACCCCTTCCTCCTGGGCCAAGGCCTTGAGGCGCTGGGCCTGTTCCTCCGTGAGCTGGACCTGGGTCCGCACCACGCCATCATGGTATCATACCCCAACATCATGGCTGCACCACCAGGAGGGAGAGGTCCAGGGCCTTGGCGGAGTGGGTGAGGGCCCCCACGCTGATGAAATCTACCCCGGCCTCGGCCGCCTTCCGGGCCCTTTCCAGGGTCATGTTGCCGCTGGCCTCGAGGGGGACCCGCCCCGCCACCCGGGCCACCGCCTCCCGGATGGCCTCGGGGGAAAAGTTGTCCAGGAGGATCAGGTCCGCCCCCGCCTCCAGGGCCTCCTCTAGTTCCGCCAGGTTGGTCACCTCCACCTCCACCCTGAGGTAATGGGGAGCCTGGGCCCTGGCCCGCCTTACCGCTTCCCCCACGCCTCCCGCGGCCCGGATGTGGTTTTCCTTGATGAGGATGCCGTCAAAGAGGCCAAAGCGGTGGTTCCGCCCTCCCCCTACCCGCACCGCGTACTTCTCCAGGGCCCTGAGGCCGGGGGTGGTCTTGCGAGTGTCCAGAACCTGGGCCCGGGTCCCCCTTAGGGCCTCCACGTAGGTTCGGGTGAGGGTGGCGATGCCCGAGAGGCGCTGAAGGAGGTTCAGCGCTAGCCTTTCCCCAGCCAGGATGCCCCTTAGGGGCCCCTGAAGGCGGGCTATCTCCTGGCCGGGCCTCACCCTGGCCCCCTCCTCCACCAGGGGCGTGAAGGCGATGCGGGCATCCACCAGGGCAAAGACCTCCTGGGCCACGGGAAGCCCGGCCACCACCCCCTCCTCCTTGGCCAGGATGGTTGCTTGTCCCCGGAGGTCCTCGGGGACCGTGAGGGCCGAGGTGAGGTCCCCGTGGCCGAGGTCCTCCTGAATCCAGGCCCTGAGGGTTTCCAAAGGCACCATGGCTCCTATTGTAGAAAAGCCAGGATACCCACGGGTACCCTGGCTTTCCCGCCAACGGCGCCTAGGGCAGGGTTATGGTGCCCATTCCGCTTTGTGTATACTGGCCGGTGGCGTGGACAAGGGAGATGTCGGTGGTCGCGGTAAAGGAAGCCGGGTCATTGACATCTAGGCTGAGGACGTTTGCTGGCGAAAGGAGGGCGGTTATGGAAACATTTACCGTTGCAAGGGTCGCAAATGGCGTATAGCCGAGTTGGGAGGAAAGGTCGGGAACGGTGTAGCTGGTAGCGTTGCCCAGCCATCCCTTGCCCAGCGTGACCTGGTAAATCAGAGTAGAGTTCTCAAGTTCTATCGTGTAAGCTCTCAGGTTCGGGTCGGCGTAACTGAGCCCGCTTACCGTGGGATGAGCTTCGCAAGTCACAGTCAGGCTATTGGCGGGCCAAGGGTTCGGTAAGGCCAGGGTGATGGCCCCACCGCCAGCACCCTTAAAACGCTCCAGCACGTTGCTAGCGTTACCAGCCAGGCCAAAGGCTACGTAGCGATCCCCGCTGGCAAACCCCGCCACTGGCCGGTAGGGGAAGTTGAGAGCTGTGGTCCCACTCGCGCCACCCACTAATCCCCACCCCTTGTTGTCGGTGCTAAGATAGTAAACTTGGGCTTGGCCAAAGGTGGGGCTAAAGCCAGATGGAAGGCCCACGGAAACGCTCGCTGAGGGTAGGGTATCTGCAGACATGAAAGTTGCTGAACTCGAGCCCCCGCCGCTAATGTTTACGCTCCGCAAGACCTTCGCCGCCCTGGGGGGTGAGCTTGAAGACGAATCCCACACAGCCACCAGCAGATCCTGGCTCCCTGCTTGGGCGGTTAGGTTAACCGTTGCCGTAAAGCTGCTTCCAGACTGGCTGACTGAGCCCGGTGATTGGAAGCCTTGGCCGCTAACCAAAACTAGATCGCCGCTCATCACACCTGGGACGTTGGTAACATCCACGGTGAGGGTATAGTTTACCGTGCTGGGGCTCGGGGAGCTACAGGTAACTTTAGGGTTGGCCAGCTCAGCGTTGGTGGCCTGGATAACATGAACTTCGGGTGGGTTACCTGGGACAACAGAATTGCAACGCACGGCTACGCCATATTTACTGTTGCCGCCAAGACTAAAGGTGTAGGTGTGCGTGCTGTTGGGAGAGAATGCCGTCCAGGGTCCACTTCCTACCTGATATGCTGCCGCATACCCCACGTTCTGGCTATCTGTAACGGTGAGGGTGATGCTGCCGGGAGGTGGGAGGGTGCCACCCCCGCATCCTGCGAGGCCTAGAAGAGCCACCGCGCCTAGAAACCAAAGGCTAAGCTTCCTCATAGCCACTCCTCTCCGGAATCTCCTATCTAGGGGATTCCACTTGTAATATGACGCAAGGGGTCTTAACGCACCCTGAACGCACAGGCAAAACCATTCCCGTGGCTAAGAAGGCCACGGGAACGACGCAGTAAGGGGCTTTACCAGGTGAACGACGTTACCGAGGGGGCCACCTCGAGGTGGACAGGCCAGGCCCTGTCCAAAAACAGGCTATGGCCGGGGATGGTTTCGCTGGGAAGCGGTTTGGCGCTCAACAAGTTGCCCAGTAGGGTACTGGGGGCACCGACAGCAGGAGGCTGGCTGCCAGCAAAAGCTGTGGCCAGCAATTGTACGCTACTTCCTGGGCTGGGTACCACCCCAGCGAATCCGGAAGCAGTTTGCAGGTCTAGGTAGTAGGTGGTGACGTTCCCCAAAGCTCCTGGGCTTATGAAATGGCGCCAGTACCGTACCCCGGGTTCGGCCAGCAGAATGGCGTAGCCCAAGAGGTTCAGACCGGGAGAAAACCCAGAGGAAGCGACGTTGCTAAAGGTGGGTAGGGTGTTGGGGCCATGGGTTTGGTTCCCCGATAGGCTGAGGGGCGGAACGTAGAGGTTCAGCGACGCTCCCGGTGCTACCGCAGGGTCGCTGGGATCGTAACGCCATATGGCCCAGCTGCTCACATGTTCCGTCCAGAACTGGAGGTAATCCGCGCCGGAAAGGGTAGGACGTGGAACGCTTTGCGTTAGGGACCCCGGATTACCAGCAAACCAGCTCACGACCGGTAGCTGCACAAAGCTGCCAAGAACTAAGCTGGCGGCGGAATGGAATCCCATGTTGGCGGTAACGCTTAGAGAACCCGCCACTGGGCTAACACTCACATTGACGGTACTCCCGCCAGGGGCAACGTTGACGGGACCGGACCGACCAAAGTAGGGCACCCCATTGCTGTCGGTGCCGTAGACGCCGACTTCCCTAACTCCTTGCGGCACGTTTAGGGGCCCGTAACTCGTGCCGGTAAGGGGCTGACTAACCCCTTCAGCCGCCACCCAACCGGCGGTAAGGGAGGCTCCCGTTACACTCCCGCTCACAGGCGCAAACGGACTGGCGTAAACCCTAGGGCAGTGCACCCTAAGGTGCGACCCCAGTTCGTTGCGGACCAGGTCCAGGCTCACATAGAACTGGCTACCCCCCGTCCCGGGGCAAAGAAAGGCAACCTGGAACCGGGTGTTGGCCAGCAAAGGCAGGCTCCAGCTGCTTTGGCCTGTAGGCAAGGCCATCCAAGGACTACCTGGGGTGGAAGGAGGAGGCCCCGCGTGCCAGGCTGCGGCCAGGGGCTGGAGGGGCTGGCCTACGCCGTCTATAAGGTCCACTGTTAGGGGAACAAGGGGGTTACCCCCGCATCCCGCAAGAACCAGGAGAAGGATCCCTGCGATGCCCATGCCTAGACGCTTGAACTTCATGGCTTCCTCCGCAGCGCTTCTACTGCTGGCTATAGGTGGGGTTGAGCTCACCAAGGATTACGTCATCCAAGGCGATCTCGCAATGGTAAAGCCCCGTTGGCGCGGTATGCAAGGCGCCTAACCAAAGCTCCAGGTTGTTGGTGGTGGTTCCGGTAGGGGCGGTAAAGGTGCCTGCTGGGCTACCGTTCACTTTGAAGCTGCTATAAGGACCATCCAGGGTGACCGCCACATGGGTCCAGGTACCGCTGCTGGTGCTAGGGTCAAAGTTGGCTGGGAAGAGAGTGGTAGACGTGAAGGTGCTCGTGCCTATCCGCAACACCGCCCTCACCTGCCCAGGACCCATCCCTTCCAGGTACAGGGAATATCCGTTTTGGGAGGCGGTGTCCCACTTGTCCAGAATGGGGTAGTAGGCCCCTGCCCCACACTGCACCGGAGCCACCCAGGCCTCGAGGTGGAGGCCACCATAGCCCGTATTTAGGTCTGGGGTGCTGGGTACCTTAACGTACCTGCCCCCGTCGCCCGGGAAGTAAAGGGCTCCATTGCTATGGCCTGCGACTGCCCAGGGACCCGTGGCAGTGGGAAAACCCCCAATAGCCCCGGGCATGGCAGTTCCCGTGTTCAAGATGGGGTTCAGCACCACATCGGCCACGCTGGTACCCGCGGTTTCGTTCAAGGGCCAATGAGCAATGGGACAAACTGGAGTGTTGCAGACCATCTGCGGGCCCGTGCATGCTGAAAGAATCGGGATCAAGAGCAAAGCATAAGCCATCTTCCGAAACATGGCTTCCTCCTAGCGGCGGATGTCCTTTTTCTCAATCCCCCGCAACATGAGAGGGCCTACCTGAAGGTGCACTAGCGGGGAACCGTTCAAACGGTCTTCAATCCCCAGGTACCGGGGAGGAGGATCCTGACCAAAGCAACCATCACACCAGTCCACCTGACCCACCAGGAAGCGCAGGGTTTGGCCTGGGTTAGCGAGATCGGTAGCCATAAGCATCCAATCAGGCTCCTCACGGACTAACCTCAACATCAGAAGTTTGGAAGCATCGGCCTTGGTAAGCTTGCCCTTACTGGCCTGCCGCAAATAGAGTAGGCCCAAGGGCTCATTTAGCAAGTCGTCCGGAGAAGATGCCGTTGCCAACCGCGGATTCTGGAGAGGAATGAAGGCTAAGGCGATGTCTTCCCTCAGGAGTATCGCGGGTGGCCAGATCTTGGGGTAGTCTGTGGGTAGGCCGCAGCAGGCCTTCCTTAAGGCTTCCAGGAAAGGAAGAGTGGGGTCCCGAGGAGTTATGAATTCCGCAGGCGCTTCGGCGCGCGAGGGTGAGGGAGCTGCGATGTGCACAAAAAAAGGCCACTGGATAAGGGAATCTGCCCAGAAGCCCAGCAATCCAATCCTGTTGTAGCTTAGGCGCGGTTTCGCTGCGGGATCATACCCCTGGGAACCCACCTCCACCTCTGCGGATACCAACTCTTCACGCGGGCTTCCATCCATACTCCTCCATGTCCAGCGAACCTGATAGCGCCCACTCTGGGACTCTATCTTCCCCGCTCCGCTACTGCAGTGAATGGGAGGTGTGGACTTGCATTTGATCACAAGCCCTAGGGGAGTGTGGGCCAGATCCTCCGGGGTCTGGGGGGGTTCATAGGCTCGCGGCAGAGCTAACACGGTTATGCCCTCGCTATCCCGGGCCACGGTAACGGGTCGGGTTGAGGCATCTTGGGGGATTAAGGACTGCGCGGCCAGGAAGGCTTCCGCCTGATCCGCTAAAGCCAAGGCTTGGGTAGCTACCATGTCTTCGCTATCTATTACCTCCTCCCAAGGACTTGCGCTAAAAAAGGCGCTTCCACACCCCGCAAGCCCCAGAAGGACCAGCGCCAAAAGACCTAAAAGGCCGATCCTCTTCACGGCTTCTCCTTTCCGGAATCGCCTTTTCAGGGGATTCCGGGTGCCAGGATAGCCAAGGGGGTCTTAACGCACCCTGAACGCTCCATGAGTAACCCCCCGGGGGCCAGGCCCCCGGGGGTAGAAAGGGGGCTTCAAGGGGCCTGGTTTAGGTCCAGCATCCCGGCCCCTACCGCCTGGGGCGGGTAGGGCAAGGACTCGGCGTGCTGCACGAGATTCTGCTGCACCTGGGATGGGGTCAGGTTAGGGTTGGCCTGGAGCCAAAGGGCCATGGCTCCCGCCACCAGGGGGGTGGCGAAGGAGGTGCCGGTGCAACTCCCCACTCCACCCCCGGGAAGCGTGCAGTTTAGGCCGGTGCCCGGGGCGGCCAGGTCCACGTAGGCCCCTTGGGTGCTATAGGGGGCGGGCTGCCAGCCTGGAGGGCTGGGCGTGGTTTCCAGAGCCCCCACCGCCACCAGGCCCGGTAGGTCAAGGGCCGCGGGGTAATGGGTGGGGCTTCCTTGGTTTCCTTGGTTCCCCGCGGCGGCGGCTACGGGGATACTCTGGTCCAAGGCCGCCTGCAAGGCGAGCTTAAGGGCCTCCACCGGGGTGTCCCCACCCAGGCTGAGGTTCAAGACCGTGGGGCCCTGGTGGTTTTGCACCACCCAGCACACCCCCCGCACCACCCGGCTGGCCCGGCAAACCCCGTTTTCGTCGCAGACCCGGACCGGAAGGATTTCGGCGCCGGGGGCTACCTCCTTCACCAGGCCTGCGACGCCCGTGCCGTGCCCCCCGGGAAAGGCGTCCTGGGGCGTGGGGTCGTCCTCCACGAAGTCGTAGGCGGGGAGCTGGGGAATGGCGGGGTCCACCCCGGTGTCCAGGACCGCCACCTTGACCCCCTGGCCCGTCCACCCCCGGCGGTGGGCCCGGTAAGCGCCCACGGCCTCGCCGCCGCTGATGCCTCCCAGGCTCCAGAGGCTTTCCGGGTCCGCCTTGTAGCTGGGGTCCAGGGCCTCGAGCTCCTCCAGGGCTTTCCCCAGCTCCTTTCCGGTGTACCCTAGCTCCGCCAGGGCAAAGCCGCAGCCGGCCAGATCGTCCCGGCGCCAAAGGGTAAAGCCTGCGGGAAGCCTAGGGGTTTGGCCTAAGGGTAGCCGGAGGAGGACCCGGCTAGGGTCCACCTGCCCCAGCACCCCGAGCTCTCTCCGGGCTTCCCGGCCTCCCGCCACCACCCGCACGGGCTTGGGCCCACCAGGCACCTCAGGAACCCGGAACCGCACCCGCCTGGCCTCAATCGAGGTGACCTGGGCCTCGGCCTCCCCCACCCACACCCGGGCCCCCTGGGCCGTCATCCCGGAAAGGCTTGCCTCCACCTCCTCCCCCACCAAGGCCCGGCTCGGGAAGAGGGTGAGGCTCGGGCCCGCTGGACCGCATGCCAGCAAGAGCAAGGGCAATAAAAACCAGACTCTGCGCATCCTCCACCTCGCTTAGGAAGAGATTGTATCCCTCCAGGTCCCACAGGCTTAAGGGCATGGTCTAGGGGGCGTCCCTGGGAGAACCCAGGGTTGGTTGGCGCCTTCTTTACCCAACCTCGCACCCACCTCCATTGGCGAAGGGTAGCCGGAAGGGGGTTAACGGGGCCTGAACGGCTGGCCCCGTTAACCCTTAGGGGGTTAGAGAAAGGGGGGTGTGGGGGGCTATAATCCCCCGGTTTTGAAACCGGGGATACATGGGTCAGCGAAGCTACATGGGACCGAAGGTCGCTTAGCCCCCCACACGCGGAGTTTTATTTGGTTTATGGTCTCAAAGCAACAGCAACAGATGTGCTACCATGGGTATGGAGGTACGGTGCTCAGAAAGGCTTTCAAGTACCGTCTCTACCCCACCAAACCCCAAAAGCGAGACCTGGAAAAGGTACTTTCCTTGTGCCGTCAGCTTTACAATGCCGCACTTCGGGAACGCAGAGAGGCCTACAAGAAGGC